>JAMCTM010000001.1 GCA_023379465.1 Patescibacteria group bacterium
TTCGGTAATACGATATACTGGTAGGACATACGCTCTTTCTTCTTGTGAGTTTGTTTGTAACATCTATCTTTTCAAGAAGCTGGAGCGTTTGTCAATTGTGGCTAAGGGTTAGAATGCAATGGCACTGAAGAAAAGCCTAATAATTATTGACAGGACATTTGTTTTATGAGAGGCTGAATTTATGGATTCGCAGATGCAACACCCAGTTCCCAAACGAGCACCGGCCAGTTCTATGCAATATGTTGGTTTTTGGACAAGAATGGCTGCTTATACTACAGATGGAATTGTTATATTTGCGATTTCGATGTTTCTGGGAGTTGTCCATCTGGGCGGATTAAGGGTATTGGCGGGTATTTTTTATTTTGTTTATTTTTGGAGCCAGAAAAATGGTCAAACTCTTGGCAATATGGTGATGGGAATAAGAGTGATTCGCGAGGACGGAAAGCCCATAGATGTTTTGACCGGTATTATCCGTTATGTCGGCTATATTGTTTCTTCGCTTGTTATTTTTCTTGGTTTTCTTTGGGTAATCTGGGATAAAAAGAAACAAGGCTGGCACGATATGATGGCAGGGACGGTTGTGGTGAGGGCATAATCTATATGGATATAGCCTTCACGCTCGTGGGGTGTGGTAGCTCTGCCCAAAAAATCCCAAGTTTCCTACGTAGCTTGGAAGGAGATCTTTTTAGGATCGAATGAGGGAATATTGTCAGAAGCATCTAATATTTCAATACCTAAAACTTTGCCGTTCTTATCCTCATCTACCACAACTGAATCGGATATCTCACGACTTACATCATATTTGCCTTTTGCCAACTCTATATAAACGGCATCATCTTTTGAATCGTAGTGTATTTTCATATTATTTCCTTAACTTTAAATAATAACCACTTACCACAGTAATTCTAGAGCCTTCTGTTGCTGTAATTACCTGTAATATCTTACCACCATATACTTTTCTGCGCAATCGCCTATTTTTATAACTATCCTTGATCTCTTCGGGATTTTTTACGACTTCGATAACTCGCTTTTTTGAAATATTACGTTTCTTTAGCTGATATAAAGCATGTTTAGAAAATTGAATCGGCATAGAGATAGAAATATTGTACACTATACACTAGCTGCCTTCACGCTCGTGGGGTGTGGTAGCCTGCCGCACGTTGCGGGCTTTTATCCTCGTGTTCTCCTTGGTATAATTAACCTGTGCAACGCTTAATTTTAATAGACGGCAACGCCATTTTACATCGGGGGTTTCACGCGCTCCCCCCTCTAACAAGTACAGATGGGCAGTTGGTGAACGCGGTGTATGGATTCTTCTCTATGTTTTTGCGGATTATTGAAGACTTTAAGCCCGATTCTATAATTGTCTGTTTTGATCGGCCAAAACCTACTTTCCGAAAACAGCTCTATGTTGGCTATCAGGCAAAGCGGCCCAAGATGGCAGATGAATTAGTACCCCAGATACAGCTAGTGCACGAGATCTTGGAAAAAGCCAAAGTCTGCGTTTTTGAAATAGATGGATACGAAGCAGATGACCTCATAGGTACGATTGCTAAGCAGGCCGTTAATGATATCGAAGTCGGCGCTTCGAATTTGCTCGCGAGTGAACTCGCCGCGTCAAACGCGGACTCAAACATCCACTCGTCTCGTAAATCCAAATCGCCTCCTTTCAATTCTTCTTCTCTGCTTCGAAATTTAGAAGTCATTATCGTTTCCGGGGATCGCGATATGCTCCAGTTGATAAATTCCCATGTAAAAGTGGCAATGCCGATTGTCGGCATAACAAACATGACCGTGTTTGACGAAAGTGCGGTTGAGGAAAAATATGGGATTAAGCCTTTGCAAATTGTTGATTACAAGGCATTGGCAGGGGATTCATCTGATAATTATTCAGGCGTTCCCGGGATTGGGCCAAAAACCGCATCTTTGCTTCTTAAGAAATATGTTGATATTGAGGAGATTTATAAAGATCTTGATTTCCTCAAAAAGGAAAATCCGAATCTGGCTCTCAAATTAGCTCAGGGCGCGGAGTCTGCCGCATTGGCCAAAAAACTGGCAGCGATCGTAACAGACGCGCCTATTGCCCCGGATTTTAATCAGTGTGCAGTAGGAAATCTCGGCAAAGAAGGCATGAGGCAAGAATTTGAAAGATTGGGATTTAAGAGTTTAGTCAAAAGGATTAATTTTGGTTTGAGCAAAACAGAGCAGAAAATTCAAGCAAAGAATAAACAACTGGGATTACTTTAGTAAAATTTCTGGTTTCTAATTTCTAATCAATTTTTATTGACCCAATTTTTAAAATTAAAACATTTGAAAATTTAGATTTGATTAAAAATTAAAAATTTCAAATTTAAAATTATTTATGCGCATAGCTTTGGTTCACGATTATATAAAGGAATACGGAGGAGCGGAGCGGGTTTTGGAGGCCCTGCACGAAATCTATCCGGATGCTCCTGTTTTTACCAGCGTTTACCTGCCCAATTTTTTGGGTCCTCATCGGGACAGATTTAAAGATTGGGATATCAGAACATCATTCTTTCAGCATATTCCCTTTAAGGCAAAGCTGATTAGTCCGTTTAGGCTAATCGCGCCGTTTGTTTTTTCTCAATTTGATTTTTCGGGATTTGATACAGTGATTGTTTCCTCAACCGGAGCATACGTTAAAAAATTCAAAAGTCAAAATTCAAAAGTCAAAATTATTGAGTATTGTCATACGCCGCCCAGGTATCTGTACGGATACAAAACAGCCAGAGAGTGGAAGAATCATTTTTTCTTTCGGGTTCTCGGGGAAGCGGCCAATCATATTTTGCGGCTGATTGATTTTAGAGTAGCGCAACATGTTGATTATTTCATTGCTAACTCAGATGAGGTTAGATCCAGAATAAAGAAATTTTACAGAAGAGAGGCAGAGGTGATTTATCCGCCGGTGGGTACGTCAAAGGTTGTAACCTTTAACCTAGAACCTAAAACCTATTTTCTTGCCGGCGGCCGTCTTGCTCGGGCAAAGCACGCGGATTTGATAGTTGAGGCGTTTTCCAAGCTCAATTTGCCTCTTATTGTGTTTGGCAGGGGATTTGCCGGATACGAAGAAGAACTCAAAAATCAAAACTCAAAAGTCAAAATCAAAACTCAAAAGTCAAAAGTTCAATTCGTTGGTGAAGTCACTGACAAGGAGAAACTTAAGTTTATGGGAAATGCTAAGGCCTATGTTTTTGCCTCGGAAGATGAGGATTTTGGTATTACCCCGGTTGAGGCAATGAGCATGGGTACCCCGGTTATTACCTATCGGTCAGGAGGTATACGGGAATCTGTTATCCATGGCAGGACAGGGGTATTTTTTGACAGACTAACGGTTGAGGGTTTAATTGGGGCGGTTAATTATTTCAATAGTTCGAGTCATCAAATCAAAGCCGAGGATTGCGTCAGGCAGGCAGGGAAATTTTCAAAGGAGCGATTTAAGAAAGAAATAAGAAGATTTATAAGTCAAAACTCAAGAGCCAAAAGTTAAAATTACAAGTAAAAATTCAAAGGTTTAAAATTATGCCGGAGCTTCCCGAAGTTGAAACAATCAGATTAGGTCTTGAGAAATATCTCGTGGGACACAGAATTTTGGCAGCTGACATAAAAGTTGCCAAGATTTTTCAAGGCGAAAAGAAAAATATTATCGGCCAGAAAGTGCTCGGTATTGCAAGACAGGGAAAGGGATTGATTATCGGCTTGAGCAATAATTATTCGCTGGCTGTTCATCTAAAACTAACCGGTCAGCTTATTTATAGCGGCCGCGATGCTGGCCGGGTAACCCTTTCGCAAAAAGCCGGCGGAAGTTTGCCTTCAAAATACACGCATGTAATTTTTACTTTAGACAAAGGTTCTTTCCTTTATTATAACGATCTTCGTAAGTTCGGCTGGATAAGGGTAATAAAGAAAGATGAATTAGAAAGGGAGGCTTTCTTTAAGGATTTGGGACCCGAGCCCCCGGTCGTATCAGGATCAAAGACAGATATTCACTCCGCATTAACTCTTGATAAATTTAAAAACATAATCAAGGGCTCAAATTCGCCGATTAAAATTCTTTTGATGGATCAGAAAAAGATAAGCGGGATTGGCAATATCTACGCCAACGAGGCGCTGTTTCTTGCCCGCGTAGATCCCAGACGGAAAGGACTGACGGATAAGGAAATTAAGAATCTCTATAAATCAATTATTGAGGTTTTGAAAAGGGGTTTAAAATACGGCGGCTCCTCGGACGTAAGTTTTGTCAATGCCTTGGGAGAGGACGGGGGCTACCAAAACCATTTTCTGGTTTACGGCCGCAAAGGCGAAAAGTGCGCCACCTGCGGATCTCTTATTCAAAAAATACAATTGGGGGGACGGGGAACATATTTTTGTCCCTCCTGCCAGCATTAACAATTGCTTTTTCCGCCGGTTTTGTGGTAGTATCCTAAATTAGGGTTTTATATGAATGGAACCAATGGATACAAAGAGTCGGTCGTTTTAAAACTTGGAGGATCCCTTATTGTTCCCAACGGAGGTCTTGATATTGACTATATTAAGAAGTTTTATTCATTTATAAGAGAACAGGTCGCCGGATGCAATCGGCGATTTTTTATACTTATCGGCGGCGGGGTTTTGTCCAGGCATTATCGGGATGCCGGGGCCGAGGTTACGGGACATGAGCTGACAAACGATGATCTGGACTGGCTCGGCATTCACGCTACCCGTCTAAACGCCCACCTCTTTAGAACAATCTTCAGGGATATGGCCCATCCGGTTATTATTAATGACTACGAATTTATTCAAAAACCCGATAAGCCGATTGTTATTGCCGCCGGCTGGAAGCCGGGCTGGTCAACGGATTACTGTTCGGTAGTTTTAGCGCAGGATTACGCAGTAAAAACGATTATTAAAATGAGTAATGCCGACCATGTTTACGATAAAGATCCGAGAAAAAATAAAGACGCGAAACCTTACTTCAAAATCTCTTGGCAGGACTATAGGGCAATGGTGGGGGATAAATGGACTCCCGGGGAGCATTCGCCTTTTGATCCTCCGGGCGCCAAGCTGGCAGATAGTTTGGGAATAAAGGTTTTGTATCTTGACGGTAAAGACATGAAAAACGCGGAAAAGGCGCTGGCAGGAGAAGAGTTTAAAGGAACAGTGATAGAATAATTTACTGCTTCATTGTTCAATTGTTTCATTGTTATTATTTTAACAATTGAGCGATGTAACAATGCAACAATGTTTTTAAAGTCAATCTCTCTTCGGAATTTTCGTAATCACATAAAGTCAGAATTTAACTTTGATCAGACTATAACCTTTGTGGTTGGCCCTAATACCTCCGGCAAAACCAATTTAATTGAGGCAATTCTTTTTTTGACAACAGGCGAAAGTTTAAGAAGCGACAGGGCAGGCGACGCTGTTGCCTTTGGAAAAACATTCGCAAGAATAAAGGGGGCCGCCGATAACGAAGAGCTTGAGGTTTTGATAACGGATAGGTCAAAAAAATATCTTGTCAACGGTGTTTCCAAAAGAAGAATAGATTTTATAGGCAGATTGGCCGCGGTTTCTTTTCTTCCCTCGGATCTTGAGCTGGTTACGGATTCTCCGGGGATAAGACGAAGGTTTTTGGACACTACGCTGGAGGCGGTTGATCTTGAATATAGAATTTCCCTGGCGCAGTTTTACAAGGCGCTTCGCCAAAGAAACGCTCTTCTGCAGAGGGCCAAAGAGAGGGGGGTAAGGAATAAGGAGCAGTTTGAATACTGGGACGGCATACTTATCGCCTCAGGCAATGTTTTAACCGAGAAGAGAGAAAGGCTTATTGACTTTCTTAATCAGGAAAAAAAGACTATTTTTGATTTTGAGATTTATTACGACAAAAGCATTATTTCTAAAGCGCGGCTTAGTGAGTATCAGGAGGCAGAGAAAGGCGCGGGCGTGACGCTGGTAGGCCCCCATAGAGATGATTTTGTTTTTTCAATGGCCCCCCCGGGGGGCACTAGGCGGGGTATTAAGGCATTTGCCTCAAGGGGTCAGCAGAGGTTGACTGTTTTAGAGCTTAAGTTTCTTCAGCTTGTGTTTTTTAGGAAGGCGTTGGGGAGAGAGCCGGTTTTGCTTTTGGACGATATTTTTTCGGAGCTTGACGAAAAACATATTGAGCTTGTTGTCAGGGAGATTGCCAAGGGAGAACAGGTTATAATCACCACAACCCATAAAGAACTTATTCCCAATTCAATATCTTTTAATTCCCGCTCCGAGATTGCGCTAAAGTCTCTTTTTTAGCGTATTGACAGGTTGGTTTAGCTATGATAGTATCTTTTTACCTGCGGGGCGGGTAAAAGAGAAGTGTTTATGCTAAGACATTTTCGGAGATTTATTTTTAATCAGGCCTTATTATTGTCTTCCTAAAAAACACAAGCTGAAGAAACTTAAGCTCTAAAACAG
>JAMCTM010000002.1:0-9436 GCA_023379465.1 Patescibacteria group bacterium
ATATCGTCATCTTGGTATTGCGGTTCCCGATACCAAAATCGTAAAAATCGATACCGCTTACGGACACTCCTCTCAAGTACTGCCTCAAGACGCGGAAATAAAAATGGATGACTTAAAAAATGGTTTTATAGCTGACGCACTGCTTGCTAACTGGGATATTGTCGGAAACACCGGAAACGTTATTTTCAGTGGGAGAAGGCTTATCAGGATCGATAACGGAGGCTCTTTGCTTTTTAGGGCAAGAGGGGAAAGAAAAACAACCTTTAATGGAATCGTAACGGAACTAGAGGGCATGAAATCAAGTTATACTGGTTTGACCCAAGAAGATATACAAAATCAACTTGCTGTATTAAAAGAAAGGCTCACAGATGCAACTATCGATCGTTTGGTTGAGTCAGTTAGATTGAGTTTTCAAGACAGAGAAAATCTTAAAGATACTTTGCGGCAAAGGAGAGATTATATTCTTTCTTATTATTCTGCAGGGCATGAAGCATCAGAAACTAAAGAAATTACTGATGAGGGCAAACTGGTTGAATCATCACTACGAACAGAAATTTTCGATGATGCGACTATTTCAGCAGCTGTGCCAGAATGGCGAAAGCTAACAGGAGAAGAGGGCTATCAACATAATGGTGTGCTTCTAGGCGAACATATAAAAAACGCGGTATCTGCGCTTAAATATTTGCCTGAATACTGGTCATTATCTGACAGGGAGAAGGGGTTGGCGTTAGTCTCTGCTTTATTCCATGATATTGGAAAACCCACAGGAAGAAGGGACGAAAAAGTTCCCAGAGATTTTGAACACGAAATCCCAAGTGCCCGGAAAGCGGCGGAGTATACGAGGAAATGGGGTTATTCGGAAGCTGATACACAAACTGTTGTTCAGGTAATTATAAACGACGGGATAGTATCAGATATTGCCAGGGACAAAGTAAGAGATGAAAGAAAAAAACTTACACCTCAACAATTAAAAAATGTATTAGATGGTAATCCTTCCGTTTTAAAAATATTAAGAGCGGTAAACAGGGCTGATGTAATAGCGACAGTAGGCGCGGAAGGATTTAATGCGATAGCGGATGCTTATAATCGATATTTTGATGAAACTTTAAACGAATAGTGCAGGGCTACTAACTATTGGAGGATAATACATTCTGTGCCAAGGTTAAAAAAAAGAAAGTGCTGTAAGTTAACGTTTGGACTGGTTTAATAAACCTAACTTAGAACTTGACTGGCCGTAGCCGCTGTCAGATCACCCCGCAACCCGTTACGTGAACCGGAGAAAGAAGGAAAAGGATGTCCTCCTCCCACACAGAGTGTGCAGATACCTATCCTGTCCAGTTTCTGTCTATAAGCTCTCTCTAATCCCTTATCGCTTAAAAAATAAACCGAGTCACATCCTAAAACCTGAGCTATTTGATCCTCCAACAATTCTTTGTACGATCCGTCTTCCCCTTGCAGCATGGCCACAAGCTGATCTTGTCTAATATAATATCCCATATCGCAGCCTTGAATGAATTTTGGTAAAACAACCGCTAAATGAACCTCTCTTGCCCCAGCGTTCCTCACCAGTTGAATCACGCCTTTTCGCCCTCTTTCTGGATCGCCTCCCATTGTCCTGCCTCTAATAAGAGAATCGTCAATTAATAAAACGCTTCTCTCTCTTGCCAGATTTTCTTGAGTGATTGTAAATTTTCCATCCACTATGCGCGATGTCTCTTCAAGGGTTGGGGCTATAAAACTTCTTGACGCACTTCCGTTTTTTGTTATAAGAGAAATTGACTTTCTTCCTAATTCCTCGGCAAAACCTTCTGCTATAGTAAGTCCCGTATCCGGTACTCCGACAATACAATCAACGTTGGACAGGGGATATTCTCTTGCCAATTCTCTTCCCAGTGCCCTTCTAAAATCAGAAAAACTGATATTTTGCTCCATCAAGGAATCTTCTCTTGCTCCATAGACATCATGCAGTGCACAACGGGCTTGAGGATACATTGGCTCGAAAATCTGATTTCTGACAACCCCCTGCCTAGTAGCCTCCACCAACTCTCCCGGCTGAACCTCGCTCCAGGCTATATTTTCCTGATCATAAACCCTTGTCTCCGAGGCGAAAATTATCAATGAATCTGTTTCTCCGCACCACAGAGGCCAGGTGCCGGATGGCCCCCTTAATCCAAAAAGTCTTCCGTCATCGGTCAAAATCGTTAAAGAGTAAGCACCTAAAACATCGCTCATTCCGTTTTTTATTCTCTCCTCCCAAATGGCTCCATCCGCCGAAACGATGGCGTTGGCAATATCCTGCGTGTCATAAACACTATCTTTTAATTCCGAAGGCAGTCTTTGTCTAAGTATCGCTCTTTGAGTCTCCGGAAGATTACCGTTATAGGCTACAGCGATTCTTTGACCTCTCCACTTAGCAATAAAAGGCTGCATCCCATCTTCGCCATCTTTTCGGCCTTCTCCGCTTGTTGCATACCGGTTATGCCCCATGCCAACAGGAGATAAAAGACCAGATCCCGCAAAATCAAATCCCGGAGGAAAAACCTCATCTACCAGACCCTTTTGTGCATAAGAACGCAGTCCTTCTCCAGTTGCTGCTGCCATACCAGCGCAGTCATAACCTCTGTGCTGCAGATTGCTGTTTAAACCGGGAATCAGATTGGAGACATTTCTCCCGGTCTTGCTAAAAATTGCGCTAACGCCACATTCCTCTGTACGAGATCTTTCAACCATTGGTCTTGAAGAAATTTCAGGACTTAGCATTAGTTTTAAAATCTTTCGTTTACGTCATTATTGTAATTAAATTCTCTGCTTTGTCAATATAGCAAAACCTTAAAGTTTCTCTGTCAAAACCCTGCTTAGGTTATCAGTCCTAATCCTTTCCTGCTCCATTGTGTCTCTATTTCTTACGGTTAGCGTCCCGTCATCCAATGTCTTAAAATCAATAGTTAAACAAAACGGCGTGCCTGCCTCATCCTGAGACAAATATCTTTTGCCAATATTTCCCCTATCGTCCCAGGCACTTCTGAACTCGGATTTAACCGCGTCATAAACATAGCGCGCTTTTTCTACCAAACCGGGCCTGTTTGCCAAAAGCGGAAAAACAGCTACTTTATAAGGAGCAATGCTTGGTTTAAGTTTTAAAACAACCCTTTCTCCGTCTTTAAAATACGCGTCTGCTACTACCATTAAGAAAAGCCTATTGATTCCAACCGCCGGCTCTATAACATGGGGGACAATCTTCTCGTGGGTATCCGGATCCGTAATATATAGATCTTTTTTGGAAAATTTAATATGCTGTTTTAAATCATAGTCGGTTCTATAGGATAGCCCCCAAATCTCCTTAAAGCCAAACGGAAAATTATATTCCAAATCTTCTGTCTGCCTGCTATAAAAGGACCGTTCCTGATCGCCATGGGTTCGCCAGCGAAGATTATTTTTGTTAATACCCAGGGTGTTTGTGACAAAATCCCACATTGCCTCTTTCCACTGTTGAAAAAGCTCCTGCCAGTCTGATTTTCTGGGATCAAAGAAATATTCAATCTCTCCCTGCTCAAATTCCAATGTGCGGAACACGGAATTCCCGGGGGTTATTTCATTCCTAAAACTTTTTCCCTCCTGCGCGACTCCAAACGGCAGTCTAACCCTGGTGGAATCAACAACGTTTTTAAAATTGACAAACATCCCCTGGGCTGTCTCGCCCCTAAGGTAGGCAAGGCTTTGATCCTTCTCCACAATACCAAGATTAACCGGAAACAAAAGGTTAAATTTTCTAACACCGGTCCACTGATATTCTTTGCAGTTGGGACAATGAATTTTAAGAATTTTTATAAGCTCTTCCAGTTGATTTAAACCCAATCCTTCCACTTTCTTATCGCGAAATACCCTAACCATCTCTTCCGTTGAAATTTGATCGCTAATAATCGGGCGCTTAGGATCATTTTCCTCGAGATAATTCTCGATGAGGTGATCTGCTCTTATTCTAAGCTTGCAGTTTTTGCAGTCAATCATCGCGTCCGCAAAACTACCGGTATGACCCGATGCCCTCCATACCTCCTGATGGGAAATAAGGCTTGCTTCTATAGCAAAGATATCATCCCTTTTATGAACAAAAGTCTCCCACCAAAGATTTCTGATATTTCGCAAAAGTTCCGCGCCAAGCGGCCCGTAGTCATAGGTATTGGCCACCCCTCCGTATATCTCGCTCCCCGGAAAAACAAAACCCCGCCTTTTTAAAAGGGATACAATCTCTTCAAATGTCTTGGTCTGCATAAATGTATGATAGCAAAATAAGCGGTTAATATAAATAGCTAACGCCCTTAGCGGGGGTAATCTGCATTAAACAAGGGAAGAATTTGCCTTGTTCTAAGTTTTCTTTCAAGAATATCTTCTATTAGCTGTTGCGTGTTCAAGGATTGGTCATGTCTATGCTGAGGACTGTAAAATCCCAACCTAGTTAGAAGCCCCAGTTCAAATTCATGTATCAGTGTTTTTATATTATCCCCGGAAAGCCTATCCAGGGTTTGCTTTAAAAGATTAAAAACTTCTGTATTTTCCTGATTATAGGCACAAAGTCTATCTATCAGCTCACAAATATGATAGGCAAGACCTATCCTGTCTAACCTATTTTTAATATTTCGGAAATCCCTTAAAGGCTCTATCTCTGTTAAAATAGGCATGCCCTTACCCTGATAAAGGGCAATAAATACATGAATTTGAACTGGGGCTTCTGGAGCGCGGCGCGAATAAATTCTGCGGACTCCCAAAGCCTTGACCTGAATTTTTCCCATCTGTTTGGTAAAGAGGGTCAAGAGTCTATCCGCTTCTCCAAGATTAGTTCTCTTAATTATAATCCCCTCCGCCTTACATGTTCTCATATTTTTCAAAGCTTTAGGTTAATTTCTTTATCCGTGGTCAGGGCAAATTGATCTACTGTTTTACCATTCAGAAGAATTGTATACTGATTTCCATCTGTTCCTGGCTGTTTCTGAATAAGAAGAGGCAGAATTGTCCCCTTAACCTTAAACGGCAAACGATAAGTTAGGGTATAGGTTGCTATGCCTAACGGACGAACCGTTAAGAATCCTTCAAAAACTGTTTTACCTAAATCATTATAGGATGTAACCTTTACCTCTGATCCTTTACTGTCCATTAGCTGACTGCCTTTAGGCACATAGACCCTAATCCAATCCCTTAAGACAGCGTTCAGGCACAATCCTCCCCTGGCCAGGCTGCAGTCGGAAGGAGGATAGGGGTTCTTGTAATTAATCGTAACCGTATTGGTAATGACGCCGCTGCTATCCACCTGAATATTTTGAGTAACAGCCTCTTTCACGTAAAGATTGGATTTTGCCCCGCCAAAATTGGCTTCGTTAATATGCAAATAGTCTCCGTCAAATGCCTTTATTCGTCCCGCGGCATTCAAGGCTTCTATGCCTTGCTGGGCAGAGGGATTATACAGATCAAAAAGGATATGTTTCTGACTGGTCTGCGTAATCAATGCCTGAAGAAGCTTACCCCAGTAAAGCTTTGGCGAGGATTCTAAAGACTTCTGCATTATAGAATAAAGAAGCGCGCCAAGGATATTCTTACGGGTGGTAGTAACATAACCTACCGGTCTTGCTATGCTGTTTTCAAGCTCATATATAACCTGCGGACAGTCGCACCTCTTATCGTTGTTTGTATTAAAGTGTATGCCGTCAGCCACAACATCGTTGTTGAGAATTTTTATCGTTGCCACTAAAACATTGGTATCCAGGGCTATTATGCCGTCAACCTTTGTCCTGCCGGGTATAGTATTATACAGTGAATTAAAGGTTTTCATGGAGTCTATAAAATCCGGAGAAAGATTAGTGTCTCGCAAATTAAATTTGTAAACATTTGGAAGATATTTCAAAATCGGAGAGGGAGCAGTGCTTTTATGAGGCACCCTATTATCTAAATTATAGATATCATCCGATGACACCACGCTTATATTGCCTTTATCCACTTTAAAAATGGAATAGGCGGTGATAAAGCCGCCTGTGGGACGAAGCTCCTTGTCGTTCTGGAAAAGCACTAAGTATTTCTTTTCGCCCGATACTCCCAAAAGCGAAGGCAATACTTTTATCAAAGGCCTTGCCTGATCTATAAAAGTAACGCCATTGTCGGCCAGTGTTTTAACCTGGGATAACCGCCCTCGAATCTTGTCTCCGCCAAAAAGACCGGGATAATGATTTGGGTCTACCTGATCTATTTCGGATTTGGCCAGTTCCAAAGACTTGGCTATGTCATCAATTTTTGGGGTAACCTTACCCATGGTAAGCACCGCGGTCTGAATCCTTTGCTGGGCCGACCCCATCACAAAACTGCCCTTGCCTTTTAAACCTAGAACGTCAGCATATGGTTTAACGGCATCTACCAGGGTTTGCACCGCGTCCAGAGAGTAAGAACCGGCTTTAGTGAGATGGTAAAAATCGTTATAGTATCCGCCTGCCACAGGAACAAACCGTAAAAAGGCCAATGCCCTAAAATCATTTTGGGTCTTTGTTAAATCCTGTTTTGTTTTTGTAATTTCATCGCTGGCCAAACTTACATTTTCTTTTTTTAGGGCATCATATACACCCTTGGCCTGTTCATAGGTTATACGGGCATCGGAATAGGTTTTTCTGGCAGGCAGAAAAATTACAACAAACAAAACCCCAAGCAGAATAAGCAGACAGGCTAAAATAATCGCCGGTTTCTTGAACAGAAATTTCCTTCCGGTGCTTTTTGCGCCAAGGGGCAAAGGCGAATTAGTGCCTTCTGAATTATTGGTCTCAACTGCTCTAGGCAGATCAATTTTTTCTAATCCTTCCATAAATTTATGATAAACGAAAACAATAAACCTTGTCAATAAATAACAGCTTCTATAAGGCTCCTTTACCCGAAATCATGGCCCAGGGGGTTTTAAAAATAATACTCAAATCGTAAGAAATTGATCTTTCCCTAACATAGTTTGCATCCATTTCTATGCGTTTATCAAAATTAATCTCCGATCTTCCGGAAACCTGCCAAAAACCGGTGATGCCGGGCTTTACCGAGAGCACTATTTTAACGCTCTCCGCGGTATCGGGATATTTCTTCTGCTGTTCCCGCAATTCATCGGGATAATAAGCCCTTGGACCCACCAGGCTCATCTCTCCTTTCAAAACATTTATAAATTGAGGCATCTCGTCTAACGAATGCTTGCGCAGGAATTTTCCAACCGTCGTAATCCTGGGATCATTTTTTAACTTATAACTTCCTTTTCTGTATTCATTAAAAAGCGCCGCGAATTTAGGATTCTGGCGCAGGATTTCATGGGCGTTTGGAATCATTGATCTAAATTTATACATTTTAAAAAGTCTGCCGTTTTTGCCGACTCTTTCGGGGGTGTCGGCAAGAACCGGACCGGGAGAGTCAATAACTATGGCCAGGGCCACAATAATAAAGATCGGCAGAAAAAATAAGGACAAAAACAGGGAAAAAACAATGTCAATTGCCCTTTTTAGACATTCGTATAGGGGACTTTTCTTGATTTCTATGTACGGCATATATAAAACCCGCAGGCTCCGGGACTAAATCTTAGGTAAGATGTTCATGGGAAGTCCCGGCCAGCTTCTCGACAAATTTTTTAATCTTTGGAACAGAGGTCTTGGGACAAACCAAAACCACATCCTGCGTTGTTATCACCAGCATTTTATCCAAATCTATGCCAACGCATAGCTTCTCCTTTGCATAATTAAACACCAAAGAATCCCTTGACTCCTCGAGCAGCACATTTCCCTTGGTAACGTTTTCCTCTTCTTTTCCGCTTAGGGCCTCTTTGAGTGCTTCCCATGCCCCAACATCGCTCCAGCCAAGATCGGCCGAGATAACATAAATGCTGTCCGTATCCATCTTCTGCAAAATGGCATCGTCAAAGCTGATCTTTTCCAAAGTTGAATAATGAGATTTAAGAATTTTTTCATAGTCCTGCCTTCCCCAGGCATCGGCGATTAATTTAAGCTTTTTGGACATAACCGGAGCAAGCGTTTCAAAAAGAGATTTTAGAAATAGAGGCGTTGTCACAAAATAACCAAGATTCCAGACATAATTCCTGTTATTAAAAAAATAATTGGCGTCTTCGAGCTTGGGACGGTATATCAATCTTTTAAATCTGTAAAGATTTATGCTGTTGTTGTAAAAACTGCTTTTTAAACTTTTAAGTTCTATCCAGCCGATATTCTGATTGGCAAAGCGCGCCTTCTGGGCAATAAAAACAAAATTCGATTCTTTTTTTAAGACCCTGTCCTCCGCCATCGTCAGCACCTCACGAAACATTTGCGCATTCTTAACTAAATGATCGCTCCAAAGAATTGCCATGGGCTCTTTGGGATATCTTTCGCCTAGAATAAATGAAGCAAGACCTATGGCCGGCCCGACATCGCGCATCTCGGGCTCAAAGATAAAGTTTTCCCGCGGAATTTGGAAAAGCTGATTTCTTACTATATCCTCGTATCTTTTGCCTGTGGCGATAAATATATCATCCGGCTTAAATTGCGGGGTAAGTCTTTCAACCGTCTCCTGAAGGGTTGACTTATTATTGATTATCTTTTCAAACTGCTTAGGGCTGTTTTTGCGGGATAACGGCCAAAGCCGTGTTCCCACCCCTCCTGCAAAAATTACAATTTTCATATCTAACGAGGTTTAAAATTATAGTCCTTCGCTGTTTTTTCAAAAAAACCCATGAATTCTTTTTTAAACCTTTCAAAGGAAAACCTCTCGGCGCTTTTTAGACAATCTTTGCTATTATACCTTCTTTTATCAAAATTTTCCAAAACATTAATAAGCGATTGATCCTCCCGGTCAAAAAATTCCCCTGTTTTTCCTTCAAGAATAATTTCACGTGCTCCCCCTGCCCGAAGCGCTATAACCGGCGTGCCGTGAGATTGCGCCTCAACCATGACTAAGCCAAAATCCTCAACTCCTGGAAAGATAAGCGCCTGGGCATTTTTATAATAAAGTGAAAGCTCCTCTTCTGTCAAATAAGGCAGAAACTCAATGTTTCCACCCGCCATTTTTTTTAGCCTACCCTCCTCCGCCCCCTGGCCAACTATCTTTAGGCTCATCCCTAATTTGTTAAAAACCCTAATCACGGTATCTACCCTTTTATAGGCAACGAGCCTGGAGACAATCAGAAAATAGCGTTTAGCCTCCGATAATTCAGCATTTAGCCTCCGGTTTCGCAGATGAACGCTAGAGGATAATGCCCAATCCATTAGATCTGCCGGGGGGTAGATCACCCTTGATTCACGCGAGTAGTACTTTTTAATTCTGCCCTGAACTTCTTTTGAAATCGCAAGATAGCAATCCGGTCTCTGCCCGGCTATTTTATCCCAAATTCGAAGATAAGAAATAATTGGTTTTGACAAAAACCGAAAAGCCGAATTTCTAAAAT
>JAMCTM010000002.1:9446-10567 GCA_023379465.1 Patescibacteria group bacterium
GCTATCTTGCGATTTCAAAAGAAGTTCAGGGCAGAATTAAAAAGTACTACTCGCGTGGGGGTAAGACAGTAACAAAGATGCAAAGTCTGAGGCTTGGTAATAATCCCTTTTGCCGCCTCGCTGGTTAAGGAAATAACCGCATCATACCCGTCAAAGGAAAAACTTTCAAAGGCAAGGGGCATCAAGGGCGCGTAAACCTCGTGTAAAGAGGAAGCGAGGGGAAAATTTTGCAAAAAGGAGACTCGAATATCAAACACCTTTGCCCAGGGCGCGGTTTCCGGATTGTAAACCGAGGTGTAAAGAGGGGCCCTTGGAAACATCTTATGAAGCGCCAAAAGCACCCTCTCCGCCCCTCCCCATTTATTAACCCGATCATATACTAATGCTACTCTTAAGGCCTGAGGCTTATTTAAAGAATGCATAATTAAAATATCAATTTCTTAATCCTCGTTTTAGAGTGTTATAAACCTCCAGCGTCTCCTCTGCCATTTTACGCCAGGAGAATGCCTTTGCCCTCTCTAAGCCCTTTTCCTTTTTCTCACTTAAATGATATATATCATTTAAGTAAACTTTTCTCATTTTTTCCCTGAGATCGTTTACGTCATAAGGGTCAAAATAAATTGCCGCATCTTTGCAAATTTCCTTTAAAGAGGGAGTATCGGAGGCTAAAACCAAACAGCCGCTTGCCATAGCTTCTAATGCAGGCAGTCCAAAACCTTCCATCAAAGAAGGCACTATGGCAGCAATTGCGTTTTTATACAGATAAAAAAGTTCCTGATTGCTGACCCATCCAGCAAAAACTACATCCTTATTAAAACCCATCTTATGCACATTGATTTTTAGTCTTTTATAGAAATAATCTTCTCTTCCAACAAAAACTAATTTTAAATCTTTATTTGTGTTTTTGATTTTTTGAAAAGCTAACAAAAGCCTTTTTAGATTTTTGTGCGGATATGCATTCCCAACATAAAGAAAGTATCTATAATCTTCGAATCTTAACTTGCAATCCCAATCCTTGGGTTTCGAACTTTGAACTAAAGATAGTTGGCCAGGGGGCGGAGGAGGGTAGGCTAAAAAAAATGGCGGGTGGAAACATTGAGTTTCTGCCTTATTTGACAGAA
>JAMCTM010000002.1:10577-19190 GCA_023379465.1 Patescibacteria group bacterium
ATCCTTGGGTTTCGAACTTTGAACTAAAGAATCCACCCCTTCGTATATAACTTCTATTTTATTTCTATCAGTACCTAAATGATCAATGATTTCCTGTTTCGTCGCATTGGAAACCGTAATAATTTTTTTTGATCTTTTAGAAGCTAAAGAAATAACTAATTTATATCCCATTCGTTTTAATACGTACAGGGGAGGGAAAAGCGTTGATGCCTCACCGGTTGGAAAGTGATCTATTATCAGATCGTGAATAGTAACTATAAAAGGCTTGCTGTAGAAAATAGGAACAGAAAAATATGTAAAATGCATAAGGTCTAAATTCTCTCTGTTGAGAATTTGAGGAAGCCTCATCTGCTCTTCCAGGGCATGCCATTTTATGTCCGCTTTTACAATTTTAAGTTTTAAGTTTTTAATTTTTAATTTGTTCTTGAGATTTGAGATTTGAGATTTGAGATTTTCTTCGTCTTTAGACAAAACGAAGAGGACATAGTCATTAATCCTGTCTATCAATTGAAGCTCTTTAACCAAATTTCTCGTGTACCGCCCCACCCCACTTTCTCCCCAAAGCCGGCAGTCAATTCCAATCTTCATAATTGAACTATAAACTAAAAGAATCGCTCTTTGAAAAAAATACCTAGAAAAACTAAAAAAGTAATTATTCCGGGATATTTTTCCCGATAATGTTTTCTGTAAAAGATGCGCATTGCCTTAAAACGCTCTTTAGTGGCGCGTCTTTTTGTTTCCTTAGTAGCTGTAGTGATCTCTTGAGAAATATTTTTCAGACCCCCGGACACCCCTTTATAATGCAGGATAGAAACCGTTGGCGCATAATAGATCTTCCAGACTTTTTGCTTTATTTCGTAGCAAAAATCCAAATCCTCCCCGTAGAAAAAGTAGTCCTCGTCCCACCAGCCAATCTTATCTCCCGCCTCTCTTCTGACGAGCATAAACGCCCCGGCGCATGCTTCTATTTCATGAATCTTATCCAAATCTTTATAACCCAGATGGTATCCGTTAAAAAGAGGCGACTTCGGAAAGATTCTCGATAAGCCGGCGAAATAAAAAAAGGCCCTAAGGGGCGTTGGAAACCCCCTGTGTGAGGCATCGTCAATTTCTCCATTTGGAAGATTCATCCTGCACGTGGCCACTCCCGCGTCCAAATGCTGATCCATAAACCTAACCATGGCCTCAAGCGCTCCTTCGTAAATCAGGGTATCGGGATTAAGAAAAAGCAAATATCTTCCCCTGGATTTCTTAACTCCGATATTATTGGCCTTGGAAAATCCCAAATTCTTCTTATTTTCAACGAATTTAACCTCAGTTTGAGCGGTAAAATCTGAGATCGCCGATGACGTGCCATCAAGCGAAGCATTATCAACAACAATAATCTCGCAGGAAATATTTCTAGTTGTATCAATTATTGATCTTAGACAATTTAATAAAAACTGTTTTGTATTGTAGGAAACAATAATTATTGATAAATCAATCATGGCTTATTTTAGCCGATTCATATACCGTCTCTAATTTTTTGGCAATCTTTTTCCAGTCATACTTCTGTTCTATCAGCCTCCGGGCGTTTGCGGCAATGATATCATAAAGATTAGCGTCGTCCAGAAGATTCACGACCGATTCCGCCATTCTTTCGGCGCTATCCTGAATCATTGCCTCTTTACCGTTTATGGCATTGATTCCTTCTATGCCTAAACCTGTCGTTACAACCGGTACCCCCGAAGCCATAGCCTCCAGAATTTTAAAACTTGTTCCTCCTCCTACCCTAATTGGGGCAAGAAGTATATCCGCCTGCTTAAAAATTTCCCAAGTCTCTTTCGGCGCATTCTCATCAAAGACAACATCTTCGTTTTTAGTCAATTTTTTAATTACCCCGGGAATCTTCCTTCCCACCACCCAAAGTTTTAATTCGTAACTCGTAACTCCTAATTCATAATTTATTTTGGGCCAGATATCTTTTAAGATCCACCCCAGGGCATCCCTATTCTGAAGCCATCTAAAATCCCCGATAAACAAAACTCGCCTCTCCGCTTTTTGAAATTTGAAATCTGGAGTCTGAAATTTGAAATTTTCGGTGTCCGCTCCGTTTGGTATCACCGAAACATTCTTGTTGATACCTTCCATCATTTTCCCCTCCTCTTCCGAGACCGCCACAAGCTGAGCTGCTTTTTTCCAGCAGTTTCTCTCCCAACGCTTCATTTTCCAGACATCAAGACGGAAAAGTGGACGAAGAAAAAGAGACATCCTATCGGCAAATCGCCTATAAACCAGATACTCCGCATTATGCTCTGCCAGAACAACCGGCAGATTTATCCTCTCCGGCAGATTCTGCATGACATAAAATGTTTCCACATGGACTAGGTCAAATTTCTCTTTTTCAAGTTCCTCCTCTATTGCCTTTTTCAATTTACTATTGGTGTGCCCGGTAACCAAAAAGGGCGAGAGGGAAAATCCCGTCTTTAAGATATTTGCCAAACTCCACTGCTTTTTCCGGGGAACCGCTCTTACCCCGCGGCATATTTTCTCAAGCTCTTTAATATCTTCTTCGCTCTGGTAATCCCTCTTTTCGCAAACAAGAACTACCTCATGCTTTTTTGACAAAAGCTTTATCAGGTTATAAAGGCGGATATGCCCGCCCGAATATAAAGGATAGGGAAGAAATGACGAAACCAGCAATATTTTCATGGTTTTTGGCGGAGATTAAAAAGAATATACTGCGCTGTCTTAGAAACAATTTTATAGGTTTTTCCTATCTCAAGATCTTTTTTTGTCGGGTTAACCAAAACCAGATAATCCGCTCCCATCTTAATCATCCGAGGCAGAGGCCTTTCGAAACTTGCCCATCCCTGTCTTTTCGTCTGATATAAAAATGAAGTATCACCGTTATATGGGGCGATAATCTTGGCGTTGACCGGTGTAAGATTATTAACGGCCTCCCCCGCGACAATAATAGAAGGATTATTTATGTCAAAGTAGCTTCTTACGAAATACCAGCCAAAAGAAAACATGAATAAAGAGCAAATGATAAAAAGTAAAAAGCAAAGGGCACGGTTAAATTCTTTCGGGGGTCTAAGTAAAAAGTCAGCGCCCAAACCAAGAAAAATAGCGATTGTCGGAACAATCAAAATTTGATAGTAATCATGCTGAACATTGCCGCGGGCTATGACAAAAAGATACAGCAGGGAAGAGGCGAGAAAAGAAAAGAAAAAGCCCTTGTTTTTATAAGATGAGGCCGCCAAAATACCGAAAACCAAAAGCGGCAATCCCCAGTAACCCAGAATTAGACGTCCGATCCGATCGGCAAAAAGCCAATAGAAAAAAGCCCCTTTAAAGCGGATATCCCCGCCGTTAAAAAGCCAGGCGCTGGCCGGAATGCCTTGCGGATACTGCAACATCCATATCCGCCAGGCGGCAAGCGGAATGATTGATAAAACCAAAAACAGCCAAAGCCGCCATTTTTTAAGAAATGAAAAACCGAATCTTTCGTAAGCCAAATAAAACATCGGCAGGGTAAAAAACAGGGCATAAGGCTTAAGAAGAAAAGAGAAGGCGGTAAAAAGAACGGCCAGTATAAAATACATTTGAAATTTGAAATCCTTGTTCTGAAATTTTTCCTGAATCATAAGATCGAAGAAATAGATTCCACCAAGTATCGCCGTAGCCATTGATTCATCAGGCAGAATGGTTCGTCCATAATAAATACTAAAGGGTATAAACGCAAAAAACACGGCTCCCAAAAGGGCGGTTACCATATTTCTTCTTTTTTTAATAAGAAGGTAGATAAAAATTATGGACAAACAGGAAGAAAAAATGGTTACCAGCCTTCCCCATTCTTCAAGGGTAAAACGGCCGAAAAGTTCAAAAAGCCCGGCCTGAAAAACATTATAAATGGGAAATTCAACAAACCGATAGCCCATTGGATTATCAAGTCCCGAGGCAACGTTTGAGAGATCGTCAAAACGGGGATGCAAAAGATCAAACCCGTATTTTATAAAATTCCGGGAAACAGCGGACGTATCGGCCTGGCGCCAGGAATGCCAATCGGCAATTGGATTATCAAAACGGTAAAGCCTCACCGCAAAGGCCCCTAAAATAATCAAAAGAATAAGAAAAATTTCAAGCTTTTTCATGTCTATTCGACTTTTAACAAATCGCCCTTCTTGTTAAATTTAAAAAGATAAGTTGTATTTGAAGCCTTTAAACCTGCAAGATCTTTTACTTCATAGACATTTACAGGCATATTTCTATAGATAAACCATAATCCGTCTTTAAGACCAAGCGGAAAAACCCAGGCATTTTCCCATTTTATCGGCACATTAGCCACATAAATGCTCGATTCCTTGGGTATATCGCTGTAGTATAATCTAAAAATAGACAGGGTCTTATTAGTTATTTGTCCGGCGTGATTCCACTCTCTGCCTTCCGCGGAAAGCCTTGAAAAATTCCATAGGCTCCAAAAAATTATAATAACCAAAAGCGCATATAAGGCTAAAGACCTTCTTTGCTTAATAATCCTTTTTACAAAAGCGTCCAAAAGGAAAACCGCCAGAAATACAAAGCCGATTGAAGTAAGGTAACTGTATCTTTCCGCTATGTTCCCGAGTCCCAAAAACGGCAGTAAGGCCGCTACCGAAAACAAAAAGCAAAATATAGCAAATGAACTCCCTGTGTTTTTAAGAATGATCTTTAAGTCTCTCCGCCTGACTGTTATCAAAAAGACTGCCATTATAACAGCAATCATCAGAAATAAAAATACCGCTGTTAAATGCGTCCTTAATGCCGATCTTGCGATAGTATACAAGGATAAGGAACCCTCGCCAAGTATAAAAAGGGCATAATAACCCAATAAATTACCAACAAAATTGGGGACAAGATGCAAAAGGTTATAGCCATAGCTTCCGCCTGGCCAAACAGCATGGGCAGAAAGCCTCAAAGCCAAATAAAGAGGAACCAGAAACACGGGGAGAATGTATGACACAAGAACCGTCTTTATTCTTTTTGGCCTAAGAAGAATAAGATCCAAGATCAACAGAAGCACTGGATAAACCAAGGCCATTTCATACGACAAAAGGGCGAATATCTCAAACAAAACTGCCAAAAGATACATCAAAAATGACCCTTTTGACCTATAGAAAATCATAAAAATCAACGAATAGATGATAAAGAAGGTCGAAAGGGTAGTAGATATGGTGGACAGCCAAAATATGTTTTCTCCGCTGGATGGCAAAAGCAAAAACAAAACCGATGCCAGAAACGCCAAAAACTTCCTCTTGAAAAATTTCAATCCCAGAATATAAACCCCTATACCCACGAGAAGATGGAGAATGATAATAAACAAATGATATCCTTGCGGCTGAAAGGAAAAAAGGGTATAAAGAAAAAACATCAGGGTCTTATCTAAGGGTCTGTAAAAGAAACCATGGGCGTTAATGAAATACTGCCTAATTGAAAAAAGATCAGAGGAGGCGGCCCAACGAAGCCAGGTAAAATCATCGGCAGTGAAAAAATTATTAATGCTTGGCATAAGTACCACTAAGACAATTACGAATAAATAACTAATTAAAAGTATATGGGAGGAAAAAAACCTCCTAAGATTTATCAAATAATTAATTTTCTCCTTGTTGTAAAGCAGAATCACTCCCGTCCCAATACCAAGCAAGATCCAAAGGGTTTCCGCAAACTTAGATGCCTCGAAAACATCAATTAAAGAAGCGTTTAAGAATACGCCGACCATTCCCCCGGCAAGACCAATGAGATACGCCTTAGCGATACCTGAGTCAATTTTATTAACGCTTTCCTTAAGGAGGATGCCAAGTAAAAGAAAGATTGACAAGAACGAAAAAAGCCCCAGGAATCCCGATTCCCCAAGGGCCCTTAGATAATCATTGTCCGCGGCAAGGGTTATCGAGGAAAAACCGCTGCCAAGGGGGGGATTCCTTAAAAATGCCTTCCAGGCGTTGGGCCATTCCCCCTGAAATCTGGTAGTAAAGGAAATATCATATACCAAGGCTTTTTGCACCAGAAAACTGCCCGACACAGTAGATATTTCCACCCCTCCGTTTGCCAGCTTTAATTTTTTAGCCTCTTCCACCGGTACGGATGTTTGAACCACGGCTGTGGTTGTAGCCGTAGGGGCGCTTATCTGAGGCAAAGACAGAAAACCGGATCCTTTGGGCAGCTTCTGGGTTGGTATATTGCCAACCACAACAGGACTTTTGGCAATCTTACCGCGGAGAGAGGCGGGCAAAGCCGACTCCGCCTCCCCGACAACTTGTCCCTGACTGTTGGTTACAATTGAGGTAAGCCTTACCGTCTCCAGGAGTCTCCTGGCGGTTGAACCATTGAAAACTAAAAGTAAAACAGTCGCCGTAATCAGCCAGGGAAGAATAAGTCGTTTTTTCCTCCCCATAAATAAAGCACTTGAAACGCTTGCCAAACAGGCTATAAACGAAACCCTGGAGGCGGTAAAAATAAGAAGCATGACGGAAAAAAAACTCAAAAGAAAAATGGCCGCCTTGATAAAAAAACGCCTGACAACAATAGCAATAGAGACCAGTATCGGAATAACCAATACCAGCCACACCCCCAAATCATAATGCCCGGCAAAGGTTGAGGTTATACGGGCGTTTGAAGGAAGACACAAAGGGATACCCTTGGCGAATTGTTCGTTGCCTGTTTGAAAAGACGGGAAACAAAAAGAAAACTTTTCAAAAAAAGACGGAAATAACCGCCACGCGTATAAATAATACCTTTGGCCAAATCCATAAATCACAACACCTGTTAAAGCAATAGTTAAAACAATTAAATAATCCCTCAAGTCTTTAATGCTTCGAATGGTTGACGCGGCAATAAAGAAAAGAATCATGTATTCGATACGCCGAAGATACGAAAGCAAGGCTACTTTCGGAAAGAAATTCGCCAGATGAGGGCCTATAAAAATAACAGAAATTATCAAAGAACAAAGCCCCGCAAACCAATAAATAAAAATAGGAATGCCCTCTCTAAGATTCAGCGATGTTTTTTTTCTGACAATCTGACCAAACCAAATGAGAACAGTAAAGGCGATAAAAAAATCCTCCAACCGAATATAAACCCAGGTATGGTTTATGCCAATACTGGGCAGTTTGGGATAGACAGGTATAAATACTATTAAAAAACCTACTAAAAATTTAAGAATTTTATTATCTACAGCTAGAAAAAGCTTCTTCATACGTACTTATTAAATAAGTATTACGGATTAATCTGCCCAAGCAAATCAGGATTACCGCCTTTGTCTCTAAAAGAAACCTGACAAGGATAAGGCTTATAAAAGAGCCGTGTTTTTTGTAAAAATACAAAATACCCCTGTAAATGTTAATTATAGCAAATGTTCTGCTGCTGCTTCCATGGACTTCGTGAACAAGCCTTATGTCGGGATAAAGATAGATCTTAAGCCCTAATTTTTTTACCCTGAAGCAAAGTTCCATATCCTCGATGTACATAAAAAAATATTCATCGAAACCGCCCAAGCTTTCGAATAAATCTCTTTTAATCATCATAGATGCCCCGCTTACCCAGTCCACGCTCTCTTTTCTGGCTGCTTTCTTTCTGATTAATCCAAGCCTCTCGCCCCCAAGAAGCATAAGCAAAAGATTGCCCGGATTATAAAAATTGCCCCCCGAAGCCTGAAGGGAGCCGTCGGGATTAAGAAGTCTGCCCCCCAAAATCCCGATATTTTTATTCTTTTTTAAAAACTCGGCCATTTGCAAAAACCCTTTGCCCGAAACCCTTGTGTCTGAGTTCAAAAAAAGAAGATAGTCTCCCTTTGCGAGTTTTGCTCCAATATTAGAACCTTTGCTAAAACCAGCGTTTGTTTTATTTCGGAGAAGTTTTATATTGTTAATTTTAAGAAGATTAAAAACGGAATTATCCGATGAGGCATTATCCACCACTATAACCTCTAATATTTCATCCTCGATTTCTTTTCGATAATTATCAATTATGGATTTTACACAGCCCACGGTCAAATCACTGGTGTTATAAGAGAGAATAATAATCGAAAGAATATACATATTTTATTTTCTATAATACATCAAGGTATTATAAGGGTATTTCTCTATTATCTAAACAAAGCGGCTCTCCCAAGTTTATAATGAGGGTTTTTATTTTTTCGCTCCCCTATAACCTTAGCCGGCACCCCTCCCACTATGGAAAACTCCGAAACGTCTTTTGTAACAACAGCCCCTGCCCCGACAATTGCCCCCCTGCCAATTTTTACGCCGGGCAGAATAATTGCCCGAGGCCCAATGAAAACGTAGTCTTCGATAATTACAGGCGCTCCGATTGCCGCAAAATTTTCATCCCCAACGTCATGCTCCGCGTTATAAATCATAACCCCTGTGGCAATATCCACATGACTGCCGATAATGAGTTTGTCCCGTCCGTCCAAAACCGTCTTTTCGCCAACAATAGTATCCTCTCCGATTTCTATCTTTGACGGATTATAAAACCGCGCCTCCATATGAATAGTTGAACCCCTGCCAATTTTTATTCCGGACAGACGATAAAAGAAACGGCGGAATAAGTGAGACGGCGTGTAGCCAACAACATAATGAAGAAACATCAGCG
>JAMCTM010000003.1:0-14614 GCA_023379465.1 Patescibacteria group bacterium
ACAGCAAAGCAACTGGAGAAAGAAGTATCAGATTGTGGATGAATTTGAGGCAAAGTATAGTTTTTATGACCTGGGGTTTAATTTTCGACCGACGGAAATAAATGGTTTTATTGGACTTTATCAACTTTCGTATATCGAAGATATTATCAATAAGAGAGAAAGTAATTTTTTGAGACTCGAAAAAGCTGCCCGTAAGAATAAGGATTTAATTTTTCTTGACCATTCTCACATTAAAAGATTGTCTAACTTTGCCTTTCCGGTTATCTGTAAAACAAAAGAATTGAAAGAAAAATATTTGAAAAAATTTCAGGATGCCGGAGTAGATGCTAGGCCGATAATCACCGGCAACATTCAGCGCCAGCCTTTCTTTGGTAAATATGTCAAGAGAAAATATTCTCTGCCCGGAGCTGATTTTATCCACGATAATGGCTTCTATTTCGGTAATTACCCGGAACTTAAAGATTCAGAACTAGAAGTATTAACTGAGTGTTTGAGAAGGGTCTAAACGGGGTCAGCTAATGATGTTTTCATAGTCTGACGACTTTATGCCGGGGTTTCTGTACTTGTCAAACCGTTAGGAGTAAAATATAGTAATGTTAGGCGCTGAGACTGCTACAGAACGAAAAGAGGGAATTGACCCCAGATCGATTGCCATTTGTGCTGCCACGTTTTACAAAACCTGGATGCCAGGGGAGAGAACAGCTCCTAATATTGATATTGACCGCGGCGACGCTTCCTTACAAGCTTTTGAATTAGCCCAAAGGGCTGGGTATCAAATGGTGGTGGTGGATGGTGGTAGTTCGGACGCCTATTTAAACGAGGCTAGGGAGCGCGGTGTTTTATTACTGTCCCAACAGGAAAAGAGTATTTCATCAGCAAAAAGGCAAGCGTTCAAAGCCGCTCAAGAATCAAAGGGCTGTCGGTTTATTATCCTAATTCAGCCGGAAAAAGACTCCATTATTAAGGATGTGCCACAAATTATTCGACCGATTTATTCCGATGGAGCAGATGTTGTCGTTGCTAGTCGAGATCCGATTCTTTTTAGAGACACATACCCGTCTTTCCAATATGAATCAGAGAATTGGGCGAATAGACAATGTAATAGAATTGCTCATCTGATGAAAATTCTTCCACTCGGCGCAAATTTAGATTGGTTTTTTGGGGTAAAAGTCTTTAGAAACACCCCAGAGATTGTGGCCTTATTTGTGAGAAAATTTCAGATTACTGACGAATCTTATGCTAAAAAGAATAATCTTGACCCGGAAAGATACTTTGATGTGGACTTCTTTCCGATAGTTGAGGCTTTGCGAATTGGGAAAAGGGTTGTGGATGTTCAAGTTCCCTTTGAATATCCCAGGCCACAAAAAGAAATGGAGGAGACTTTACAAGAGAAATTTGTAGAAAAAAGACGACTTCAAAGAAGAAGCATCTTAACCGAATACGTCCAGTATTTTCGACTCTTAACAAAAAGCCAAAAGAATAAATTGATGGAGTCAGAGGCATGAAAAATAATTTGATAGGTAAGGGACATAAGCCAACTAAGAATCAATCGACCTTTAATAAGGCAATATCTCTTCAAAGTCATCTAAAGAATTCAAATTTTCCTAAAATTCGGAATTTTATCATAAATGACCCAGACTCAATTAGATTTGAACCATTTTTGAACAGAGATCTACTTAGGTTAAATTTAGAGAGTCTGCAAAAAATAAAGCCGAATGAGACTAAGGTAATAAAGCAGGTGAAAGAAGAAATTGGCCGTATTGACAAAATTGTTAATAAAACACCAGATATTATGACTAAGAATCTTCGGCCTTTATCACGAAGCTTAAGTAAGTCACCGAAGGTTTCGATTATCACAACTTCAATGAACCTGGCTCCACTATTAGATGAGACGATGAGATCGATTTTCAATCAGGAAGGGGATGATTATGAATATATTGTCATTGATGGCGGATCGTCTGATAACTCTTTAAAGTTAATGAAGAAATACCCAATTTCGGTTTTGATTTCCGAAAAAGACAGTGGCTATCCAGAAGCTTTCTGGAAAGGGCTACGTTTGGCAAAAGGGAAGTATATTATGCAGTGTTGTATTTCTGATGGCTATGCTTCACCATCTTGGGTCAAGAAATGTGTCCAATTTCTTGATAGCCATAAAGATATCTCTTTGGTTTGGGGAAATGCGTCTGGTTTATCTGCAAAAGGTCAAATGGTTGATATTACTTATCCGCGTTTTGTTTACGAAGAGGCACCGCAGGGTGAACAAATGTTTTCTTATTGGTTAAAGACGGCATTTCATTACCCGGAGGTAAACCTATGCGTCAGGAAAGAAGTTATTCTTAAATGCTATCCACCCATGCCCTGGCGAAACGAAGATATGTTGGATTGGTTGGAATTTGACTACCGGTTTAATAAATCAGGTTATCTTTCAAAATATTTACCGATTCTGGCCAGTTTTCATTATCTTGAGCACGGCAACAAATTAGGCAAGAAACTTGACAAAAATGGTTGGTACCAGAGAGTATTAAAAATACACAAAAGAAGAATTTGGTTTTACAAATGGCAGTTATTACTTGGTTTTGCTACACACCGTTTTGTAAACTCTAAAGAAGAAGAACTATCTACCAAGTTTGATCACAACAAGTTAAGACAAGAAACGCTTTCAGAAATTAAATCACATCTGCTGCAATGAAAAAAATTTTTCTTGCAGTTCCGAACCCACTTTTCGCGAATAATGGTATATTTACCCGGAAGGATTGGAATCATACATTTGACTGCTGGAGGGGGTTAAGAGTTCGATTAAAAAAACTTGGTTATAGCCTTACTACTCCCGATAATAATTCACTATCAGGTTGCGAGTGGGTGATTTTTATTGATACGTCAAGCGTTGATGGTCTTTCCAGTGATAAAAGTTGGCCTAATAGGCAATTATATTCAGAAGCATTAAGAGTAAACCTAAAAAGTAAAATGATATTGTTTCTGTGGGAAGGAAAAGTTATTAATTCCATCAATTACGCAAGAGAAACGTGGGATAAGTTTGATAATATTTTTACCTGGGATGATGATTTAGTAGACAACCATAAATTTCACAAATTCTATTTGCCCGTACCGAATGTGCCACCGGTTAAAAAAACTATACCGTTTAATAAAAAAAAATTATTGGTTAATATCTCAATAAATAAATATGCAAAAGGACCGAATGAATTATATTCAGCCAGGAGAAAAACGATTGAATATTTTGACAATAACTTTCCTAATGATTTTGATCTTTTTGGCCCTCGATGGAACAAGCCAATAAACACTTTTCAAAAATATCTTCCCTGGACATGGAAAAAATATCGTACATATCGCGGCGTGTCGTTTAATAAACTTAAAACCTTGTCTCAATATAAATTTACCCTTTGCTATGAGAATATGACAGGTTCAAAGGGGTGGGTGACAGAGAAAATATTTGATGCCCTTAAAGCTAAAAGTGTGCCTATATATTGGGGGGCGCCAAATATTGGAAAGTATGTAGACAATGATGTGTTTATTGACAGGCGAAATTTTTCTAGTGAAGAGAAACTGGCAAAATTCCTGATGCATATGACAGAAAATGAATATAATAACTATATAATCTCCGGCGAGCAATATATAAAAAGCAGCAGATTTAATAAATTTTCATCTAGATATTTCGGCGACACGATCCTAAAACTACTTAAAATTAATGCATAATATGGCTAATTTAGCCAAGCGACTTATTCTCTTATTGGCACAGTTGTTCAATATTAATCTGACACTTTTAGCCTATCGGGCAAACGGGATTTTGAATTCTGGTTCGCTTAGCAAGACGGGAGAGCAATTTGTTATCGACGAAGTGCTGCCAAAATTAATCGCCGCCAAAATACCAATTTTTTTTGATGTTGGTGGCGATACTGGAGAAACTTCGGAGGAATTAATCAAAAAATTTCCTAACAGTAGACTCTTTTCGTTTGAACCAAACCCCATTGGATTTATAGCGATGAGGAATAAGCTTAAGGCATACCCCCATGTCATATGCGAGAACTTAGCACTTGGTAATAAATCAGGGAGAGTTAAATTATATCGATATCAAAAGTATAAAACTGGGCTGATCACGGGATCAAAAGTTGCGTTATCAGAGTTCTACAGAACGCGCGGTAAGATAGTTGAATTTTCTCGCTCCATGAAGACAATCGATCAATATTGCGGACTACGTCAAATTAGAACCATAGATTTTCTGAAAATCGATGTTGAAGGTAACGAACTAAACGTGTTAAAAGGCGCAAAAAAAATGATTAAACAGAACAAAATTAAAACCATTCAGTTTGAGTTTAACAATTTTAATGTTATTAACAGAACGTTTTTGTATGACTTTTATAAGTTGTTGCCCAATTTTGACTTATATCGAATTAGGAGAGGGGGTCTGGTTTATTTAGACCATTATGATAGTATAAATGAGATTTTTAAATTCCAAAATATACTTGCAGTGATAAAACATGGTAATGACAAAACAATTTGATGTTCCTATTCTACTGTTAATTTTTAATCGACCTGAGATGACAAGAAAAGTGTTGGCATCTATCAGGTTGATAAAGCCGAAAAAGTTATACATTGCGGCTGATGGGCCAAGAGACAAGGGCGATATCTCTAAATGCCTTGCGGCTAGGAAAATCGTTAAGGAAGTTAACTGGCCTTGTCGGGTAAAAACTCTCTTCCAAGACAATAATTTGGGTTGCGGACTTGGACCTGTGACCGGTATTAATTGGTTCTTTAAGCATGTGGAAGCAGGAATTATTCTGGAAGATGATTGCCTGCCAGCCCCCTCCTTTCTTTACTTTTGTCAGGAATTATTGAACCACTACTGGAATAATTCCAGTATAATGCACATCAGTGGTAATAATTTCCAATATGGCAAAAAATTTGGGCATGGGTCTTATTATTTTTCGCAATATACTCACAATTGGGGTTGGGCTACCTGGCGCCGCGCCTGGAGACATAATAACTACCGACTTTTAAGCCGGGAGAAAAGAAAACAAGTGTGGGATAAACAATGGCTCATGTCGGTGGAAAAGGCAAAGGGGCTGGCGATTCTTCCAAATGTTAATTTGGTTTCTAATATCGGGTTTGGAGCTGAGGCAACGCACACAAAAAAGATAGAACGATATGCCAAGCTTCCACTTCAGACAATGAAATTTCCGCTAGTTCATCCAAAGTCCATATCAAGGAATGTTATGGCTGATTTTCTCACCTACCATAACCATTTCGGAGGGAGCACTCTTGGCTTTATCTTTCAGGAGCTGTCTAAATTAATATGAATATCCTTAATCCAATTACCAAAAATAGAAATGTTGTTTTGGAAGAAAAAATTTCCATTTCTCGTGTTATTAGAGAGTATCGAGACCAACTGCATGTTAATGTTAGACGGTTTTTTCGTGGCCATAAAGAAATAAGCATCTATCGGTGTTTAGACACCGGGTACCGTTTTTATTACCCCTTTAATCTTGCTGGTGACAGTTTGTTTTACCAAAGACTAGAAAGATTTCGTTGGTATTACATGGATTGGAAATGGGAGCAGGAAATTGCCCAGAAAGAAATCAGCCACACAGATGTCATCCTGGAGATTGGCTGTGCTAGGGGTGGGTTTCTCGACAAAGTCAAGACAAGTTGCAGAGAGAGTATCGGATTAGAGACAAACCAAAAGGCCCTGACTGCCGCCAGAAAGAGAGGTTTGAGTGCTTTTAATCAAACGATCGAGGAATATGCTAAAGCTAATAAAAGGCAATATGATGTCGTCTGTTCGTTTCAGGTTCTTGAGCATATTCCTGATGTTCAAGGCTTTATTTTGTCTTCGCTTGCCGTCTTAAAAAAGGGCGGAAAAATGATTATTAGTGTGCCCAATAACGATAGCCTTGTGATTCGAAACAATAATATTGCCTTAAACTTTCCGCCCCATCATATGGGGCTGTGGAACCTTAATTCATTAATCAAGATTCAGAATTTTTTTGATATACGACTTGATAAAATCTTGCTTGAGCCGCTGCAGCCCTATCACTTAGGTTTTGCCCAAAGACGTTTTGCGATGAGCTCGGGTAAATTGATAAGGCTCATGCCAAAAAGTGTCACGGCCGGTATTATAGAAGCAGTTAGGGAAGATATTATTGGCCACACAATTATGGCTGTCTATATAAAGAAATAGTTATGAGACAAGAGAATTCTATTAGTTTTGTTATGCCAGCGTATAACAGTGAACGTACCGTTAATGAGGCAGTTGAGTCAATTATTAATGGAAACCTTATAGACGGAGATGAGATTATTATTGTGGACGACGCGTCCACGGACAAAACGACAGAAAGGATTCAGACTTTAGCCGCAAAATATCCCATAATAAGAATAATTCGTAACAGAGTGAACAAGGGTTGTCCAGCCTCAAGAAACATTGGAATAAGAGCGGCAAAAAATCTTCTCATTTTTAATCTTGATGCGGATGATGTTTTGATAGCCGGAAGTGTTTCTAAACTGAAAGAATATCTCCTTTTTGAGAAAGCAGATGTCGCCGCCTTCGGAGAAATTCATTTTTTTAAGAATAATACAAACGAAGTCACACATCGCTGGATACTTCCGTCTGGTATTCTTACTTTGGCAGACTATTTATCTGGACCGTATGTGCCCGGGGGAAATTATCTTTACACTAAAAAAAGCTGGGCAAAAGTTAATGGCTATTGGGAATACGGAAAAGGACTTCATGAATTTTGGGGATTTAGCCTTAAACAAATTGCCTCTGGGTCAAAATTTATAGTGTTAGCAAACACCTTCTATTATCATCGATACAACCATAAGTCTCTTTTTATCCGGGAAACCAGTAGCAGTGATGACAGCTCTTTAATGGCAACGAAAATGACAAAGCCATTTCTTTCTTTAATAGAACCTCATGATCGGCAATATATTGAAAGTGAAGAGGGTAGCCGAACGTGGTTTACAAATCTGTCTAATCATCCGATCCGTGTCAAAAATAAAGAGATCGGCCGGCAAGGTATAAAGGAGGTTCTCGAGAAAAAAACGCGACCGTTTTTTGGCGGTTGGATTGGATCAAAAGTGGAACGAGCACATGATTATTATCGATTTGCTAAGGACTTTGTAGCTTTTAAATCCATCCAAAATGATCGTTTCTTGGTTTCATGGAGAGATAGTCGACCCAGATTAGGTGAGGACACACCCAATACTGTCTTTGATCCCCATTACATCTATCATACTGCTTGGGCTGCTAGAATTTTGTCAAAGATCAAGCCAAAATATCATACCGATATATCATCTATTCTCTACTTTAGTTCGATTATTTCTGCCTTTATACCGGTAAGATTTTACGATTACCGTCCTGTTAATTTAAGGTTAAATAATTTAACCTCCGGCTTCGCGGATCTGACAAAGTTACCGTTTGCTGATAACAGCATCCCTTCACTTTCGTGCATGCATACCGTTGAACATATTGGGCTAGGTCGGTATGGGGACAAGCTTAATCCAGATGAAGACCTCCGGGCAATAAGCGAATTAAAAAGAGTTCTCGCCTATGGGGGGTCACTTTTGTTTGTGGTACCCATTGGTCGGCCAAGAGTTTTATTTAATGCCCACCGCATATATTCTCTAAATCAGGTCATCTCTTATTTTCCCGATCTTGAGTTAAAAGAATTTTCCTTAGTGCCAGACGACTATGATCGATTGGGAATGGTAGATAATCCGTCGGAGGAATTTTGTAACCAGCAAGATTACGCTTGCGGGTGTTTCTGGTTTACAAAGAGGGAGCTCAAAACTTTTGGAAGTAGAAATAGTAAAAAATACTCAGTCGATGTAGTGATACCCGTCTACAACGGACAAGACTACATCATTCAAGCGATTGAGTCTGTCAATAAACAGACTTATAAACCGAATAAAATTATTGTTGTTGACGATGGGTCGACAGATAAAACGCCGGCGTTAATTAAACGTCTGAGGAAAAGCAATCAGACATTATTTTATTTGCGAAAAAGAAGAGGAGGGCCGAGCTCTGCCCGCAATGTTGGTATTAAATATAGCAATGCTGAATTCATTGCTTTTTTAGATGCTGATGATGTTTGGGAGTCAGCTAAACTGGAAAAACAAATTAAACTGTTTAAAAATAGCGACAATCAAAATTTAGGCGTTGTTTATTGCAATTATGCCGATATTGATCAAGACGGGAACAATCTTATTAATTTCTCCAGTTTTCCTCTCGACAGGACTATCAGGGGTAATATTTCAAGGCAGTTGTCATCTGGTAATAAGGTTGCCGGCAGCGACAGTGCGGTACTAGTAAAGAGGGAGTGCCTGGAGAGAGTTGGTTATTTTGATGAAAATCTCCAGACCTGCGAAGATTGGGATTTATGGTTAAGGATTGCCAAATATTATCAATTTGATTTTGTCGACAAAATATTAGTTTACTTGCGTCGACATCCAGCCAGTCTACAAAAAAATAAAATGAAAATGCTTTTGGGGGAGGTAAAATTCACAAATAAAAGAATCGAAGAAGGCATTCTGAATAAAAAAGCTATAAAACGGTTTCGCTACAGAATTCTTCGGGAAGCGGTGGACAGTTTTCCTAGGCATCAGGCGATTGACCAGATACTTAGTGAGCTTTCACCAAAAACAACTGCCATTCTTTTTGGTAATAAAAGTTATGTTATTAAGTGCCTATTGATGATTATGTTTGATAAGGCAAAAACTATTATAAAAAGATGACTAACCAAATCGCTATTTACGATGTGGAATCAAAGAAGGGAATTAATCTGATTCAAAATTTAATCTTATTGGGTAGAAATTGCTTGTCTTCAAGGGAACTAATTTGGCAGCTGTTTCGGAGGGATTTTTTTGCGGTTCATAAAAAATCACTTCTTGGCAAAAGTTGGGTTCTGATCTCACCAATTGTTGCGATTATTTCTTGGGTGCTTATGAACGCCTTTGGAATTCTTAACCCCGGCAACGTGGGAATTCCCTATCCGGCTTATATCCTTATTGGCACATCAATCTGGGGATTGTTTATTGGAATCTACCAATCGGCAGCGGGGACATTATCGGTAGGTCAGGGATTTATCACTCAAGTGAAATATCCTCATGAGGTTTTACTGGCCAAACAGGTTTTTGACCAATTGGTTAATTTTTTCTTAAGCTTCTCAATAATCGTTATTACTTTAATTATTTTTAGAATTTTACCAAGCTGGCAGATAGTCTTTCTACCTGTATTAATTTTGCCATTGGCCCTATTAGGATCTGGCCTAGGGCTAATAATGTCTTGCGTTAGTGTTGTTGCCAGTGACATGAAAAAAATCATGGATATATTTTTAGTGAATTTAATTTTTTTGACACCTATAATATATTCAAAAAATATTACTAATCCAGTTTTGTCCCTCATTATTAAAATTCATCCTTGCGCAATATTGGTAGGCGGCGTTCGTGATACTATTATTTACGGACAACTAGATAGCCCTTGGATCTTTGGTTTTTGGTCAATGGTTGCGCTGGTTTCTTTTATTATCTCACTGCGATTTTTTTACTCGGTTGAGGGAACCGTTATTGAGAAACTAATTTAGAGATTATGAATAATAATATTGTCATTAGTGTTAACCATGCTTCCAAAAAATTTTGCCGAAATCTTCGCCATGGTTTAGTTTATGGTTTAGCTGATCTTGGGAAGCAGGCGCTTGGCCGTGATGCTAAGAGGGGAATATTGCGCAAGGATGAATTTTGGGCAGTTGATGACGTTAGTTTTAATGTCAAAAGGGGTGAAACGTTTGGCATAATTGGTGATAATGGATCGGGGAAATCGACACTTTTGAGACTGCTGAATGGCATTTTTATCCCGGATAAGGGCAGTATTGCAATACAGGGTAGGGTGGGGGCCTTAATTGCGGTCGGAGCTGGTTTCCACCCCCAGATGACCGGCAGAGAAAATATTTACCTTAATGGTGCAATTTTGGGGATGACTAGGGATGAAATTAAACAAAAGTTTGATTCTATTGTTAATTTTGCAGATATTGGGAAGTTTTTAGACGCTCCTGTAAGCACCTATTCGTCGGGGATGTATGTTCGTTTGGGTTTTGCCATCGCAATCCACTGCGAACCCGACGTCATTCTGGTCGATGAGATCCTGTCGGTTGGTGATGTGAAGTTCCAGAAGAAATGCGTTGATAAAATTACACAAATGAGAGAGTCGGGTTCTACTTTTGTCATTGTTAGTCATAGTCCCAACGCTATTAAGCGACTTTGTTCGCGATGTCTTTTGCTTTCTCGCGGACAAGCTAAAGCACTTGGAGAAACAAGTCAAGTGGTTTCACACTATCTTGGAACCGACGTGGTTGAGAGATCAGTTGTTAACCTGCTAAAACTAAAAAATAATTACGGCATGGGTGAAATCTCACCCAGATCTATAAAATTATTAAATAACGTTCGTGACAAGTTTGCCAGCTATTGGAATGAACCGATTAAATTTATGTTGACCGGTACGATAAAAAAAGAGATGGCAAATATCTCGTTCGGTATCGGTTTAACCACTAGTGATGACACTCCAATGTTTACGACACGATCACTCCCTGTGAAGATTTTGCCCAAAGGGGAGCATAGTATTTTGGTTGAAATTAGACATAATTTATCTCCCGGATTATACAACGTAGCCCTTGGGGCTAATTCCGGAGATAATATCTATTATTTTCATGCTAAAATCGCTCAACTAGAAATCAGGGATAACCCTAATAATCCATATCCGCTGGAAGACACCGGTTTGATTCATTGTAGCTCGAATTGGAAACTATGAAATTTATTTTTCCGGCAAAAACGCCTTATTTTATTCATAAAACTGTTATCATAAGTGACAGGAATTTTCTTCACGTTGGCAAGTCGGCGGAGATTTGGGAATATGTTATTATTCGATCATTTTCAAAGGTTACGATTGGGAGTTTTTCTCAGATAGGACCTTTTTCAGTGTTTTTCAGTGGGGATGGAATATTTATTGGTGATAACGTGATGATCGGGCCACATTGTGTCCTTGCTGCCGGTAATCATAATTATAAACAGCTTAAGGCCCCAATGCGTTTTGGCGGAGGAATATCGAAGGGTCCTATAATTGTTGAAGACGGTGTTTGGATCGGGGCAAATTGTACTATAACGGACGGTGTTACTATTGGTCATGACTCGGTTGTGGCTGCTAACAGCGTGGTGACCAGGAATGTGAAACCGTTTGATATTGTCGCCGGCATTCCCGCAAAGAAAATTAGTAATCGGAAAAACAAATGATTCAATTTGGTGCTGACAATGAGTTATCCAGGAAAAAATGGATTAAAAAGCACTTATTAGCCATCTCCAAAAACAGGAGAATCCTTGATGCCGGGGCCGGGGAGTGTATCTATAAAAGATATTGCTCTCATCTAGAATATGTTGCTCAAGATTTTGGAAAGTATAATGGCAATGGTAATCTCATAGGTCTTCAAAAGACACGATGGAATCTCTCAAAAATTCAAATCAAGAGTGACATCAGTTCTATCCCTGAACCCAATGTGTCATTCGACGCGATTTTGTGTAGTGAAGTGCTCGAGCACGTCCCCAAACCACTATTGGCAATTAAGGAGTTTGCTCGTTTGCTTAAACCAGGTGGGCAACTTCTCCTCACTGCTCCCTTTTGCAGTTTCACCCATTTTGCACCCTATTTTTTTAATACTGGGTTTAGCCGGTATTTTTATGAAGTGAATTTACCGGAATACGGTTTCCAAATAAAAGAAATTGAACCCAACGGTAATTATTTTAGTTTCCTGGCTCAGGAGCTGCATCGTTTGGATGATATTGTCAAAGTTTATTCAAAAGGTAAGTTAACTAAATTAGAAAAGTCATACATTAACAGGCTTCTTATTGCCCTACGACGATTCTCAAAAACAGATCGCAGTTCCTCTGAGCTCCTCACCTTTGGCTACCACGTGCTAGCCATAAAAGAATGAGAAAAGACGACTTAATCGGGCATAAAAAAAATTACTTTTCGCAAAACGGTGAAGACGGAATAATTGAGCGTATCTTTTCGATTATTGGGGCACCAACAAAAAAATGCTGTGAGTTTGGTGCTTGGGACGGAATTCACTTTTCTAATACCCGCCGGCTGATTCTAAATGGTTGGAGAGCGGTATTGATTGAGGGAAACAAAGAAAGATTCCAGCAACTCAGACAAAATTATGTGCCTAACGAAAGGGTGCATTGCATCAATAAATATATCCTTGCGCGCCCAGACACTTTGGGACGAGTATGTAAGCGGCAAGGGTTTTGTAAACTAGATTTTCTAAGTATTGATGTTGATGGTCTTGATTTTGAGATATTCCAGCATTTATCAGTCCACCCCTTAGTTATTTGTGTTGAGGTAAATAGTGGCCATTATCCGGCAAGTGTATCTAAAATTAACAGAAAAATTGCGGCCAATAATGTTGGACAACCCCTCGGTTGGTTTGTTGAGAAGGCTTGGAGTCTTGGCTATAGCCTCGTTTGTTATACTGGCAACGCCTTTTTCCTTCGGGAAGAAATTAGGAAAAAATTTAATATACCGAAGCTTGATCCGATTACGGCCTATCAGCAATGCCTTTGTCATCTTACCGAAAACGAGTGTGGGTGGGTTTTTCTTGCCTCATTTGCTTTAGTTGAGCCGTACTATGATTATAATAATCAGCTTCCTACGAGACTTGCACTGCATATTAGCTTTTTCCAAGCAGTTAAGCTAATTTTAGGAATTAAGCCGACTTATTCATTAGTAAAGGATAAGTTCCTAAGATTTCAGGTATTGGGGAGATTTTTAATAAGAGAATTCTATGGATATAGAAAATAAACCAAAAGTATCAGTTTTACTACCAGTGTATAACTGCGAAAAATTTGTTGCCGAGGCAGTGGAAAGCATTTTCCAACAAACTTTTTCCGATTTTGAATTCTTGATCATAAATGACGGATCAACAGACCAAACCTTAAAGATTCTTCATTCATTTGCCGATCCGAGATTAAGAATTTATTCTAATAAGAAGAATTTAGGGATTGTTTCCTCGCTAAACAAAGGAATTGAGATTGCCCGTGGTCAATATATTGTCAGAATGGATGCCGATGACGTAAGTTTGCCGGAGAGGATAGAGATGCAGGTAGCGTATATGGACCAAAATCCAAACATCGGGGTTTGTGGAACATGGTTTAGAACCATTGGGGAGAAGGCCGGACGTTTAAAAACTTACCCGGTCGAGCCGGATGAAGTGAAGTGCGCTTTATTATTCGGCTGTCCGATTGCTCATCCGACCACGATATTAAGGAAGACTGTGCTAGATCAAAATCATCTAAAATATAATCCGACTTTTCTTCAAGCAGAGGACATTGAATTTTGGGTACGCTGTAGTAAATATACTCAATTAGCTAATATTCCCAGGGTATTATTCCAACATCGGGTTCATGATGCCAAAAAATCCACGCTTAATTTTGCTAGTTTGAATGATTACACCCGCAGAGTAATTTTATCTGAGCTAGAATCATTGACAATTAAACCAAATATGAAAGAACTCGAAATACATTTATCTCTGGGGTCAGGTGGCATTTGGGAAACGACAAAATGGCTTTTCAAACTAAAACTAAAAAATAATGTCTTGAAAATTTACCCACAAACAGCCTTTAATAGAGTAATTCGAGGCTATTGGTACAAAACAGTGGTAAATTTATTGGGCTAATTATGATTATTACCAGATTAAACGGCGGACTAGGCAACCAGATGTTTCAATACGCAGTGGGGCGAAGGGCGGCTGTGATTAACAAAACTGTATTAAAGCTAGACACGCAGTTATTTTCGCCAGAAAGGAATAATCCAAGAAATTATGGCCTCTTCATATTTAAGATTAAGGCTGAACCTGCTTCTCCTGAGGAAATAAAAAAAATTAAATTCCAAAGACGGTGGCGGCTTTGGTTCGAAAAAAGTCACTATTGGGAGGAGAATTTTAAATTTAATCATGAAGTTTTGTTCTCCCCAGATAACAGTTATATTGACTGCACTGACCCCCATAGTTATTGGCAATCGCCAAAATATTTCGACGATATTGAAGAGACTATCAGACAGGATTTTTCTTTTAAGGACAGACCTGAACAACACCTATTAGCGATTATTCAAGGTATTCATAGACATGACTCAATTTCGCTACATCTGCGCCGTGACGACTATGTTCATAAGAAGAATATACGGCAGATATTCGGACTTTTGGGAAAGGACTATTACCAAAAGGCAATTTCTATTATCACAAAGAACATTAAGAACCCAAAGATCTATATTTTCTCCTCACCAGATGGCATTGAATGGGCAAAGAGAGGGCTCGAGATTAATTTTCCCCATGTTTTCGTCAGTGAACTGACAAGCTTTTCTGAAAGTGATGACCTTCGCTGCATGGCCATATGCAAACATAATATAATTGCCAACAGTACTTTTAGCTGGTGGGGAGCCTGGCTAAATAGCAATAGAAATAAAACTATTATTGCGCCGAAAAGATGGTTTCGGGGAAAACCAATTGACACCACTGATTTAATTCCAAAAGAGTGGATTAGAATTTAATTAATGAAGTTTTGT
>JAMCTM010000003.1:14635-20523 GCA_023379465.1 Patescibacteria group bacterium
AAAATTCGCGAAATGCCATATCGCCAGTATTGTGGTCACTTAAGATATGTATCCCACGATCTCAGTTGGATAGGAACCGGTAAAGGAAAAGTTGGCCTTCAGCCAAGATCATGGGACACGACTAAGGTAGATATCGTTAGTGATATTACCACAATCCCGCTTCCGGATAATTCATTTGATGCAATTCTTTGTACCGAAGTTCTCGAACATATTGTTGAGCCCCGGGAAGCGATTGAGGAATTTTCGCGAATTTTGAAGAAGGGAGGGCTTCTCATTGTGACCGCACCATTTTGCTCAATAACTCATTTTGCTCCCCAGTTTTACTATACAGGGTTTAGCCCCTTTTTTTATAAAAAGGTGTTACCTAATTGTGGTTTTAGGATAAAACAAATTAAACCAAATGGCAGTTACTATGAATTCCTAGCCCAGGAAGCTTTGAGACTGGATAAAATAGTACGAAAAATATCCAAGGTAAGGTTCTCATATATAGACCATCTAGTTCGACTATTATTTGTTAAGCTTCTATATAAATTAGCTACTATCGATTTAAATAATTGCTCGTCGACCGTTCTCTGCTTTGACTATTTTGTATTGGCGGTTAAGAAATAAATAATAATGCCGAAAGCTACAGTTTTGATGCCCGTTTATAACGGGCAAAAATATCTTAAAGAAGCGATCGGTAGTATCCTTTCACAAACTTATCGTGACTTTGAGTTTCTTATCATTGATGATGGATCAACCGACAACACGATAAGAATTATTCGTGGTTTTTCGGATTCAAGAATCCACCTTGTAAAAAACGAGAAAAACTTGGGACTCCCTAGAACTCTTAATAAGGGGATAAAGTTAGCCAAGGGTAAATATATCGCCAGGATGGATAGCGACGATATTAGTTTTTCAAATCGGTTGGCGGTGCAAGTGGATTATATGGATCGCCACCCAAACATTGACATTTGCGGGACAACTGCCGTTTCTAGCCATAATAGTAAATCCGTTCGAGTGGTATTACCAAACGATAGTGAATATCTACGAGCCAGACTGCTATTTAGGACCAGTTTCATTCACTCAAGCGTTATATTGCGCAAGGAAAGCCTAGTAGGTAATAATTTATTTTATAATCCCTCCTTTCGTTTTGCTGAAGATTATGAATTATGGAGTCGGTGCTGGCAAAAATTAAGGTTTGCTAATATACCCAATGCGCTTTTATTTTATCGTGTCCATGATGAGCAAAGAAGTCAAGATGTGAGACACTCACGGGTGATAAGCCAAATTAGGGAACGGATGCTTGAGGAGCTTGATATTTATCCCTCACGGGCCGATATGGAAATTCACGATGACTTGGCCACAAATTCGAGCAAAATTGAACGGGCTGTAATTGTTAATGCAGAGCGGTGGTTATTGGGGTTAAAATCAGCTAATGATAAGAAGCACTTTGTTAGTAAAATTGCTATGGCCCGAGTCTTAGAAGAGCAATGGTTTGCCCTTTGCAGTCGGGGGGTTCCCGCTCTTGGATTATGGATAGTTCGTAAATATTTTTCATCTGCTCTAAACAGTGGACAAGTATTGAATTGGCAACATTGGGCCGTAGTCGCTGGTAAATTAATCTTTCATAATTAATGAAAAAAAGTAAAATTCTCTTTGTCCTTCCCAAAGATGATAGCTCTAGCGCCAGTAATTATTTTGCCATCCATGAGTTTTTGGAAAAGGTTAGTGATTGGCTAGATATTACCAAGATTGATACCGGCGCTAACTTATTAGCTAGGTTTTTTTGGATTTTGGTAAACCGCTTAAGAGGATGCCGGAAAATTTTTGTTTATTATTCATATGCCGATACCATTTTTGCCAGTTTCGTGACTAAGGTGTTTGGCGGGAAGACATATTTCTGGCATTGTTACTGGCATGGCGATAAGTACAAACGATTTTGGCGCTATCCATCGCTATGGTTGCTGGCAATTGCATTGAAAACCTGCGATTGTCTTGTTACTGGTACAAAGACGATGGGTAACGCCTACCAGCAGGCGTTTCATCTACCGAAAAATAAGATTAAGATTTTCCCGAGTTGGGTCAATATCGACCGCTTTATTAAGACAAATAAACGACAGGCGAGAAAAGCGTTGGAAATTCCCCTTGATAAGAAGGTCATCTTTATTTTTCCGCGTCTAACCATTTCCAAAGGGGCTGACTGGCTGCCGGCAATCATGATAAATATTGCCCATAAAGTTCCAAATGTGCTGTTTTTAATCGTGGAGAAAGGCGAACTGTCCGGATGGCTTAATAAAGAGATTAAAACTGTGTCTCTAGATGAGCTGACCAGATTTGTGCCGCCAGTGTCTAATAGTGAGGTGCCAAAATATTTTAATGCTGCTGATCTCTATCTTCTTCCGTCGCGTGGCGAAGGTTTTCCGCGGCCAATTTTAGAAGCGATGGCCACCGGTGTGCCGTTTGTTGCTTTTGACGCCGGGGGAACACACGATATTCTCTCGATTAAACAACAGCAGTGCTTGGCTCCGATTGGTAATACTATGGAGCTAGCTTCAATCGCAAACAAAATTTTGTCTAAACCACCTCTTTGGAAACAATTAAGTGCTGAAGGTAAACGACAGGTTAAGAAATTTTCTATGGAAAATATCTCCAGAGATTTTATTTCCTTAGTATCTTTTTGACAGTCGTAACAATTCTCTCGACCTCAAGATCACTGAGTTTAGCACTTAGCGGGATAGAAACTGTCCTTAGTCCAATAAATTCTGAGTTTGGGAAATTACCTCGACGGTAGCCAAAAGCATGACGATAATATTGGTGAAGATGAACCGGAATGAAGTGAACACCGGTACCGATTTTATGCGAGAATAATTTGTAAATGAATTCGTCTCTTGTCATTCTCGATAACGTCTTGTCAATAAGAATTGTAAAAAGATGTCGCGCATGAACTGTTTCGGGTTCCTGATTTGCCGGTAAAATGACCGGTAAGTCTTTGAAATTCTGCACGTAGTAAGCCCATATTCTCTCCCGGGTCTTTGCCCATTTATCGATTTTCTTGAGTTGATGAATTCCAATTGCTGCCTGGATGTCTGTCATGTTGTATTTGTACCCTGGATAGGTGGCCGTGTAATGTTGTAGCCGCTAGTGGAATACCTTTTCCAGGCATCTCTGGAGAGACCATGGAGGCTATATATACCAATTTTATTAGCGTATGTTTTGTTGTCAGTTGTAACCATGCCCCCCTCGGAAGTAGTTATATTTTTAGTTGCGTAGAAGCTGAAACAGGTTAGTTCGCCAATCGTGCCGATTTTTTCCCCTTTATATTTTGCCCCAATTGCGTGAGCCGCATCCTCGATTATATGAAGGCGATGATTGTTTGCTATTTTTATGATTTTATCCATCTCGCATGGTCGGCCGGCAAGATGGACGGGGATTATTGCCTTTGTTTTGCTTGTTATTTTTTCCTCAATTAAATCGGGATTAATATTCATTGTGTCTCGCCTGACATCAACGAAAACGGGTTTGGCGTTGCAATGTAAGATAACATTTGCCGTTGATACAAAGGTTAGTGGAGATGTGATGACTTCATCGCCGGGCTTGATGCCACATGCCAGTAGGGATAGATGAAGAGCCGCAGTGCAAGAATTAAGCGCTCGGGAGAACTTTGCTCCGGTATAGTCTCCCACCATTTTTTCAAATAAAGCAGTACGTGGTCCTGTCCCAATCCACCCTGATTTTAGTGTGGCAATAACTTCATTAATTTCCTCCTGTCCAATAAAAGGTGCCCCAAACGTAATAAAATCAGGATTATTTCTGACTGATTTTGTCATAGTACCTTTCAAGATTATTTGTCAGTTTTCTAGCATTATAACGCTGCTCAATGTGTTCACGTCCAGCTATCCCCATATTCGTTATTTGCCAGGGATGTGTCGCCAAAAAAAATAAACTTTTGGTGAGCTGTTGGCTATCCCTTTCGGCGCTTAATAAGCCGGATTTTTTATGAATAATGACCTCATTGATGTCGCAATGATTCGTGCTCAGAACCGGCATTCCTGATGCACTGGCTTCTACTATGGTTAGAGGGTAGCTTGCCTCAGTATCTCCGTCACTGGCAGTGATACTTGGAGAGAGGAAAACATCGTGATTATAAAGCTCACCGATGAAAGTGTCGTGCGGAACATTTCCAAGTATCTTTAATTTGTTAAAAAGACCCGAGGCTTTAATCTCTTGAAGTATAAGCTTCTTTTCCTTTTTATCTGATCTGCCGTTGCCGGAATCGCCGATTAAAGTAGTAGTAATTTGAAGACTTGGTGATGCTCTTTTAAGTGCCCCTATTGCTTTAATGGCATATGGTATTCCCTTTTTTTCCGTGAACCTGGCAGCAATCAAAATTTTGAGTGCTGTAGATTTTGGGTTTCTTTGTTTGAATACGACCTGTGCCATATCAATGCCAAGGGGAGACGGGATTATCTTGCTGCTTGGGCAACCGAGGGAGATTAAAGTTCTGGTCATGTGATTCCCCATTGAGGTGAAGAAGTCGCCCTGTCGAAATAGTGCCTTGATCCTGTCTCGCCAAATCGGTGTTGTATTTGGAAGCCTTGACATATCCTCGCCATAAAAAGAGGTGAGCAGGGGGAAATTATAGATTTTTTTAAAGCCAAGAAGGTCATAGCCGGAGAAGCCAAAATGAGCATGAACTAGTTTCGGCCGTTCTTTCAAAAGATGACAAAGTATTATTGGGTTATGGCGAAGTAGAAAATTGTAGGCTAATAGCATATTGCTGTTAATTCCAAATTGAGAATATCTGAAGTGTCCGAAATTATGGATTTTCTGAATTGGGAAATTAGCTAGATTTTCTTCACCGAAACAATAGAATGTTGGACTGTAATGATGCAGGAATTCCAATTGGGTATAGATCCAATTTTGGGTCATTGGCAGATAAGTGCCACTTTTAAAATAGATAACTTTCTTTTGTTTAACCATGTCGTTGGGCAATAAGTAAAGCCATCCTCGAGTCGTGCCCGATTTCCAGCTGGGGGATTTTTAATGTCATAAGTAATCGGTCGAAATAATAAGCTATCGAAGCGGGAACAAAACCAGCTGTTCTTATAAAATCAGGGAAGCAATAGAAAATTGGGATCATTGCGACTAGTTCAAATCCAAATTTAGCAAGGGCGTCTTTGTAGAACGAAATTGGTCGGAAAACGATGTAGTCCTTAATAGTTTTTTTGATCGTGGGAAGAGTGTCCGTGAAGAACAGAGAGCCGTTATGTTTTAAATGGTGGCAAGAATTTGCTAGCGCTAGGCGAAGCAACTTGTCGTCTGTAATCAAATATGGTAAATCAATCAACTGCACAATATTGAATTTTTTACCTAAATTCAAACCCGGTTGGGTGACATCTGCATACTTCCAGCGTTTTTGTGGGTAAGCGCGCGATAGATGATTAATAAGTTTTCTTGAAATATCAATTCCAAGATAGTCAAGCCTGGGAAATAAACTTCCACAGTAATTAGCAAAAAATCCCTGGCCACAACCAATGTCAAGAACGCTTATCGGTTGCTGGCGATTTATTTTTATTACCCTCAGGGCTTTTTGGTATGCCTGGATTTTACAGTTGTACATCAATTGATTGGCTGGGGTGCTTAATCCCTTGATCCCCGATTCGTTGAGAGAGAATTTTTGGTAGCGGGTTTCCCAATAGTGTTCCATTCCTTGCCTGGTGGAGGTTTGAAGCATAGTAATAGACACAGCGGTAGTATACAATAAATTTACCTAAAAACGTGTCAAGTACCCGATTTTTGGGACACGGTTTCTGCGTCTAGGAATTTTCTTCTAAATTGAGCTGGGGACATCTTTAAGCTGGTGTGAATTCGCAGATTATTGTAGTACCAAATGTAACTGTAAATTT
>JAMCTM010000004.1 GCA_023379465.1 Patescibacteria group bacterium
AAAAGCTATTAAAGAATACCTGTACAGTCACAACCAAAATCCGCAGGTATTTGTGTGGAGCGCACCTGTAGAACGTATATTGGAGAAGATTGCCAAATGTAAAGAAGCGTTAGACGCAGTACACTAGGTATTCAGTTGTTGATTCAAAGCTAGGGGATTACAACTTAATTTTGACTTTCCGAGTTTTTTCTCTAAAAATTAATAATTGGTATACCGACCCTAACTTGTTAAGACAATATTTCAAAAATATTCAAGATTGATTTTGATTAAAGGTGAACCGCGGTTCACCAAAAAGATCTGAAATTGCCGGCATATATTAATTTAAGTATTACTTCTATTGATTATTTTTTGCTAACTGATAGAATTTTGGAAATTATACAAAGTTACTTATTTTGTATAAATTAATCTTCATAAAACAAATCACCCCAAGAATTTTTAACAATATCCTAAATATTTTTCGCCTATATAGGCTCGTATTTTGGTTGAAAATGCTTATTGAAAAATCTACTGAAGTTAGAACATACTAAATTATGCTAAAAACTCACCTCTTCCCTACCCAGTTTTTATACAAAATAAGTAAAAATGTTTAAGGGAACCATGATAAAACAGCCATTACTTAAGAACAGAACAGCCTCAGACGGGACTTTTGAAATAGTTTCTTATCTTGTACCGAAGGAAATCTCCTGTCTCATTTCAGAAGCAAAAAAGAGAAGAAACGGGGAAAGGGACTCCCTTTTTATTATGTTTCTTTTTGAGACCGGGCTGAGGGTTTCGGAAGCCTTGTCATTAACACCGGCCAAAATTGAATTATTCGATGGAAGACCGGTTTTAAGAATCATGGGAAAAGGAGAAAAACCCAGGGTAGTTGCGTGCCCAATAACACTAGCTGATAAACTCCATGTTTATGCAAAGAAAAAAAACATTGCCTTGGATCAAAGAATCTTTTTCATCAACAGGCAAAGGGCCTGGCAGATTTTAAAGGAAGTTTCACAAAAAGCTGGTTTTACAAAAAGAGTCTACCCTCATCTTTTAAGGCATTCAGACGCGATTGAAAGATTAAGGCAGACCGGCAACCCTAAAGCACTTCAGCACCACCTGGGGCACTCATCAATCACGATGGTGATGAGATACCTTTCAACCTTGACCAAGGAAGATTCTTTAAGGGTCCAGCAGCAGGTTGATTTTAGCCAAGTTGATCAAGGATTTAAAACCAAAAAATAGAAAGGGTTCTATGATGTGTTATAATAAACCAAGGAAGAACAAAATGCCGCAAAGCTCTGAAGCTAAGAGCTATCTTGAGGATATCAAATTACCTCTAAAGGAAAAACCTCAGCTGGAAGTGGTTAAAGAGGCAGCTCCTGAAGTTCCAAAAAAAATCCAAAAAAAGATTGCCAAAAAAGTTGCCGCCTGCATTTCTGCCGGAATTGTAGCCTCCACTGGCGGTTTTATTGCCTTAGGTGAAACCGGCCATCTGCCTGAACAGGTTCAGGAATGGTATGACAATACCGCTTCTTCTATCAGGACCGTTTTTGGCATTGAAGAATTAAAGGGCAAGCCAGCCGAAACCATCGCTCAGGAATCCAAGCCCCCGGAAACAACTAGCATCCCCGCTGTCCAGGAGACAACTCCGCCAGCAACTCAAGAAACTGCTCCCTCAACCACCGGAACAACCCCGGAAACTACAACCGAAGTAATTACTCAAAATACCAAAGAGATTAAAAACGTTGAGGAGCTAATTGGTAAAATAAACTTAAATATTGATAAAAGCATGAAAAAAAGTGTTTATCCGGTTAAAGAAGTTATTTTTAGGGAACCCCAAAAAGAAAGTGAGGCTAATTTTAAAAAAGCCTTAGCTTACGCCTGGAGTTTAATTTTGTCCAAAAGAGGTTCTGTTAATGATACTGCCGACAAAGAACTTCTGGAAATTCCCGAAGATCAGATTGATGCCAGAATCGACAAACTTTTGGAGAAGATAAATAAAGGTGAGGATTTAAGGTTTAGCATCAATATCAAAGATGATTACGCTAATACTAATTTTTATAATGACCCATCAAAAACCTATACTGTTGATTTGACCAAAGATGTTGACATTGTTTTTTATGGACAGATACCGGATCTTTTTACAGATGAAGATCATCCATCAGAAACTTCCCATGAATTCATGATTCCTTTTTACATTGATGATGAGAATGGGGTGGGAAGAGCTCCCTGCGGGTGGAGATTTGAAGTAAAAGAAGATGGAGGATTAATCATTAAAATTTCTGAAGAAGGTCTGAAAAAATTTGGATTCACAACTGGCGTTGCTCCAAGTAAAGAACAAGATGCACAGTTTGTTGGAACTAGCTTAGCTGGAGCATTGGATACATTCCTGATTAACGCAAGGGAAACCCAAAACCCCGCCGTTGAACCTTTCACCGATACTGTTAAAAACCTTTATTACTTGTTAGTGCCTGGTATCATATTTGAAAATGATTTGCCGGTAGATAAAAATGCTGTGTCTATTTTCGAAAACATTTATTTGGAAAATAAATAGCGTTGTTTTAAATTGATCTTATGCCCACCTGTCATAAATTAAAAATCCCTTTTTTAATAATAAACCTACTTCTTTTTTCATTATTCTTTGCCTTTTTAACTAAAAACCAAACAGAAGCTGCTTGTGGTGGAAGCACTCAATGTTGTACTTCAGCGAGCTATCATTGTAACACATGGTGGCTTGGTCGGTGTGTAAAAAGAGACACTGTTGCAACTTGTGATACATGGGGAACTTATAATTGTGGTTATGTCTGGTACTCTGGTGCTAACAGATGTGCGGTTATTTGTCCTGCTGTTTTTGGGGTCAGTGGTAGTGGCTATACTGAACAAGGTTGTCGAGTAACTACTCCTCGTCCTACTTTCCACCCCACGCCTAGACCTAAACCACCTCCTCCACCTCCTCCATGTTCCTGTTCTTGGGTCAATCATGGTTGTAATGAAAGTTGTTGGAATGGTGCCGGCCGGCTAGAGGTTTATCAATGCAATCGTGCTGGTTGCGGTGAAGGAGCAACACGATGTGTTCTTGATTCTGCCTGTTATCATTGTCATAGCTGGGTCGCTCAAGGCTGTAGTGCTAACGGCTGTCCCGCCGGCCAACAAAGCTATAAAAGAGTTTGCCATGAAGGCTATGATCGCTATGAATATGAATGCCGGGTTGATTCTTCCTGCTGTCAATGTACTGGTTGGGTTAATGGGGCTTGTGGTTCGGCTGGAGGCTGTCCGGTTGGTCAGAGACTTCAGACTCGAACTTGTTCTCCTTCCGGCTGTTCTTCTACTTCTCAATGTGTGAATGATGCCGCTTGTGCTTGCAGTTTTTCAGCTTGGACGGATGTTGGCTGTGGTCAAGGTGGTTGTGCTTTAAACAGAATGTACCAGACAAGGACGGCTGCTTTCCCAGATTGTTCACCTTTAACCCAGTGTGCAGCCACGGCTTCTTGTGCTTCTTCCTGCACTATCTCTTTGACTCCTAATCCGATGACCGCCTTTTATGGGCAAAATTCCATTTTAACGGCAACGGTTAATCCGGTTCATGCCACGGTTTCCAAGGTTGACTTTTCTTCTAATAACCCCACCATTGCTTCGGTAGATCCGGCCTCAGATGGCGATGAGCCTTACCGGACTTATGTTAATGGTGTTCAAATGGGAACAACAACTATTACCGCGGTGGCAACTTTGAGCCCTGAAGGTTCCTGCACAGCCAACGTGCCGGTAACAGTGGAATCAGCCGCCTGGTTTCAGACGCAAGGCGGTGATGTTCACGCTCAAGGGAGTTTAACTGATAAGATTCCGGCCACCGCTCTTGATCCTAATTTATCTCTTGATCTGAATAATTACTCGGGGGTGATTACCCACCAGTCTTTTGGTGGCGTTAATTTAGGGGAAGGCTATTCTTCTCATAACGAGGCTAACCGCTGGCTGGCAGAATCCAGCTACCAGGGCAAGCCTTACGGCTCTTTTGACTTTTTCAAAAAGAAATATGCTCTACAAATGACACAGGATAACTTTAATGGAAGTTTACCGGCTCAAGATGGAATTTATTATTCAAATGGTAGTGAAACACTCAATGGCAACCAAGGTGATTGGGATTTAACCGGCAATCACTGGCTGGTGATCCTAGTTGAGGGCGATGTCAATATTCCCTTCAATGTGGTTATGGGTCAAGGCAGCTTTTTGGCCATTGCCTCATCAGGGAAGATAACTTTTGGCAATAATGTCAGAAAAGCTCAGGGCATGTTTGTGGCCAACGGAACGATTGAGACCGGGAGTAGTGATCGGGCTTTTGAAGGTCAGGGGATTTTTGCCGCTAACACCTTTGACTTGAACCGTGATTTTGCTGACTCCAGAAACCGGACCACGCCAGCCGAAACTTTTAAAGCCAGGCCGGACTTCATCATGGGTTCCTACAAAAATAAAGATGAAAACCTCTGGTGGTTTTTCCAGAAATGGCAAGAGTTAGCTCCCTAACTTCTTTTATTAACTGATAAAACTGATGTTTTTCTGGAAGTAATCTTTCAAAATTTCTAAAGCCGTTTTGTATTTTTCTGGTTCTTTTTCCTGATAATATTCAATCTCGGTGGCCTCAGACAGAGCTTTGCCGAGTTCACGATCAATATCTATCTCATAAATGGGTTTAAGTTCGTAATAGAGGGTGCAGGCAATATCTTGAAGAAAGCCTAAGCTAATATTGCCCTCAAAATAGTCTTTTAAAGCTTTTAAGAATATCTCTTTAATTTGAGGTAATGTTAAACTTTTTGATTTTAATAAAGTCTCTATCAGGTATTCGCAAAAAGTTTCCAATGAAGTAAATTTATTAGGAAATTGCATATTTATTTTTTAAAAATTTGGGGAGGAAAGTAAATAATTTAAAATAATAAATTATTTAGAGACACTTTCTCCCCTTCGTATTCAGTTTTAGCTAACATTTTTACTTACCGATCATGGTATGATTCGTGTGCGCCCGATACGTTGCCGTCTCGATCAGTATCCCAGGAAAAATGGGCTCCTCCTCTTTCACCACTATGGTACCCATGGTGGTCGTTTCCCTGGCCGTCTTTATCAAATTCAACTTGTCCGCCGCTAACGTCTTTTCCCATGTCGGAATCATAAAGATCTCCGTCTCTGTCTTGTGACATCTTACCACCTCAAAGCATTCGGTCCTTAATGATTAAGTTAGAAGTTATGATCGACCAGATTTAAATTTATTAAATCCATAACCAGCTTAATCATTTTTCTTCTAACGAAGAAACTTTTATTAACTATTGCTATGATAGAAAAAAATTTCTTAAAGAGCTAAAACTGGGTAGATTAAAACTTTGTAATTTAAAAGATTGCATTCAAGCAGTTTTCAAGATTGGGTTCTTATAACATATCTGTCAACGAAAATCAAGTTTACGGCAGGAATTGGCCCCATAAAGCAATTTACCCGATATTTCTTGTACTTGACTCCTATTTTAGTGGTACTATAATGGATTTATGATTAAAAGGAAGGTCTTCTCTAGACTTGTTGCGCATTTA
>JAMCTM010000005.1 GCA_023379465.1 Patescibacteria group bacterium
ACGTAACGCTTATTTTTTCTTCATTATTTTTTAGATAATCTATAATTTTTTTATATTCGTCATCCGGCTTTCTTTTCGAAAAAAAATCCTCTATGAAAATATTTTTCGTTTCAAAAAACAGGCTTTTTCCCTCGAAGGCTTGAATAATATCCATTAGGAAAACTTCTTTTCCGGCAAATAAAACCCCATTTTCTTTATTTTTTTTATCCAAAAAAAAATTCCTGGAAAAAACTAAATTATCGCCGTGAATAATTCTTATCATACTAAAATTTGTATTCCCACCTTCCAGGTGGGAACTCAGATTAATTTTTTCTTATATTCTTTAAACAGCCTGTTTGTTTCAATCGAAATTTTTCGATTTCGGTTTTTGTGGGGAGCAAGTGCGCCTGAGAAGTTCTTGGGAATATGCAAAAGCTCGTGGATTAAGACCTTTTTCTTAGAATCTCCATCAAGCTTATCATAATGACGGGATAAAACCTCAATTACATACGCGGGTTTTATATTTAAGGCTTTCTGGAATACCTTAGGCATTGCCCAAATCCTGGCATAACTTCTCGATTTTGAGCCTCTGGTTCTATAACAAAAGATTCTTGATAAATCAATATGGCTGAAATTAAGGACGTTTAGGACATCTTGTATAGAGTTTCTGATATCGCTTGCTTCTTCCCATTCTAAACTTTTGCTGTTTTTTTTGTCGTTTTTGACTTTCATCTTAGGTGTGTTTATCCGCAACATATGATGCTCCGTATGCCTCGGGTTTTGTCTTGGCCGTAAAACCATTGCCGGTTACCATTCCCACAACCTCTTTGAGCATCTCTCTTGTTTCCCCGTGTTCTCCAACATCGATATGTATTTCAAGATTATATTTTGGCGTATTGCCGTTTAGGATTTTTCTAAAAGCAGGCATAAATATCTGAGCAAACTCAAGCGAAGTGGCGGTTTCGGCATAGATTTTATCCCGTAATGTAGCGATATTAAAAATCCTTTTAGCCTTCCAGAAATATTGTCCTCCGTAGCCCTTTCTGTGGACAACGACCGCTGTTACAAGATAAATAGATTTTTTCTTATTTAGAAAAAATCTTTCATGCGAATCAGTGCCTATTACCAGACTATAGCCGGAAGATGGATCTTCTTCCAGAAAGGATCGTATTTTTAATACGACCTCCTCAAGAACCAAACTGCCATAGGTATTGCTATAAAAACTATTTTCTCCATTGGGAAATTCCGACATTTTTTATTGTATTTTAACACACTATAGTTTTAGAAGCCATTTCAGCGCCATTTTTACATAAAAAGGAACCTCTATGCGCGGCAAAGAAAACGGCTTTTTGCTGTTAAAATCCCTAACCGCAAGTTTTAAAGGCGCGCTTCGGTCGCTTAGAACAAGGGGGGCGAGTACCGGCTGTCCCTTTGTTTTCGGCAAACCTTCGATAGCCAAATAGGCGCTGGACTTTTTTCCGTTGGTAAGCAAGGAAAATTCCTTAAAAGGGCCTGCCTCGGCCGATAACAAAAATGGGGTTACGGCCACGACATCTTTTTCATTCCAGACGGAATTAAAAGCATAATCATAATAAGATCGAATTAATTGTCCCGAAACCCTGCCGGATAACCAGCCTGTTTCGGTAATAAAAACAGGCAGGTCTTTTTCGGAATATTCCTCGATTAAGGATTTTTCCGACTTAAAGCTTGCCGTTCCCTCGCCTCCTGTTGCCCGAGGGCTTTGTTCAAAACCTGGATTAGGATAAGAATGACTGGCAATACCGTCTATCTGGTTAAAGACGCCGGGGATTGCCGTCTGCATTGCCCTTAAAAAGTCGTATTCGTTCATTGAATCACTGCCGTTTCCCGCGGCATTATCAAGGCCCGCGGAAATTATAAAAAAGTCTTTGCTTCTGGATTTAAAAACAGAATAGGCATAGCTTAATATCTTGGCATAGCCGGCGGGATCAACGGATCCTCCCCACTCATCGGCCCTGTTTGGCTCGTTAAAAATAACAACATATCTGTTTTTTGTCGGCCAGGTTAAGGAGTTTAGAAAATTGGCAAAGTCAATTATGTCAAACCGTGTCGGGGTTCTCCAAACTTTTGTGTTAAAATAGTCGCCTTCTGTTGAAAGTCTAATAATCGGAATCAGGTGATATCTTCTGGCCTCATCCATAAATTTTTGCCATTTTGCCATATTTTTGTCTCCTGATTGGATGGGTATGGTTACATAGCCCCAATCGCCGCCTCCTGAATTAACAAGAGACGCCGCCTCCCCCAATTCCGAAGGAAACAAAATATGAACGCCAAATTTGTTATTGGAAACGCTTAAAGGATTTACTATCGCGTAAGAAGTTTTTGCGGAAAACGACAAAAAAAACAGCAAAAGAAATAAAGAAATAATTAATTTTCGCATAAGATGATTATAGCATTAAACAAACCCGAGGACAGAAAAGACAAAGGGAAGAGCCGCGGATTTTTTATCCGCCAGATTTACCATTAAATCAAGGGCTTTCGGCGTATCTAAGTCGTTATCCATAAATGATAAAAATTTATCCATGTCGGTTTTGCCGATGTCTCCTTTTCTAATTTTTTTTAGGGCCTTTTCAATCTCCGCGATTTTTCTATCCGCTTCTTTGATTTCCCTTTCGTTAAATTCCCAATCTTTTCTTCTGTGGTGAGACAAAAGATAAAAACGGATAACATTGGCGGGGTATTTCTTAAGAAGGTCGGAAACCATTATTAAATTTCCCAATGATTTAGACATCTTTTCTCCTGTATGGTAGAGGGTTGCAACATGAATCCAGTATTTAGCAAAAGGAGATTTAAGACTCGCGCCTTCCGATTGAGCAATCTCCGCTTCATGGTGGGGAAAAATTAAATCCTCTCCGCCGCCGTGAATATCAATTCTTTGCGAAAGGCTCGATATCGCCATTGCCGAACATTCCAGATGCCAGCCGGGTCTTCCCCGGCCAAAAGGCGAAGCAAAAGAAGGAATGTGGCCAGGCTGGTTTTTGGCAGCAGACCGCCAAAGCGTGATATCAAGTTTATGTTTTTTGGCCGGATTGTTTATATCTTCTTCAAAATCTTTGGCTTTTTCAAGCATTTTTTCCTTGGTTAATCCCGAGAGCTTGCCGTAGTCTTTCTTTTTGGAAATGTCAAAATAGACGCTGCCTTCTTTCCGATAGGCAAAGCCGTTTTTAATAAGTTTTTGTACCAGTTTAATCATTTGGGGAATATTTTTCGATGCCTTTAAATAATGATTCGGCTTTTCCCAGTTAAGACTTTTCATGTCTGTTAGAAAACGTTTGGTCCAAAAACCCGCCAGTTTATCCCAGGGGACATTTTGCTCATCCGATCTTTTAAGAATGTCGTTATCCCTGTCGTTAATGTCTGTAACATTTTGGCTGTAGGTAACCTTATAGCCCTTAAAGCGGAGATATCTTATTAAAGTGTCAAAATAAACATAAACAAAGGCATGCCCCAAATGGGTTGTGTCGTAAGGAGTAATTCCGCAAACGTAAATTGTGACATTTTTATCTTTTTCGGGAGAAAAGATTTCCTTTTTTTTAGTTAATGAGTTGTAAAGCTTAAGCATTTTTATATTTTATCAAGTCAGGTCTGGGTTTACCAGAACTTGTTTAAAATTCCAACTTTTGAATTTGGGTTTAGAAGGGTATATAATTTTCTTATGAAGGCTCTTTTTATCTTTGCCCATCCCGATGACGAAAGTTTTTCATCCGGGGCAACCATTGCCAAACTCGTTCAAAAGAAGGTGAGCGTGAAACTTATTACCGCAACCAGAGGCGAAGAGGGCGAACTTGGCGATCCTCCTCTGTGTTTAAAAAAAGATCTGGGAAAAACAAGAGAAAAAGAACTTTTAGAATCAGCCCGTATTTTGGGCATTCCCCGTGTTTATTTTTTGGATTTCAAGGATCAAACTTTAAAAAAAACCGCCCGATCAAAACTGCTTAAGCCGATAATTAAAATCATGCAAGACGAAAAGCCCGACTTGGTTTTTACCTTTAGCAAAGACGGCGCATCCCGTCATCCTGACCATGTTAGAATAAGCCAGGTTGCCACCTATGCCTTTGATCTATACGCAAAAACCATGACCAAGCATGTCCGTCTCTATCACACAGCCATGCCCAGAAACAATCTCAAAATTCTCCACAAACACGGGGTTGTCTATAACGCTTTTGGAAAGATAACGGGTATTCCCAACCATAGGATAACAACAATGGTGGATATAGAGACTGCCTTTGATAAGAAACTTCAGGCTCTTAAATGCCACCGAACCCAGATGAAGGATGTGGCCAGATTTATAAAGACCGATCGGATTCTAAATAGAAGATATGAGTATTTTTATCTTATCCGCGAATACAACCTTATTTAAACAACTTTTCCAATCTTTGCAGCTTAGTCTTTTGGGGGCAAACCCTCCATAAGGGTTTTGCATATTTATAAACCATATTCGTAAAGCGGGGCATTTCCTATGCGCGTTCTTCGTAAACTCATTACAAAAGACGGGCATTGATAAAAACCAGGAAGGCTCGAGAAGGCGGCGATAAACCCATCGGATCGCAAAAGATTCCAAACCCAAAGGGTATTTTCCCCGGAACCATACGGATAAGCAAAAATATCAACAGGGTTACCTAAATTTTGCTGAAGTTGATTTTTTGAGGTAAGGATTTCAAATTGATCTTTTGAAACAGGGCCTTCCGCTAAGGGATAGTGAGACCAGGTATGGTCATAGATATTCACAAGTCCGCTTTTCTGCATATCTTTAAGCTCCTGCCACCTCAGGTAATCCGGATTGTCCATAAGACCCGTTGGAATCATAAGATTCACCAAAACATGATATTTTTGAATAATAGGGTAGGCATAGGTATAAATATCTTGATACCCGTCGTCTATTGTTATAACTATGCTTTTTGAAGGGAGAGGAGAGTGATTGATAATTGCCTTTGCTAACTGTTCTGCGGTTATAGTCGTGTATCCGCGGGAAACCAAATAGGCCATCTGCTGATCAAAGTAACCATTATCAACTGTTAAGGATGTTTGTCCTAACTGTCTGGCAATTGATTCCGGTTGGATATGATGGTACATAAGAACAGGCACCCTAAGACAAAATTCATGGAGTTTTTCAACCGGCGAAGGCGCCGGTTTTGCGGAGGATGATCCTGCTTTGGCAGATCTGCCCGCGCCCAAAGCGGGCTTAATAATAGATTTAACAAACGGAGTTTTTTTTACCGATTCTTTTTTAACGGGAGATTGAAAAGTGTTTGTTTTCGCTTTTAAAAAGACGTATTTGCCTAAAAGAGCGATTACGATAACAAGCCCCAAACTAATACTAATAAAGAATAATCGAAATCTCATAGCAGGCGCTGTTTGATTAGTACCGCGTAGGGGAGTCGAACCCCTGATTAATGGGCTGAAAACCCACTGTCCTAGGCCACTAGACGAACGCGGCGTTTGGCTTAAATTATACAACAAAAAAGACTATCATGGAGCAAGAAGAAATGCCCGCGCCGATTCATTTTATTTTTCCTCTCAAGCTATCTACAATATCTTTCGCGGCATCCTTGCCGCCCAAACCAAAAGCAATCCCGCCTGCTATTGCTATCATCGCCACAAATCCTGTAAATAAGATTCTTATCAAATCGCTTGCCACTCCAAGCTGATTAAGGACAGCCAGAATAACAAAAATCACCACTGCCCATCTGGCAACCGAGGCGATTGTATGGGCTGTTTCGGGCGATATCTCTCTTGCCGATGCCAGAACAATATCGTGCACCAGTCTTGCTACTACAAAGCCTACCAGAGCGATAATTGCCGCCACAAAAACGTTTGGTATATACAGCAAAAACGTGTTAAGAACCGTTACAACCTGGGGCAGTCCCCAAACATCTGCTGTCGGAATTAAAAAGATAATAATGACAAACCATCTTATTATCTCTGCCAGTATGTTCGTCCAGTTAAGGTCCTTTTTCCCCTCCGGCACCCCGTATTTTTTTAATAAGGATTCGACGTTTAACGCCTTAAAAATTTCTATTACAGCCTGTTTAAGAATAGAGGCAATGATAATACCTACCAGTAAGATTATGGTGCCCGCGATAAATTTGGGAGTGAAAACACCTATTGCCTGCAACCCGTTGTTAATAGAGGCAAGCAGTGTCTGCCCAATATCCGTTGTCAAACTTTTCACCTCCCTTCTAATCTCATATTTTTATCTTTTCTAAAGGTACGGTTAAGTTTAAACCGTTATTTTAATTAAAAGATATTCTTTTGGTATTGTCAAGTCCGCGGATTGACTGTTATAATAAAAATACGGGCCGGTAGCTCAGTGGTAGAGCAGGAGCCTTTTAAGCTCTTGGTCGTGGGTTCGAATCCCTCCCGGCTCACCGAATAGCGCTAAAAGACTGGGAAAATGAACCCTATTTTACCTCCCTTTATAGAAAGGCGAGTACTTTTTAAGAAGAAGAGGAAACTTTTCCAAACTAAATTGAAATATGTTTCTTTTGGTGCAAATCTTATTTAACTGGGCAATATCCGCCATTGAGGCCGTTGTGGTTTTTGTTGTATAGGGATACATAATGGCCTTAGGATCCTGCTCGTGCTGCATTCCGAGCGCGTGTCCTAGTTCATGAGCCAGGGTATGAATCAGCTCATCGTGATTAGTGTCAAAATATATCACGATTGTGTCATTCGCCGGATCATACAAACCTTCTTCCGGTTTAAGAGATAAGGCATTATTAAATGTGTTTATTGTGCTTTGCAGTTCATTGATCTTTTGATTATACTGATTGGTTGAGATATTCAGTCTGTCCGCGAGCTGATTAAGTTTATCGGCCTCATTTTTTAAATCCTGCTGTTCTGTCTTTAACCTATTATATGCATCAGGAGGCGCTCCGCCTTTTGCGTTCCACATGTTAACCTCCGCGTTAAAACTATTCAGTTTTTGTTTAAAATCGGAGGATAGCTGTTTGTATTCCCGGATTTCCGGATTTATGGAATCTTTGCCGCTTTGTATCTGATTCTCAAGACTGCCTATTTTATTATCAATGGCCTGCCTTTGGTCAAACACCAGGCTTATTGTTAGATCCGCCTTTTTGTTAAACTCAAAAAGAGTTTTATTCTCCGCCTTATTCCAAATATCCGCGGCCTCTTTTATATCCAGCAGAAACTGATCATCCGTTATATTAAATCTGGGATCAACCGTTCCCAATCTGTACTCTATCGGAGTATCGCACGCGGATAGATAAAGGATGTTATTGGCGTATCCTAAAATCTGCTTATTAAACAAAACAGCCGCCGCGAGTAAAAGCAGAACTATGATTTTTTTCATAGATAATGTATTTAATTTTAACCCTTTTTCCAAAAAAATCAAAACTCCAATCCGGCCGAACGAACTCACACTCCTGACATAACTATGCTACACTAGATCAATATGTCAGATCTCTTAACTGCCCCAAGAGGTGAATTGATACAACTGATCTATGAATTAACAGAGAGAGTTGAGATGTTAGAGG
>JAMCTM010000006.1 GCA_023379465.1 Patescibacteria group bacterium
GCATTACAAAGAGTGCATCCGATTTTTCTTTTCCTTCTTCATCTAAGTAGTCTTCTATGACACCGTTTGGCAAAACAAAAGTATTTGTAATTTTTAAGCTATCGATTTTAGCCTTTACTTTTTTTGCGTAGGTGGAATTTGAATCCATTTTTGATTTAATTTTTGAAGAGAGAATACACAATTTATCTGTTTCAATTTTGGATTTAATTTTATTTGCTTCTTTTTTGATAATTTCATTTGCAGAAGATGAAATAATTTCATCCAATGCTCTCACCTCCTCAAGAACATTTAATTCATCTTTAGTTAAATCAGGAATAAGTGTTGCTTCATTTCTTAAATAGTCTAGGTCAACAATTGCCTTAAATTTAATACCTAGTTCTTTACATACATTTTTAACGCGCTCAAAATTTTGTAGTCCAACCATAACAAATATATCGTTATTGTTTGAATTTAAGAATTTTCTAATCCTATCTTTATCCTCCCATCCTTCAGCTAGAATTACTGACTCACAAAAAAATATTTCTCTGTTTTCAAGATTAAACAAGCTTTGAGTCTTCAAATCGTTTGCAACTGTTTCTGATAAATTTGTGATCGTTAATGTTCCAGACTCATCGCAAGTAAATTTCTTAACATTCTTAAGCAGAGTAGCATCAATAAAATGAGGCGAGTGGGTAGATATAAAAATTTGTTTAGTCTTTGCTTCTTCTTTAAATAACTCAAAGAGAATCTTTTGCCACTGCGGATGTAATGAGAGTTCAGGTTCATCAATACAAAATATGATTGATCCTTTTGATTGTTCAGCAATTTGCTTTATAAATAAAATTGAATAAAGCAGGTCAACACCAGAGCCTAACTCACTAAGTGCTATTTGAGTAAGATTACTATCGCTTGGAATACCCAAAAAAGCTTCAGAATACGGTTCGTTGAGACTGAGTAGCTCAAGTCGGACTTTTGATATCAAATTGCTATTAAATAAAGTTTTGAACATATCTTTAACCTTACTTCCAATATCATCAGAGACAACTAATGGATAAAACTCATTCCACTTAGTTAACACATCTACATGATTTGCAGAGTTATAAAATTTCCAATTAAAGTCATCCATTACCCGTGAGAAAGTTGTTGAGTAGCCCTTTTTAGATTGTCTCTCTCTATTTCTATCGAAATAAAAAATATGGATGCTTTCATTATTAATAAACCTGTCATTATCAAGTCCAAGATAAAAGTCTGTTATCGGTTCTAGTCCTTTTCTATACCAACTATGAGTACGGGAGTTTGGTTCTACGATATTACTGTAGGTAAACTTTGATGAAAGCAATTTCTGTGGAGTCTTTTGGTCTCTATGCTTAACTACTGTTTTTATCGCTTTTACCTTGAAAGTTTGCTTCCACGGTGCAACCATCTGATAGTCAAGCTCGTTTGATAGTGTTGCAGTAACTTGAATATCACATTCACTACTAGAGTTATTAAAATCAGATGACAGAGTTTTGTTTTGAATAGAAGAACTATAAGCAGTTAATAAATTAAGGGCTTGAAGCACTGACGTTTTTCCTGATCCATTTTCTCCAACAAATATATTCAAACCACTTCCAGATGTAACTCCGTCTGGTACGCATAGTTTTATCTCTCCCGAATCTACAAAACCTTTATAATTTTGAATTTTTATGGACTTAAAACTTATCATATCAATTTATCTGCACTTTTTGATTAAAAATGTCATGCATCATTCCTTTCTTTAATAAATTAAGGGCTTTCTTATATTCGTATTTTGCCTGAATTTTTTTATCAATTGAGAGTAAAATTTGTGAAATGTTTTTCTGTTCACTTAGCGAAGGTAGTGGTATTTGCAACTGCTTAAAGAATGGTAGCCCAATCGTTTTGATTGTTGTACCTGTTGCAATATTTTCAAATAATGGCTTCCAATTCTGCAAAAGATAATAGAGGAAAAGGCTATTCAAGTCATCATTACATTTCCATACAATAAAGTGCTGGCTTACAGCCATTGGCTTTGTTGTAATCGCGCTTTTTCCAACACCTGCGTCTCTTGATAAAACAACAACGCCTGCTGGGTGTAAAACGGCAGAAGAATGATGAATACCTTCGTCACTAATTTCTTTATCAGTTTCACTTATATATACGTTGTCTAGTTTTTTTGTGTCCGATAAAGATATCCATTTAATTCCACCGTTCCAATAGCTAGGCATTTTTTTATTTGGGGTATGTCCGCTACCTCTTTTCGCACAATCTTCTAAATCGACAACTTTCCATTCTTCTGGAACCTCTCCCAGTTTTGTTTTTTTGAATTTCTTGTGACCAATTCCTTTAGTCAACAACTCCTGCATCAATCCTTGTTTCAAAGCTTCTGTTTTTTGGATAATTTGGTCAGTTTTTGCAATTTGTTGATCAACCAAAAATAAATAATTAGCAATCTTTGATTGAAGATCTAAAGGAGGTAGTGGTATTTCAAGATTGTTTACTTGTTTAGTATTAAGATGTAAAACAGTAGACCCATTTGATATGCTCCTCATGTAATCTCTAGATTTTTGAGTGAGAAGATAATGATACAAATACTCCCTATTTAACTTAGATTCATCAGTAACAAGTTTTGAAATATCCATAGAAAAGACACACTTGTCTTGATTGTCAATTTGCGGAATAAATAATGGTGCTCCAATAACATCACCATCTCTTGTTAGATCCGTATTTGCGATAATCAAATCATTCGGGGAAACAAATTGATCTGGACTAGCAATTCCTTTGTAATACTTGATTCCATCAAAGTTAAACCCACCGCCCTTAGCAATTGATTTCAAGGTTAAAAAAACCATTCCCTCAGTAGAAGTAGCATAATCACTGCTTTTATAAGTAACTCCCTTTACAAGAGTGCAGGCATCACCAAGTTTTATTTTTTGCCAATTTGAAAGTTGATTTTGCATATGTTTTATATATTTTGTATTCCTTGACTTTATAGTTATATATATGTATACTTACATTTGCTAAGGACTGGTGAGTGAGCGTGATGCCACGACCCAGTTTTTTGCCATTTAGGGCATTATTTTAAAACTGTCAATCTCGGAATAATATTTTTTCTTTCTGGTTCCAGTGTTGGGATCCATCTTAAAAATCTTCCTATTTAAAATTTTAGTTATCATTTTTTCATATGCAGTCATGCTAGTTATTTTCGTCTTTTTAAATTTTAATTTAGCGGCGTAGGCTGATAAATCAGATATTTGTTCTTCTATGTCATGATTCTTTTTTGACACGAAAGAAATTTCCGTTAAGACATCCTGAACCTCATTAAAAGGTACATTCAAATGGGGAATGCCATTCGACAGAAAATGTCCTACTGCTTTATGAAAATAAAAATCTTTTTCCGCGCTTGCTGATTCAACAACGAGTCTGCCTTTAACATTATCCTGCGCAAGAAGCGAAAGGATGAAATTTTTTACCATAACCGCAGAGGTTTCCGCATAAATTTTCTTGTCGTTCCAGTTTTTCTTTAGCGCATCTTGCTTATCAATTAACACAAAGAACATTTGGAAGCTATTTTTTGATAAAAAATCAAATAAATCTTGTTGAAAAGCATCAAAGAGCTTTTTCTCTTTGAAAATTTTAAAAACCCCTTCTTTTCTTCCAATTTCTTTTGAGTGAAAAACAATATCAGTTTTAGACCAATATTTAAATTTTATTCGGTCAGCTTCTATCTTTAATTTTTCTCTTGCGTAATCATCAACCATGCACCCGGCTAGAATATAAGTCTCTGAACTGGTCACCTTTGGATTGGCTATTCCAGATTCATCAAGAAATAAACATAAACATCTCATATTATTTTTCGTACCCCAATTCTTTAATAAACCCAGCAACTTTTTGTTGATTTATTTTTTACTACTATCTTTCAATTGTAATTTTCTAATCTCAACCTATCCAATCCTAGTTTTTCGAACTCTTCATGATAATAATCAACGCACTCCGTCATTCTTTTAAAATACTCTTCCCGACTCATTTTTTTAATTTCTTCTTTTGAATACTGTTCAAAAAAATCCCGTTCTCCCAGACGTTCAGCCAGCTCATCCCAAAAAGTATTTTCATCGTATTCTTCATGAACCTTATGAACATCTGTTTCCTCCTCGAAATAACTTGTTGGATAATATCTGTTGCCATCAGACTGCTCGTGGTCCATATATTTTCTAAAACCGAACTTCGGACAATGCGAGAAAATAAGATCTTCCGCCCTCTCATAATCTTTTTTAAACTTATCCGTGCTATAGGCATTGGCCATCCAGTTGCCTAAATAGACTGCTTTAAGCAGGGCTTTGAATTGAGCTCGGGTTAGAGTAATCGTTTGAACTGAATCCTTTTGTTTTGCCATATTAGTCTTTTCCTTTCCCGATTAACTTTTTCATATTTGGGTTGCCCAAAAGAGATTTCATTTGATAGATAGCGATAGCGTTTAGCTGTTTGAGGCGGTTTATTTGCGATAAACCTTGTTTAATCAGCTCCGCGTTGATTCCTTCCAAATTTGCCAGAACCACTAACTGTTCAACCGTCGAATAATCGCGGATGTTACCCTCTTTATTAGAATGTTCATCCCGCCACGTTTTGGCTGTCATCCCGAAAAGGGCTATATTTAAAACATCCGCTTCATCGGCATAAATGATATTTTCCTCATTCGGAGAAATTTGAGGGGGAATAAGATTTTGTTTTATCGCATCCGTATGGATTTTATAGTTTATTTTTGTAAGTGTCCGTTTTACATCCCAACCAAGACGTAGCCGCTCGTCTTCTTCGGCTTTAAGCCGCTGAAATTCTTTAATTAAATAAATTTTAAATTCCGGACTGATCCACATTCCAAATTCAAAAGCGATGTCCTTATGCGCATACGTTCCGCCATATCGTCCTGCAGCTGCTTTGAGTCCAATTGCATTTGTCTTTTCTACCCACTCTTTAACACTGATTTTGTAACTGTTTAAACCGGCACGGCTTTTAATTATGGCAAATTCGCCATAATTAAAATTAGGATTATGAACACCCTCCCAAATACCCAGAAATTCTACAGTATTTCTGTTTCTTAACCAATCTGATATAAAGAAATCTCCGTCTTTTGCCTTTAGCATGTCTGTGAGCGAAATGTAGTCATTTTCTTTCTTGGAAATTATGGAAATTTCAAAACCTTTAACGATTAATTTTTTATTTTTCATATCCTAATTCCTTTATAAACCCAGCGACTTTTTTGTTTATTTCTCCTCGTTCTTTTTCTAAAGTCTGTAATTCATTCCAAACCTGTTTAACGTCTATTTGTTCTTGCTCCTTACTTCCGTCTATGTAGCGTCTGACGTTTAGGTTGTATTCGTTTTCTTCAATTTCTTTGACATCAACGACTCTGGCGTATTTTTCGATATCTTCGTACTGGTCATAGGCTTTGATTATTTTTTCTATGTCCTGTTTGCGTAAAGAGTTTTGATTTTTGCCTTCGAGGAAATCTTTTTCAGCGTCAATGATTAGAACTTTCCCTTGTTTTTCTGGTGATTTATTGCGATTAAATATAAGAATGGCTGCCGGAATACCTGTTCCGTAGAAAAGTTTTGGGGGAAGTCCAATTACAGCTTCCAAAAGATCATTTTTAATAATCTGCTCTCTGATTCTACCTTCGCTGCCGCCTCTAAAAAGAACACCGTGAGGTAAAACGATTCCCGCCCGACCATTGACATTAAGGGATTTTAAAATATGCAAAACAAAAGCATAGTCTGCGTTTTTTCGCGGCGGTTGGTCATACCCTTCAGTCCTGCCGTATTTATCGGTTTTAAAAAGCTCAAATTCCCAGTCTTTAATGGAGTAGGGCGGATTTGCGACCGCGATATCAAATGTTTGTAAATTACCTAAATTATTTAGGAATTGCGGATTCGCAAGCGTATCGCCACGCCTTATGTCCGCGCTGTCGAGTCCGTGCAAAAACATATTAATTTTGGCAATCGCGAATGTGCCAATATTTCTTTCTTGCCCGTAAAGATACAGGCTTCTTGCGATTTTTTCTCCCGCTTTATTTCTAAGATAATTATATGCCTCAAGGAGGAAACCTCCGCTGCCAACGGTTGGATCATAAATATGGTCTTTTTGATGAGGCTTTAAGATTCCGACAATTACTTTTTCAACTTCACGAGGCGTGTAAAATTCTCCACCCTTTTTACCCGCGTCAGCGGCAAATTGACCAATTAAATATTCATACGCATCCCCTAATAAGTCAGAGTTGATGTATGTGTTTCCAAAATTATGCTGAGAAAAATGATTTATCAGTCTTTGAAGTGTTTCGTTGGGGAAACGGTCTTTGTTAGCAAAATCCAGATCGTCAAAGATTTTATCAAGTTTGGGAGAATTAGCGTTTGTGAGTTTGTCAAAAATTTCGTTGAGTTTTTGTCCGATGTTGTCGGATGTATTAACGATTATTTTCCATTGGCAATTTACAGGAACTTGAAAACGATGGTTATAATCAGCTTTTGCAATATCTTCGTCTTTATACTCATCTAATACGTTTTTATATTCTTCGTCCCAAACATCGCTAATCCTTTTGTAAAAGAGAAGGCCGAAGATGTATTTTTTATAATCGCTGCTATCAATTCTGCCTCTTAGGATATCCGCGCTCTTCCATAAAAATTGTTTAAGGACGGCAAGGGTCATTTTTTCTTCGTCTAAACCTAATTCTTTGACAAAACTCTTCTTTCCAGCTATTTTTTCAATGTCTTCCTGGCGGTATTTTCTGTCTTGTCGTGGCCCAATTCGAAGAGGAACAAGTATGCCTTTTTTCTCCCAATTTCTTAAGGTATCTTGATGAATCCCGAAAATCTCAGCAACTTCACCGATACTTAATAGTTTTTTGGGGTTTTTTGTTTTTGGCATGAAGGCAGTTTAACATGCTATTTTGATGATGTCAATAGACATTTTTCCTAGGTTTTCATAGGTTTTGAGGAATAATTAAAAGCTGTGGGCGGCTGCGCTCGGGACAAGGAACGCTCCTTTCCGTGGGGCGGGCGGGGTGTTATAATAAAATCGCGCAGGAGAAAACGCGGGAGGGCAAGGCCGAATGATGGAAAAATTTGTTAAGCCTGATAATCCGATTCTAATAGAAAGAGCCGAAGAGATTAAACCGGAAGAAATAGAATCTCCCGAGACACAAGCCCTGATTGAGAAAATGCTGACAATTGCCTATGGAGAACAGGTTGATAGAATGAAACCTCTACTGGTTGGTTTGGCGGCTCCGCAAATTGGAATTTCTAAAAGAATCATACTGGTTGATGTTGCCGCCAGGGGTAAAGGCAATGTTGGAGATTTAAGGGTATATATTAACCCGGAGATTATCTGGAAATCTAACGACGAGGTTGAATGGTACGAAGGCTGTTACTCTACCGACAGGGTTTGCGGAATTGTAGCAAGACCTAACTCTATTAAAGTTAGGGCATTAACCAGAAATGGGCAGTCTATCGAAGAAAACTATGAGGGATATACCGCTAGGATTTTCCAGCATGAAATTGATCATTTAAATGGAATCGAGTTTGTTTCCCGCATTACCGATTATGATAAACTGCACTGGGTAGAAAAAGAGGAATTTCCGGAATACAGAAATAATGAAGCCTGGAGAAATTGGCCCAAGAAATGTCCGCGTTCCAAATGGGAAAAGATAAAAGGGATCAATGCTAATCCGCGGGCTGGGGAGAGGGAGCGTGAAGGATAGGACGAACAAGCGGCGCGGCCTGGGTTTTTCTTCCTGACAAAGGTTTAGTCAAGGCCAGATCTAAAACCTCATCCATGTGGGAGACGAAAATAAATTTAAGATCCTTTAGCACCTCCCGCGGTATATCCTCCAGATCTTTTTTATTGTCCTTTGGAGCAATAATGGTTGTAAGGCCTGCCCGATGTCCGGCGATCACTTTTTCCTTTAGCCCGCCTATCTCAAGAACCCTTCCCCTAAGGGTTATCTCCCCTGTCATGCCGACTTTTCTTCGGATGGGAATTTGTGTTAAGGCGGAAACCATGGCGGTTGTGATAGCCACCCCTGCGGATGGGCCGTCTTTAGGCACAGCGCCTTCCGGCACATGAACGTGAATATCCAGTTTCTGATAAAACTTATCGGAAAGACCAAACTCCGCCGCCCTGGCACGAATGTAGGAGAGGGCCGCATGACATGATTCTTTCATCACCTCTCCCAGCTGACCGGTCAAAAGAAGACTGCCCTTGCCCGGCATAAGCGCCACCTCTATAAACAGAATTTCCCCCCCCGCCTCTGTCCAGGCCAGTCCTGTTGCCATACCGACTTCGTCTTTTTTCTCGGCTATTGAAGAATGAAATTTAATAGGGCCTAAGAATTTAGGAACATTTTTTTCTATTATAGCCACCTTCTTTTTTTCTCCCTCGGCTACCATTTTGGCTACCTTCCTAAACACAGAGGCAATTTCCCTCTCCAGATTTCTAACCCCTGCCTCCCGCGTGTAATGAGAGGCTATAAACCTAATCGCATTATCCGAAACCTCTATATTTTTTTCTGTCAGGCCGTGATTCTCCATTTGTTTCTTGATAAGAAAATCACCGGCTATATGAAACTTTTCCTCTTGCGTATAGCCCGCGAAATGAATAACCTCTAATCTGTCCCGAAGCGCCGGAGGAATGGTGTCTAAAACATTGGCTGTTGTGATAAACATTACGTTAGACAAATCAAAAGGAACCTCCAGATAGTGATCGGAAAACTCATTGTTCTGTTCGGGATCTAAGGCTTCCAAGAGAGCGGATGAGGGATCCCCTCTAAAATCGGCGCCTACCTTATCTATTTCATCCAGCATAAAAACAGGATTTTTTGTACCCGCTTCTTTAATTGCCTGTATAATCCTTCCGGGCAAAGCGCCAACATAGGTCCTTCTATGCCCTCTGATTTCCGCCTCATCCCTAATGCCGCCAAGGGAAACCCTGACAAATTTTCTGCCCAAAGCCCTGGCAATGGATTTGCCAATCGAGGTTTTTCCCACCCCGGGGGGACCGGCAAAACATAGAATAGGACCCTTCATTTTACCGGACAGCTTATGAACAGCCAGGTATTCAACAATTCTCTCTTTTGCTTTTTTAAGCCCGTAATGATCCTCATCCAGAATTCTTTCGGCAGATTTTATGTCAACATTATTTTTGCTCTCTTTACTCCAGGGAAGGCTTAAAAGCCAGTCTACATAATTTCTGATATATCCTGCCTCAGGATTGAACTGATTCATCTGCGCCAGTTTCTTGATTTCCTTTCTTGTTTTTTCCTCGACATCCCTTGGCATCCCCGCTTTTTTAAGCTTAGCCAAGAGCTCCTTTTCTTCCGAAGATTCCTCCTCTCCCAATTCCCTCTCTATTGTTTTCAGCCTTTCCCTAAGCATTGCCTCCCTTGCCCCTTTTTCAAATCTCTCCTGGGTTTTGGAGGCGATTTTTTTCTCAATCTCCAAAATTTTTACTTCCCTGGCAAGAAAAGCCGTTACCTTTTCAAGCCGCGACTTGACATCGCTTGTCTCGAGCAAATCCTGCCTTTCGGAAGGTTTCAAATCCAGAACGGAAGCGATAAGATCGGACAAAACAGAAGGAGAGGTCTCGGACATAATGTTCATAAAAACCAGAAAATCGGTACTTTTGCCAAGATTCATTGCCTTTCTAAACTCCGAGGTCAGGTGATTCGATAAGGCCTTTATTTCCGGTGTCTCGTCTATGACATCCGGCAGCTGGGTTACCTTACCCAAAAGATATAATTCCTGCTCCTCGAAAGAATCTATTCTGACCCTGGAAAGCCCGCGGACCTGGGCGTTAATCTCTCCATCGGTTTTAATCATTCTTTCGATCCGAGACAGGGTGCCTACCGTATAAAGATCCGAAGGGCTTGGATCATTAAGTTTAGAATTTCTCTGAAGAACAAAACAAACAGTCCGCTCGTTTCTAAAAGAGGATTCCAGGGCGCTGAGACTTCTGGGCCTGCCAAAGGTTAAAACAGCATCTGTGTTGGGAAAAATTATACCGTCTCTGATTGGAATTATGGGAACAACTTTATTCATACAACTTAAGTGCCTTCTTAGCAGACTAACATATTATCTGCTAAGTGTCAATAGGAAACAGTTGACACAGCCTTTATTTCGCAACTACAATTAAAACACTATGATCTACTTAAGTCAACTGGTTGGAAAGGCAATCTGCTATAAAGGTAATACTATAGGCAAGGTCCTTGATATCGCAGTCATGGAAAACCGTCCCACCCCGCCCATCTCCAAAATAGTTATAAAAAGAGACAACCGAAGACTAACCATGCCAACCTCATCTATGGGAATAGAGGATAACAGATTAATACTTAAGACAGCGGAAACCCCCTTTCTTCCTTATGATAAAAACGCATTTTATTTAGCGGAAGACCTCTTGGACAAACAGGTTATTGATATTCATGGAAAAAGGGTGGTAAGGGTCAACGATGTTGTTCTGGAAAATAACGGAGAGTTAAAGGTAATCGGCATAGACGTTGGGTTTTCCGCGGTCCTAAAGCGGCTTGGCATACGTAATCTATTTAATCTTAAACCCAAAATCCTTCCCTGGACGCTTATAGAAACATTTGATTATTCAACGGGGGCTATCCGAATCAAACTAAACGAAAATAAACTGCACTCTTTTCATCCTTCGGAGCTGGCGGACATTTTGGAGGATCTGGGAACAAAGGAAAGACTAAGCCTTGTGGAGTTTCTCGACGCGCAGAAAGCGGCATCGGCCATACAAGAGGCGGATAACAAAACCCAGCTTTCCATTCTTGAACAGCTATCCCCCTTTAGGCTTAGAAATATAATCAATAAAATGCTTGTTTCCGAAATTGCCGATATTTTTTACAAATTAACACCCCTAAGAATTAAGGAAATACTTCATCTTTTGGGACCGGAAAAGGCTCAAAAGGTCAGAAAGCTGGTTGCTTTTAGCGACGACGTGGCCGGGGGGATTATGAAAACCAGCTACTATCAAATGGACTCTGAAAAAACGGTCAAAGAAACACTGGAGACGCTCAAAAGAGAGGGCGTAAAACCGGAAGCTATTATTGTGGTGGGGCCTGAAAATAAACTGGTCGGCACACTTTTGCTAAAAAATCTGGTTAATACGGAAAAACTGGCACTTCTTAAGGATATCGTGACGGACAAAAAGTTTGTTTATGACAATACCCATTTTTCCCAAATATTAAGGCTGTTTGCCAAATACAACCTGCGGGTTTTACCGGTGGTCAACGACGAGAAAAAGGCATCGGGAATTATTACCATAGACGGCATACTGGCCAAAATAGAAGAAGGGGAAGAAAAAAATGATGTTCTTTAAAAGAAAAATTTTAAGGCTTCTGCCGATTATTGCCATAATAGGACCTGGAATAATCTCCGGATCCGTGGATAATGACGCGGGAGGCATAACCACTTATTCTATTGCCGGAGGAAACTTTGGCTATTCCCTTCTCTGGGTGCTTTTCTTAACAACATTCTCTCTGGCTATCACGCAGGAAATAGGGGCAAGGATGGGCATAGCAACGGGGAAAGGATTGTCGTCTCTGATAAGGGAAAGGTTTGGGGTTAGATGGACAACCTTTATAATGGCTGTGCTTTTTATAGCCAACATTGGGGTTATTGCCGCGGAGTTTGCCGGTATTGCCGCTTCCCTGGGAATATTTTCCATCCCAAGATCCATCTCTGTGGTTTTAGCTGTCTTTTTAATTTTTCTTCTCATCACAAAGGGAAACTTTAAATCCCTGGAAAAGATTTTTTTAACCGTGTCTTTTTTCTATATCGTATATATCTTTTCCGCGGTAATGGCTCATCCAGATTGGGCAAGGGCGGCTAAAAGTTTGGTAATTCCGACTTTTTCTCTGAATAAAAATTATTTGCTGACATTTATAGCAGTTGTCGGAACAACCATTACCCCGTGGGGACAATTTTTTATTCAGGACTATGTTGCAGACAAGAAACTTTCAACAGAAAACCTTAATATTGAAAGGGGAGATGTGTTTACAGGCACATTTATTACAAATTTTATTGCCTTCTTTATTATCGTTGCCTGCGCGGCAACTATTTTTACACATGGCCAAACTATAGCTGATGCCAAAGACGCGGCCCTTGCCCTAAGGCCCCTGGCAGGAAGCTTTGCCTCTATTCTTTTTTCGTTCGGGCTTCTCAATGCCTCTGTTTTTGGCGCGGCTCTTGTTCCTGTTTCAACGGCCTACGTTATATCCGAGGCTTTTGGGTTTGAATCCGGACTTAGTTTTTCTTTTTCGGAAGCACCCCAATTCTATAGCCTTTTTACCTTTATCTTAATCTTGGGCGCGGCACTGGTTGTTATACCGTTTATCCCTCTTATTTCTATTTTATTCCTGTCTCAAGCTCTAAACGCGGTACTCCTCCTGCCAATATTTATTTTCGTGTATCTTTTATCTAACGATAAAAAAAGTCTTAACGGATATAGCAACCGCAGAGCAGTCAATATTATTTTACTAACAACCTTCGCGGCAATATCTGTAATTTCTATTATTTATTTTGCCTCACTTTTTCTCTTAGGTCACCTTGCGA
>JAMCTM010000007.1 GCA_023379465.1 Patescibacteria group bacterium
GGGCTTGTTTAAAATGCGAAGACTGAACTTTTTACTTTTGAATTGTGTCTTTGATTTTTGCATTTTGACTTTTGAGTTTTTTCTCTATATCTAGCGCAAAAATAATCTTATGCCACTAAATCTATTGTGTCAACTAGAAATTTCTGTATCAAAAATGGTCAATGATGCCTTCTTGCCTCAAATTGAGGGCAGAGGAAAATTGCAATTTTAAAACGAACAATTATTTAAATCTTTCCGCTAATTTTGTATTCTATTTACGAATGATTGACTTAAGCATATTTCTAAAGTTAATCATTCTCTGCTGGTCTTTGGCAAATTCCGCCTTAAGATTTTTAGATGATTTGGCGGAAATACCGCTAATCACTTCCTGCTGTTTCATCGAGGAAAGAATCATTTTATTAACCAGGCTCTTTGTGTCCTCTCCTTGTTTTCTTGCCTCTCTTAAGGAGGAGATTGCCTGGTCAAGATAGTTTTCGCCTTTGGATATGGTGGTTTCCGCTAGTTGGAATTCTCCTTTTCGGGAAAGATATAGTCCCGCGTTAGTCCTTTTTTCCGATTGAAGAAGGTTAAATTCCGTCTTTTTAAGGGAATCGGAGATCAAAAAACCCACTATTCTGTCTCTGATCATCTTTAAAAAGTACAATGGATTATCGGGCAAAAGGCCGGGATAGGGCAGCTGATAATCTATCTTATGTCCGTTAAAAGAAGCACCTGCCTTATCCTGACTAAAGGCTTGAGGCATAACCAAGACGGTTAACAAGAAAAAGGTTGCTATGACTAAAGTTTTTTTCATTGTTATAGATCAATCTATTAAATCTTAGGCCATAAACCGCCTATCGTCAATACCCTATCTCTCGGCTACCGCATTTAGCCAATCGCTCTCCAGCCTATCAAATTTATTGGTAAAAGACAATTTGCCATATTCTCCCTGGTACTCTCCCATGTTTCCCGCTATGGAAATTTTATTAAAACCTGATTCTTTTAAGGCTTGGAGAAGGATACGATCTGTTATGTAATGAATTTTTATTGTTGTTATACCTTTAAAGATCCAATTTTCTCCGTCACTATCAAATATTACCGTGTGGTGAAAAAGAATATTGCCTGCTTTCCTGTCAAAAAACTCCATAAGCAAATGTTCTTTCTCATCGTTAGTCCTTGATTTTTGTATCTTAAAATTTAAGAGTCTATCTTTTTTAATCAAAAGCTTCTCAAGATTAAGAGTCTGAATAATAAATATTCCGTTTTTCTTATCTAGCAACTGATATATCTGTTTAAACAATGTTTTTAGCGATACAGGAATATAAGGCAGAGAATTACCCATACATATTGCCGCATCAAATTTCCTACTGATTTTATCAGAAAAGTTAGTAAAATCGGTCAGCATAAAATCAACTCTCTTTTTATACTGGCTAGCTAGCTTATTCCTTTCTTTATTTGCGATATCAACCATAATCTCATTGTGATCTAATCCTAAAATCTTATAATTTGTCTTCTTAGCTAACTCTAACGTATATCTTCCGGTCCATACTCCAATATCCAATATTGACTGTGCATTATTAGTTTTTAGCAGATTTAAAAGCACAGGAAATTCATAATTTAGACGCTTTCCCCAGTTAACCATCAAATTGTAATAACGCGCAACAAAACTGGCATAGCTTTGTGTCTCCAATTTAGGGAGCTCATTTTTTATAAGTTGCCTAAAGATATCTCCTTGCGAAACAATGCCTAAAAGGTGACCTTTCGCATCAATAACAGGAAGCCTGCTAACACGATTTATAAGCATTTTTGATTGCGCCTCCATAAGAGAAACATTAGGAGATACGCTAATTACCTGTTCGTTCATCAATTCTTTAATAGACATGTCAAAGATGTTTTTTAGGTTGTGCTCCATCGCTTCGAAGCTCTTGGCATGCACATAGTCTTCTATCAAATCCTGCATAGAAGGATAAAGTTTTATGAGAATATCTTGTTCCGTGACTATGCCAATCAGTTTTCCACCTTTAACAACAGGAACCCCTGATATGCCCAAGTTAAAAATAATTCTGGCAACCTCCTTTATCTTTTGATCAGGAGAGACAGTTACTACTGTTTTCTGCATTATTTCCAGGAGTTTCATATAGTTTTATTATGCAGCTATTTTAAGATTCTCGCAAGGCGCAATCCTAGGATTTACCGTCTTTTTCCTTTTATAAAATTCAGGGGTCTCACGAAGATATATTGCGTCTCTATCGGTCTTTATTCCTCTTTTTTCAGCATACTCAGGCCAATGCGGAACGCTAGGCACAATCTGGAAACCTAATCCTCTAAAGAATTGATAATTTCTGCTCCAAGATCCGGCACGCTCATCGCTCATTACCCAAGCTCGGACTTCCCTTGCGCCTTTACCGCCATAACCCCTATGTCGATAAAATGCATACTCTAAAGCAGTTGCAACCAATGTGGTCCCTACACCACATCTTTGGCTTTCAGGCCTAACAATCAACCGTTCTAAAGATGCTATGCCCGATGCTAAGTCCACAGATGGGTCGCCTCGCCATCGTAATGTCTCTACTCCTAATAATTCCCCCAAAGGATTAACTGCCGCCAAAGGTGTTATTTTTTTTGGCTCACCAGAGTTTGTGTAATAATTCCACAGCTCAACGCAACAAGCCGACACCTCATTCGTATCTGCCCAATTCTTCGGTAAGCTAGGTACAGGATCTAGATGTTTTCTTATTTCTGGATCAGCTGCAATCCATTTCAAAATATGCTGCATATCACCAAGTTCTATGCTTCTAACTTCTGCAACCCTAGACCTTTCCTGTCTTTCCTGTTCTGTTGGCCTTCGAGGAAAAATAGCCTTAAATGAACCCCTAAACTCCTCAATAAACCTGCTCATAAGAAATTACGTAGATAAAGTTAAGGCATTATATTATAATGGTATAGGCTTGTCAAAAATATGAATAAACCCTTAATGCTCATCTTTGGTGCTACCTTTCTTTGGGGACTTTGGGCATTCTTTGCCAAAATCGCATCAGATAAAATCGGTGTGCAAGCCAGTTTATGGGATTCCATTACCTTAATCTTCGCGATTATTATTTATTTAGGCTTAACCAAGGAGCTTTCTAATCTAAAGGCTGACAAATTCGGCATTACAATGGCTCTTCTGGCAGGACTGTGTGCGGGAGTAGCCTCTGTTTTCTTTTTTATTGTTATACAAAAAAAACCCGCTGGAATAGTTATTACATTAAGTTCCTTGTATCCAATTATCACTATACTGCTCTCGCTAGTCTTTCTTAAAGAAAACCTAACTTTAAATAAAATATTGGGTTTTATCTTTGCGTTTATTGCTATCTTTCTTTTGAATCTTTAATCCCCAGCTCCTCAAGCACTATCTTTAATGTTTCATCTTGGTTGTGGGAATAGGTATTTATGACCAAATCGTAATATTTTTTGTCCCAGTAAACCCATTCTTGATTTCCGTTTGCGTATATTCTCCTCCACTTGTCCAAATCATTTTTTTCTCTCTCAAAAACCTCCTCCTTTGCCTGTTCAACCGATATGCGCTCCCTGTTAACAAGCCTGTCTATGCGTATCTGTGTCTGATCATTTCCCTGGGGATCATCACAGACAACGCCTATTTTAAACACGCCGTCTATGCCCTGGGCATTAAAACCCGCCAGTTTTGTTTCAAGAATAATATTCTTCCCATTTTCAAGTATTCTTTTAAGCGAAGCGTCAAAATCCTCATCGTTCTTGTCGGGACGAAGATTTGTGTCTTTCTCCGAAAGCCCAAGCTTGGCACGCAAAGCCTCCCAAAAAACCTCTCCCCCTTCAATATGACGCCAGCCCAGGTGAAGAGCTAACTTATGGGCAAGGGTCGTAGATCCTGAGGCAATCCTGCCTGATACGGTTATAATTTTAATTCCAGGAAGATCAATTGGACTATCCATAAATGCTAGATGCTACTGATTCTCTTTATTTAACAATTTTACAATCAAAACACACAATAATCCTTCACTTTCCTACCATTATAACCTCTTCCACCAGCCGGTTGGCATATCCCCACTCGTTATCATACCAGGCGACAATCTTAGCCAAATTACCGCCAACCACTTTTGTTAAAGAGAGATCCGCGATTGAGGAATGGGAATTGCCTACTATATCGGATGAAACAAGCGGGTCCTCCGTTACCGCGAATATGCCTTTGTAAACAGGATTTTCCGCTTCTTTTTTTAAAACTCCATTGACCTCATCGGCAGTGGTCTCTTTTTTCAAAAGAAAGGTAAAATCCGACAATGAGCCAACTGCCACGGGAACCCTAATTGATAATCCGGCAAAGATGCCTGCTAATTCCGGCACCGCTTCGGACGCGGCAATGGTTGCGCCGGTTGATGTGGGAATAATATTTTGAGCAGCCGATCTTGCCCTTCTGTAATCTTTGTGCCCCCCATCCTGGAGTCTCTGATCCGAAGTGTATCCGTGAATAGTGGTCATCATCGCCTTTTCAACGCCAAAATGATCAACCATGATTTTGGCAACAGGGGCTATGCAATTGGTTGTGCAGGAGGCATTGTTTATCAGGGCCTCGCCCTGATATTTTTCATCGTTGACCGACAGAACATAGGTTGTTACGTTGCCGCCTTTAACCGGTGCGGACAAAACAACCTTTTTGGCCCCGGCTTCAAGATGAAGCTTTAACTTATCCTCTGTTCTGAAATGCCCGGTTGATTCAATAACCACGTCCACCCCCAAATCCTGCCAGGGCAGAAGACTCGGATCCTTCTGGGAAAAAACAGGAATCTCTTTTTCATCAATAATTAAACTCCCAATATAATCGTCTCTATTTTGAACATTTGGAATTTGTCCGCCTGAATTTGATTTGAGATTTGAAATTTGAGATTTGAAATTTAAGGCATGATTCTGAAGCATGCCATATGAAGAATCATATTCAAGAAGATACATCCAGCCTTTAATATCGGTTGAGGAACCGGCGTTGATGGCAACCACCTCTATTTCGGATAGATGTTTTTCCAGAATCACCCGATGCGCTACCCTTCCGATTCTTCCGTAACCATTAATCGCCGCCCTTATCATAGTTTTAGTATAAAAGTTTAACCGGATTTTAGCAAGAGAGAATCCACCCGCAGAAAAACAGTTTTTATTTTACAAGGGCCGCAAGTCCCGGCAGTTTTTCGCCCGATAGAAATGAAAGCATTGCGCCCCCTCCGGTTGAGACAAAATTAAATTTATCAATCAAGCCGATTTTTCTCAAAAACTCTGTTGTGTCCCCGCCGCCGACTACTGAATAAGCACTGCCCTTGATAACCGCCTCGGCGATTCTCCGCGAGGCATGATTCAAATCGTCTTCATCCAACTTTTGACTTTTGACTTTTGACTTTTGACTTATCTTTCCCATTGTTCCATTCCAAACAACTGTTTTCGCCCGATCAATAACCTCGATAAAATTTACAATGCTGTTTTCCAAAATCCCTGTCCCCTCGGGGTTTAAATCGGCAACCAAAAGAAGGGCATTTGCTTTACTCTTTTGATGCTCGAGCCGGATAAAGGTCTTCGACTCCTCGGCTATTTTCCCTCCAACCAAAACATAATCCGCCAGGCCGTACATTTTTATAACCAAAGGAAGTTTGGTTTCTATCTTTTTCCCGCCGATAACAACAGCCAGCGGTCTTTGGGGATTTTTAATAACCGAGTCTAAACGCGAAACCTCCTCTTCCAAATGAAAACCGGCAAAACAGGGCAGAAGTTTCGGCACACCGACTATCGAAGCATGAACCCTATGACAAACCGAAAACGCGTCGTTCACATAAATATCCGCCAGGCCTGCCAGTTTTTTGGCAAAATCAGGGTCATTCTCTTCCTCTCCTCTATAAAATCTTAGATTCTCAAGCAAAAATAGCCGAGTACCAATCTCCCAGCCAGCAAACTCTCCCAATTTCTTAAATCTTAAATCATAAACCTTAAATCTATCCGCCAACCACTTTGCCACCGGCTCCAAACTAAACTGTTTATTTTCTCTGGACATTTGAAATTTGATATTCTTGTCCTGAGCTTGTCGAATGGATGATATTTGATATTCCGGGCGCGGTCGTCCGAGATGCCCTCCGATAATAACCTTTGTCTTATTCCCAAGAAGAAAGTTTAAAGTTTCCAGTCCCGCTTTAAGCCTCGCATCGTCCTCTATTTTGTACTTTTGACTTTTTACTTTTGACTTTTGACTTATCATTGGTACATCCAGATCCAACCTTAAAAAAACCGTCTTTCCTTTAACATCGGCTCTTTTAGCAACAGGCAAATTCATATTAGTTTCTTAACTTTTCAGGGTCAAATAAACGAAGACCGGGAATTTTAGCAAAATCTTTTTTATTGTTGGTCGCTAACTTAGCATTAAGATAGATTGCGGTTGAGGCGATAATCAAATCCGCCAGACTTGCCCCTGATGTATACATCTTTCGTCGTAAAATCATACCTAAAATATAGGCAATCTCTTCATTTAAGTCTTGTGTTTGAAACCATGATAGATACTTTTTTGACTCCTTTTCACCCAGCTCTGTTTCCGCTTTCTTATCGTTGAGATACTCTGCAATAACAATCGTTGGCACCACTAATCTTACATCCTCTAATTGAAGAAAAAGCTTAACCCACGGAGCAAAACCATATATATTATCAATAAGAATATCCGTATCTAAAACAATTATCTTCACGTAATTATACCTTTGGAGAGATTTTCAAGATATTTACGTTCTTTTTTCTTCCAGGCGGGAGCATCAAGCACCGACCAATATTTTCTCTTCTTGTATTTGCCAAAAACTCTCCGTAACTTAGCCAGCGTCTCCTCTATTTCTTCTGCTGTTGGCCTTTTTCGCGCTTCCGGAATAATTCTCACGCTTCCCGCATGTTCTTTTTCCACAATAAACTCCTCGCCTTTAAAAATAACAGCGTTGAGAATCTCAAAAAAATTATTCCTTGCCTTGGTTGCGGAGATGATATTTTTCATAACAGATTAAGTGTACATAATGTACATCGCATTGTCAATCAGTTGGTAAACTCCTGGCAAAACATTTCTCCATATATTCCCCCGTCAATTACCCCGATTCCTACCCTGCCAAAATTGACAGAGAGAATGTTTGCCCTGTGCCCGGGACTCTTCATCAAACCCTGCATGGCCAACTCCACGTTTGGCGCAAAGGCAAGGTTTTCCCCCGCGTAGGTAAAGGAAATATCCGCCTCGCCCATTCTGTCAAACGGACTTAGCCCCTCCGGTGTGTAATGAGAAAAATAGCCCCTTTTAAACATGTCCTCGCAATGGGCCCTGGCAACAGCCTGAAGCCTGGCATCAAGGCTTAACGGCTGAATATTTCTTGATGTTCTTTGGGCATTAACCATGCTAAACATTTTCCGCTCCGAAGCATAATCAATATGAAAATTAGAGGTTTTAAACGAAAGCTTTATCAGTTCGTTGCTTTTTGGTTCAACTGTTAAAAAATTCAGCGTCTCATCCAAACCCTTGCCAAAAACGTTTCTTAAATCCTGTTCAACGCCCTGCGTATTAATCAAAAGACTGCTGCCTATTTTTGATTTATAGATTGTCTGCTTTAGAAACGGAGAAAACGGAAGCGCGACTATTAAGGTTAAGAGAAAAGAGACAAGAACAGCCGAGGAAATCAACGCAGGCACTATGCCTAAAAAATGATTTACGCGGACAAAAAATAAACCCGGCCTGCTAAGGGATAGGTTTTGAACTTTTGAAGCGTAGAATGGTCTGGCCACTTTTACGAATAAGCTATTAATAATCATTTCTGCCAGAATAGCCGCAATAAAAAATCCAAGCGCGTTGGCAAAACCCGAAGGCATCAGGACAAGAGAGGAGAGAAGCTTGCCGAAAAAAGAATAAAACTTAAGTCCGACCAAAAACGAAGTAACAAAACCTATCAGGTCAATCAAGGATAAGACAAATCCCCGTTCAAAGCCTTCAAAGGCATAGAACAGAAATACAATGATAATAATAAAGTCAAGCCAATTAAAAACGGTATATATCCTATGTATTGAATCAAGAAACGGCAAAAGAATATGCATGTTAATCATTATAGCATTACTTAATCGCTCTTTCGCGGAAATAGTTATATTTAACCTTTGTTGTAACAAAATCCGTCAAATGCTATGATAGGTGGATGAAAAAGATCCTCAAGGGACATCAACGGGTCTTCGGATTAATAGCAAGATATTGGCCAGTTCTAAGCATTCTGGTTGTTTTAATAGGGCTTTTTTATTACTATATCCTTTCGGATCTTCCCTCCCCAACCAAACTGGCAAGTCAAAATATTTCTCAGTCAACTGAAATTTTTGATCGAAACGGAAAGCTTCTTTACACCATTTACGCTCAAAAAAACCAAACCTTTATTCCTTTATCCGAAATTCCCAAAAGCCTCCAGGAAGCAACCATTGCCATCGAAGACAAAGACTTTTACCACCATGGGGCAATAGATCTCAAAGGCATATTAAGAGCAGCCTTTGCCATAATCTTCCATCATCAGATACAGGGAGGATCAACCCTTACCCAGCAATTAGTCAAAAACTCGCTGCTTAATCCCCAGCAGACCATCGTGAGAAAATTAAGAGAAATAATTCTCTCATTTGTAACCGAGGCCCTTTATTCTAAAAATAAAATTCTTGAGATGTATCTTAACCAGATCCCCTATGGCGGGACAGCCTGGGGAATAGAAGCGGCGTCAGAGACTTATTTCGGCGAACACGCCAAGAATTTAGATTTGGCACAGTCCGCCCTGCTGGCAGGACTGCCGGAGGCGCCAAGTGCATTTTCTCCTTTTGGCTCTCATCCTGAACTGGCGAAGGCAAGACAGGAAGAGGTGCTTAAAAAAATGTATGAACAGCATTATATCAGCAAAAACCAGATGCAAAAAGCGGAGGAAGAAAAACTTAACTATAAATCCTTGGGGAATAACATTAAGGCTCCCCATTTTGTTCTTTACGTAAAAGATCTTTTGGTAAAAAAGTACGGGGAAAGAATGGTTGAGGAGGGAGGGTTAAAAGTAACAACCTCTCTTGATTTATCTATTCAGGACTTTGCCCAAAAAGAGGTAGCAAACCAAATTGCCCATCTCAAAGGATATCATGTTACAAACGGAGCCGCCCTGGTAACCGATCCCGCAACAGGCGAAATCCTGGCCATGGTCGGTTCAAGGAATTATTTTGATAGAAAAATAGACGGCAATGTCAACGTAACCCTTGCCCGCAGACAGCCTGGTTCGTCAATTAAGCCCATCAACTACGCCGTGGGGCTTTTGAACGGATATACCGCGGCAACCCCGTTCGTGGATGAACCCATCTGTTTTCCAAATCCCGGACGCGCGTCTTACTGCCCCGGCAACTACGATCATAAATGGCATGGGGTTGTTCAAATGCGTTTTGCCCTTGCCAACTCTATTAATATTCCGGCTGTAAAAATGCTTAAACTAAATGGGGTTAAGGCAATGATTGCCACCGCATCTGCCATGGGAATAACCACGTTCACCAATCCTAACCGATACGGCCTCTCGCTTACCCTGGGAGGCGCGGAAGTAACCATGCTCGATATGGCCACGGCCTATGGTGTTTTTGCCAACGAAGGCTACAGGGTTAATTTGCATCCTGTCTTAAAAGTTATGGATTCAAAAGGAAACATCCTTCAGCAGTATAATCCGCCCCAAAGTCCGATTTTCGGCAAAAAGATTTTAACATCCGGGGTTGCCTATATCATCTCAAACATTTTAGCCGATAATAACGCCAGATCCATGGAATTCGGCACCAATTCTCCGCTTTTCATACCGGGGCACACCGTTTCGGTCAAAACCGGCACCACCAATGATTTTCGCGATAATTGGACAATCGGCTATACTCCAAAATACGTAGTTGCGGTTTGGGTGGGCAATGACGACGATTCGCCAATGCAGGGACTGGTCTCCGGTATAACAGGGGCAGCGCCTATCTGGCACGGCATTATGGCGCATCTGTTAGACGACAGGCCATCGGAAAGCTTAGCCCGCCCGGGAGACATCGTACAGAAAAAAATCTGCGCTACATCCGGACTTCTGCCCCCGCCGCCCGGTACACCAAACCGCTGTCCGACAAGATTTGAATATTTTATAAAAGGAACGGAGCCAAAAACCATTGATCCCGGAGCGCAAAAGGTTTGGATTGATAAAACAACCAATGACCTGGCAAAACCGGGACAAACAAATAATCTTGAACTGAAAGATGAAATCGTTGTCCAGGATCCTACCGGAGACAGGTTTTGCCTTACCTGCCCCCACCCCACGCCTACCCCGCAACCCTAAAATCAACCTTTCTATTTAATCTTGCCTATAGTATAATAGGCTTATTCCCTGCCTCTTTTTAGATCTTAAAGCTATGTCTGATATTCTATTTTTGGTCGTTAAAATTCTTACGGCTATAGGAGATGCCGTAATTTTTATAGCGGGCTTTTTTATAAAAAAAATAATCGGGGTGTTCAAGATGCTCTTAAAATTCACAAAAGCAACCCTTGGCAGCCTCCGGAATTTGGCAGGCATAATCTCTCAAAAACTACCGGCAAATATAGCCTTAAACATCAAAAAGAAATTGTCCAAACCGTTTCCCAAAAAGCGGCTTAGAAAAAAGCGGGAAATCTATAGCTTAAAAAAAGCCGCCCGGTCTTTTAGCTTTATCGCTAAGCTTAGGTATTTCATCTTGGGTTTTCTGTTTTCTTTCCTGTTCATATTTATTCCACTCTTATCCCTTATCTTTATCCAAGAGCTTCCCAGTCCGAGAAGCCTTTCCTTAAGACAAATTCCCCAAACAACCAAAATCTACGACCGAAACGGAATTCTTTTGTATCAGATTTACGCTAATCAAAACAGAACCCTTGTGCCTCTAAGCGTAATTCCGGCCTATCTTAAGCAGGCAACGATTGCCATTGAGGATAAAAATTTTTACCATAACCCGGGGGTTGATTTCGCGGCCATCATAAGGGCTGCCATAAATGACCTGGAGGGAAAAAGCCTGGAAGGAGGATCAACCCTTACCCAGCAATTAATAAAATCTTCCCTTTTAACGCCTAAAACCAATATGATGAGAAAAATAAAAGAAGCGATACTGGCTTTATGGGCGGAAAAAATATACACCAAGAATCAAATACTTGAAATGTACTTTAATCAGATTCCGTACGGAGGAACTGCTTGGGGGGTTCAGGCCGCGGCGCAAACCTATTTCGGCAAAAATGTAAAAGATTTAGATCTTGCCCAATCTGCTTTCTTAGCCGGCATGCCAAGGGCGCCAACCTTATACTCGCCCTTCGGACAAACGCCAACGCTTTGGAAGAGACGCCAAAAAGAGGTGCTCGACAGAATGGCTGCCCTAAAATACATAACCAAACAGCAGGAAAAAAAAGCGCTTTCGGAAAAGCTGACATTTAGGCAGCCGGAAAACCCGATACGCGCTCCGCACTTCTCCATGTACATCAAGGACCTTCTGATAAAAAAGTATGGTCTGCCAATGGTTGAGAAAGGAGGATTAAAGGTTGTTACAAGCCTTGATCTTAAACTGCAGGACAAGGCACAGGAAATTGTTTCAAAGGAGGTTGCCAAAGATAATTACCTAAATCTCACTAACGGCGCTGCACTTATTACGAATCCCGAAAATGGTGATATTCTGGCAATGGTGGGAAGCCATGATTATAACGACCCAAACGGGGGGCAGGTAAATGTTACCACCTCTTTCAGACAGCCGGGCTCCTCCATAAAAGCGGTCATGTATTCAGCGGCTCTTTCCGACGGATTTACCGCGGCTACCATCCTTAACGACTCGCCGGTTACCTATTTTTCTCCCGGAGCGCCTCCCTACTCCCCTGTTAATTATGATCACAGGTTCCACGGAAAGGTTTCCTTAAGAATAGCATTCGCTAATTCCTTTAACGTGCCCGCTGTTAAAACGCTAAACCGAATCGGCATTCCTGCCATGGTTGCCATGGCCAAAAAAATGGGCATCAAAAGCTGGGGGAATCCTAAACAATACGGTCTGTCTCTAACCCTTGGCGCCGCGGATGTTACCATGCTTGATATGGCAAATGTCTACGATACCCTGGCTAACCAAGGCGTAAGGGTGAGTCTTAATCCGCTTCTTAAGGTAACGGATGCCAGAGGCGATGTTTTGGAAGAAAAGGCTGCGGGTAAGTTCTCCAACAAGACCTGGCCGTGGGCGCAAAATCAAAATCCGGGAAAACGCGTGCTTGATCCGGGGGTTGCCTTTATCATCTCTAATATTCTGGCTGATAATAACGCCAGATCCGAAGAATTTGGATTAAACTCTCCCCTTTTTATTCCAGGACACACCGTTTCGGTTAAAACCGGCACATCGGATAACATAAGGGACAACTGGACAATCGGCTATACCCCTAACTGGGTTGTAACAGTCTGGGTGGGAAATGATAACAACTCGCCAATGCAGGGACTGGTCTCCGGTATAACAGGGGCAGCACCTATCTGGCATAGCATTATGGCCTATCTGCTGAATATTAAACCGGAAAAACCCATTCCCGTCCCGTCCGATGTAATAGAAAAGCCTTGTCTTGGCAGAATGGAATATTTTATCAGGGGAACGGAAAATTCCGTCAACTGCGCCTATATCGCTCCGACCCCAAGCCCACAAAAGTAACAGCTCTACTCCTTAAAAAGATCCAAAAGAAGATCATATTGCCTTCGCGGATTATCGGAGGCAAAAATAAAGCTGTTGCTTACAAATCTTTGCGCGCCGAAGGACTTTGCCTCTAAAATGGTTTTATCATTAATACCTCCGTCTATTTCAATCGGTATCCAGGTTTTATCCTTAACCGACAAAATTTTCTTAGCATATTCATCAACAAATTCCTGATGGGAAAATCCGGCGTCTATACTCATTACTAAAAGATTGTCCAGATCCGCAAGATCAACTCTAATATTTTCTAATGGAGTTTTTCCGTCCAGAGCCAACCCCACCTCTCCCAGTAACTGTCCCTTGGCGATAAACTCGGCCTGGTCGGACATTCTTTCAACATGACCTATAAACCTTCTAAAACCGGCCATAAAGAATGAGTCAAGGTATTGAATCGGTTCATCAACCATCATATGAAGTTCTAAAAAAACCTTGCTTGAGTATTTTTTAAAAGGGCCTGGATCCAAAAAAGTGGTGTTTGGCGCAAAAACTCCGTCTATTATATCTATATGGACACTCTTGGCAAAAGGCAAAACCTGCTCTATTTTCCGCTCTATCTTGCTCCAATCTTTTTCTAGAATACCGGGAATAACTTCAAACATAAAACAAATTCAAAATGCAAAACTACAATTCAAAAGCAAAAAGTTAGGATTTGTGCATTTTTAAACTTTTGACTTTTTACTCGAAATTTTGACTTTTAAATTTTAACTTTTGACTTTCTTCTATCTTCTTTATTTTCTCAATTCTTCTCTTGTGTCTCTCTTCATTGGAAAATGGGATTTTAAGGAAAAGTTCTATTGCCCTAAGCGCTGTTTTTTTATCGGTGAATCTTGCTCCTACAGATAACATATTCGCGTCGTTGTGCGTACGGAAAAACTTAACCATAGACGTATCGCTGCCAAAAAAAACAGAGCAGCGGATATTTTTATATTTATTTGCGACAATTGCCTCTCCCTGGCCGGAGCCGCCAAAGATTATGCCAAGATCCCCAAGTGATCGGGAAACCTTTTGTGCCGCTTTTGATATTAAATCCGGGTAATCATCGTCCTTGTTAAAAGAAAACGCGCCGCAATCCTCAACCTCATATCCCTTTTCCGCAAGATGATTCTTTACCCTTTCTTTTAACTCAAATCCGGCGTGGTCCGCGGCAAGGTATATTTTCATCTGCCCTCCATTCCTTTCTTAAAGAGGGTGTAAAAATGGATAAAGTTAGCGGCAATTTGATCTGCCGCCTCTTCTTCCGAAATTCTCTGATCTCTAAAAGAAACAAGCGGTTCCCAGAAAACCGTTCTGCCCACGGCAAAACCAATAACCCCGGGAACCCCCGCGGCCTCATAAATCCATTTCTCAACCTGGGAAGGCTTGGCTCCCCTTCCCAAAACAACTACCCCGACATCATTTCCGCCGTCTGCTTTAGCTTGGTTTACCAACTTTTGGTAACTATCTCTTGTCTCCATGCCCTCCATGACAGAACTCGCTCAAGATATCCCTGCCTCTTGAAATTCCGAAACCACGTCAATGGCCAAAGACGGCCTTGTGTTTCTGTCGTAAAGACTTTTATCCCCGTTAGCTTTTTTTAGCTCTCCTTCCGTTGGTTCTATCAAAACCTCAACCAAAAATTTATAGCCCTGGCCATGACAGAACTCGCTCAAGATCTTAAGTTTTTGTCTCTGTCTATCTTTTAAATCCTGCGGATCCTCAGGGTTATACCGCACCAATGCCTTGGCAAAATCAGGATTAAATTTTTTTATATGTTCTCCAAAATCACTTCCATACTCAAGAGCAAACTCTTTCTGTCCGCTTTTTTCAACCGTTAAAAGCGTGATTATACCCGAAGAAACCGCATCCTTTAATATCTCTTCTCCAAACTGCTCATCAACTAAAATTGCCGCATCTTCTTTTTTAATGGTTTTTTCAATTGCTTTTTTAAACCCTTCATAAATTATCCGCTTTAGCCCTTTTATCGTCCGTGTTTCCTCGTTGGTTGGAGGTCTTCCATCAATCCCAAACATTCCCTTCATAAAAGTTGACCGATGGTCAAAGGGAAGAATAAAAAGAAACTTATTATAGCCTAAATTATTCATTGCAAGATCTTCTCTATTTCTTGTCTGGTTAAAAGTCCGGGAGTTGAACCTATCTGTCCGATAACAGATCTGGCGTTTTCCCCTCCCCACCTCATTGCCTCGTTAAAATCTTTGCCTAATAATACCGCTGATAAAAATCCCGAGGCAAAAGCGTCGCCCGCCCCTGTTCTTTCAACGATTTGAATTTCTTCCTGTGAAGATACTGCGCTCATCTGCCCATTCTCATCAATTAGAAAAGCTCCTCTGTCCCCGTCTGTTAAAACAACTGTTTTGGGACCGATTTTCCTGACTTCTTTAAGAATAGTCTCTGTTTGAACCCTGTACTCATCATCACCCGAAGCTTTCTCAAAAACAAGTTGGGCAATTTTCATTCCCTCTTCTTTATTGATAAACAAGATCTCTGTTTTCTCAAGCACATTTTTAAAACTTTCAGCTCCCTTCGCAAGCTGCAGGGTTCCCGGGTTAAACGCAAGTTTAATATTATTTTCGCTAATATAATCCAAGGTTTTTTTATAAGCATCTTCCCACCTATTCCCCATTGAAGTTAGATAAATCCAAGAAGTTTTAACATTCTCAAAAGAAAAATCGTGAGTCCTCTCTGCGTGCTCTTCGAAAATTGTTCTGTCCTTCCTGTAGTTAATGATTACCGAAAATGAGGAATCCTTTTCTTCTCTTTTAATAAATTTATCAGAAACATTCTCTTTTTTAAGCGCGTTGGTTACTATATCCGAAAATTCATCCGAGCCAAGTTCCGCAACTATTGCAGTTTTAAAACCCATACGAGCAATTCCAACTGCTACATTTGCCGCATTTCCCCCGATTAAAAATCTTGAGCTGTCAACCGTTATCTTATCTCCCAGCTTTATACAAAATTCATTTGTTGGTGAACTAAAGCGAAAATGCCGATTGGAAGATAACATTTGAAGAAATATATCCACTTTACCGTTTCCGACCGTTACCACATCAAATACATCCATATATAATCATGGTACACAAAAAGGCACAAATGGTCAATGTCGTTTAAATCGGGACAAGTGAGTTCCTACCTTTGAGTTCCCACCTTCCAGGTGGGAACTCGGATCACGTCGAAAAAATCTAATCAACCCCTAGATTTATCTTGCGCTTTAAGACTATAATAATACTGCCGAAAATGAAAAAAATTACCTTTTTAATAGCTATCTTTACAGCTGCGTTAACTTTTATTTCCGTTTCCTTTCCCTTCTCTTCAAAAGCCCAAGACGCCCGATGCAGCGCAAGTGCTTTAAGCGGTGAAAGCGACAGCCAATTTTTAATAGACGGACAATCTTGTCTTAACAACCTAAATCAAGCCCTGACTATGTCCGAAAACGCGACAAAGCCTTTGGAATCACAGGTTAGCTCCATGCAAGCGCAAATAGAGCAAATAAAAACCAGGGTAGGAGAGATTCAGCAAAACCTCATCGTTAAAAAACAGCAAATAGACCAAGGCTACAAAGATCTAGAAAAACAGGAGCTTATCCTGGAGGCAACTATCAGGGATTTTTATATCAAAAGCTATTTTAACTCTCCCCTTCTTGTGTTTCTGTCGGAAAGCTCCGCGTCTCAAGTTACCCGGATTCTCGCCTACCAGAAAGCGGCCGCCAATGAGGATAAATCAATCATTACCAACATCGCCCTTTCCATACAGGATTTGGAAACAAAACGAAAGGATCTCCAAAACGAACAGACACGTCTTTCCGCCCTAAAGGCAAATCTCAACGACCAATCGGCAAAACTTGACAAAGTAATTGAAGGAGCAAAGGCATATCAGGCAAGCCTCAATAACCAAATAGCCGAAATCTCCGCCAGACAGAGCCAAATTTTGGCACAGCGTCTTGCCAGCTTGAATATTCCTTTAACAGCCTATGCCGGTTTAGGCGGAGGGTGTTCTTCGGATCTAACAAACGGCAAAAACCCGGGCTTTTCTCCCGCTTTCGGATTTTTTACCTATGGCGTGCCAAACAGGGTGGGATTAAACCAATATGGGGCTTTAGGCCGCTCGCAAGCAAACCCCGGCGTAAGCTATTGGGATATTTTACATGCTTATTACAATTTTTCTCAAGGAACTTCCGGTAATCCGAATATCCATGTGGTCGGAACAAACAATTATGGAGAAAATATTGATATGACTTTGCCTTTGGAGCAATATCTCCAGCATATTTACGAAATGCCTGCAAGCTGGCCGGCGCCCGCTTTGGAAGCGCAAGCCGTGGCGGCCAGATCTTATGTACTTGCCTACACAAACAATGGCGCGAACCCGATTTGCCCTTCGGACCACTGCCAGGAATTTAAAACAGAACTTAACAGTCAGTCCTGGATCAACGCGGTCAACGCAACCGCAAATCAAACAATGACCTATAACGGTAGCCCAATTTCCGCATGGTTTTCCTCAACTCATGGAGGCTATGTTCACGCTTCTGGAGGAGATATTTCCGGAGGCCCATGGACAAAAAATGCGGTTGATACGCCGTCGGGCACAGCCGGAAGTTTCTCCGACCTGCAAAATAACGCCTACGATAAAAACTCTCCCTGGTTTTACTGCGACTGGGGATCAAGAAGCCAGTACGACGGCACCGCCTGGCTTACGTCAAGCGAAGTCGCGGATATTGCCAACGTGCTTCTTCTTGTCCAAAAAGACCCAAGTGTTAAGGAACATCTCTATCAAACAGATAAGCCAAACCCGGCCGGAACAGATACCTGGAGCGCGGATCAGGTTAAGCAGGAGTTAAGAAACAGAGGGGGAACACCATTTAATTCTGTGTCAAATATTTCCGTTAGCGCTGATTTCGGAAGCGGAGTAACCACATCGGTTAACGTAACAGGAGACGCACCCTCGCAAAGCTTTTCCGGATCGGATTTCAAAACCTATTTTGATCTTAGGGCGCCTGCCAATATTCAAATTGTCGGACCATTATACAATGTTGAGCAAAAATAAAAGCCGTGCCTGATATATTTACATCTAAAAATTCCCCGCTGCCTGATAATCAGCCAATTCCATCCGATGGGCCGAAATCTATCCGTGCCCTCTCCAGCTTCTGTCCAAATCCTATCGGGGTATCATTCCGGGACCAGGAGACGGACGAAAAGGTTCTTTTATTCTTAAGGAAGCACTTGGTTACCAATCTCCCCTGGGCCGCAGGGACAATTATACTTTTGTTAATTCCGTTTCTTTTAACAACGGTTAACAAGGGATTTTCCGTCATTGATCCCTCTTCCTTATCCCTGCAATTAAAAATCATAATTGCCGTCCTCTACTATTTAATAGTTTTTGCCTATGCCTTTGCCAATTTCGTAACCTGGTATTTTAATATTTCACTTGTTACCACAGAAAGGGTAGTTGATATAGATTACTCCGATATGGTCTATAAAAATATCTCCGCCACCAAACTTACCCTGGTGCAGGATGTCAGTTTTACCCAAATAGGATTTTTTGCCTCGCTGTTTGATTACGGAGATGTGCTTGTCCAGACAGCCGGAACTCTTGATAATTTTGATTTTTTTAAAGTGCCTCATCCCGATAAAGTTGTAAAAATAATAGAGGGCCTAATCGGCAAGGAGGGATTATGACATTCGACCTAACAGCTTTCACCGGTTTCCTAAGTCCCATGTTTTTTATAAAAGCCCTTGTCTTGATATTTACCGGCATGCTGATAGTTTTTATGTTTGTCTTATTAACAGAGATTAACTCAATGGAAGATATTATTTCGGAAAAACAAACCTCCTTCCTCAAATTATTGGCCTTTATTCAGATAATCGCCGGCTTTGCTGTTTTTATCTATACCGCCTTTGTGCTATAGTACACTTAGAATGTACGAAGAAGGAATAACTACGCTAAAAACATCTAACCTGGTTGTTGCCAAAATCGTTACAACCCCAACCCTAAACGCCTGGTCGCAGGCATATAACGCAGGAAGCCTTCTGGCAGTACTCTCTCTTAAACGGGAATACCCGGAGGATGGGGCGGACGAAAAAAGAGACTCCCTGCATCTTCTCGGCAAGGAATTATTTGACGAGCTGGAACAGGAATATTTTACCCTTGAAACCAAAAACCTCGCTTCTATAAAACAGGCAATTTCTACTGTTTTAAATAAACTTTCCCCGCAAAACCTTGACACGCTTTTAATCGCCTCGATTACCAATAATCTTGCCTATCTTTTTGCCGCCGGACAAGGGAAAATCCTTTTAAAGCGGGGCGAGACGCTGGCAACAATCTTAAGCTCATCCCAACAACTGGCAAGCGCCTCGGGAAGTCTCGAAAACAATGATATTCTCATTATGGAAACCCAATCCTTTACCGATATTATTCCAAATTCTACGCTTTTATCCTCTTTTGACCATATACCTATTCAGGAATTGGCAGAAACGCTAACGCCAAAAATCCATGAAAAAGAAGACGCGTCTGCCTGCTCATTATTTGCTCAGTACAAAATGCCGGATGGTACAGGGGCGAAAGATGACAACCTAGTATCTCCCGCAACAGGAGAAGCGGAAATTCCGAAAACAAACCCTTTAAAATCTCTAAAAAATCGCCTGAGCTCTTTACCCCTAACCCATTCCAAAAAGATTCTTTTGACAATTGCCGTCATCATTACCTCGGTGTTAATCGCCAGCATACATTTTGCCAATCAAAAAAAACAGGAAACTTTACTAAATAGTCTTTTTCAAAAAGTATATCCTCCTGCCAAACAGAAGTATAATGAGGGAGAAAGCTTAAAAAGCCTGAATAAAAATTTAGCCAGGGATGATTTTTTAAGCGCGCAAAAAATGCTTTCCCAAGCCCAATCTAGATTTGCCAAAGGCTCAACCTACTACAAAGAGATTTCGGATCTTCTTGGCAAGACCGATAAAGAACTAACAAGAGTCTCCGATATCAACTCCGTCAGCGCCTCCCCTGTTGGCCCGGACAGCAGTCTCTTTTTGGAAACGGAGCAAAAAAACGGAAACGCCCTTTTCCTAACCCAGGATGATAAAAATATTTATCTTCTCACGGCAACAGGCGTTGATAAAATCAATAAATCCACCCAAAAAAGGCAAACCATAATAAAAAATAACAATCTATGGACTAACCCCGGAGGGCTTGGCGTTTTCTACTCAAATATCTATGTTTTGGATAAAAATAAAAATCAGATCTTAAAATTTGTTCCCTCCGGCAGCGGTTTTTCAAAAAGCAATTATTTAGCGCGGGGGGTGAATGCTGATTTTGCAAATGCCAGCGACATGACAATTGACAGCTCGATCTATGTGCTTTCATCCAGTGGAACAATTGAAAAATTTCTCAGAGGCCAGCCTGCCAGCTTTAAAATATCAGGACTTGGTAAGCCTTTTTCAAACCCTTCCAGGATCTTTGCCGATAGAAACACGAATAATGTCTATGTCCTTGACAACGGCAATTCAAGAATAGTGGTTTTGGATAAAAATGGAGCATATCAGGCGCAGTATAAAGCGGATATTCTAAAAAAAGCCAGAGACTTTGAGGTTTTGGAAAAAGACAAAAAAATTTATATCCTCTCCGGCGGCAAAGTGTATGAGATTGGGCTAAAGTAATACATTGCCCATCTGTAAAAACCGTCTTTGCAAAATATAGTGAGCAAATCAAACGATACATCAGGAATCAAAAAGCCATTGCTTCACAAGAAAAGTTATTTGATTAACTAAACTTGAAAAAATAATTGACAGGTTGTATATGATTATGTACAATGTTTATATATGAACACACTCTCTATTCCGGCATCAAAAGCAAGAGCAAATTTTTTTGATCTCTTGACTCAGGTAGAGCAAGCCGGCCAAATTCTGATTACTCGCTACGGCAAAGTTAAGGCCGTTCTGGTAAATCCGGATGAGCTGGAAGGTTTTGAAGAGACTCGAGAAATTTTAGCCATAAAAGGAGCCCTTGCCTCCATTAGACGAGGAGAAAAACAAATAAAAAAAGGGGAAATTGTTCCCTTTACGAAGATAGACAAGAAATTCTGGCAAAAAACCTCGCATAAAACAAGAAATGGATAAGATCTTCTTTAACAAAGAGGCGGAGAAACAATATCAAAAAATACCAAAGTCTATAATATCTAGAGTACGAAGATCAATCTTAAACTTAGCTAAAAACCCGTACGCAGGGAAAAAACTGCAGGGAAAACTTGCGGGTAATTATTCAGTCCGAGCTTGGCCATACAGAATTATTTACCAAATTGCAAAAAAATCAAATATTGTGATAATTGTCTCTATTCTTCACAGACAAAGAGCGTATAAATGAAATGAAAATAGCAAACAAGAGGGCTTTTTTTGACTATAAAATACTTGAACGATTCGAATCAGGCATAGTTTTGACAGGTCCGGAGGTTAAGGCAATCAGGCTTGGACACGCTGATTTAACCGGCAGTCACGTCAGGATTATCGGATCGGAATGTTATCTTGTCAATGCCAAAATCTTCCCCTATCAGTACGCCAGACCGGAGAATTACGATGAAAAACGGACAAGAAAACTGCTTTTGCATAAAAAAGAAATCATCTCTCTAAAATCCAAGATTGAGGGGCAGGGGCTAACAATTGTTCCTCTTTCTTTGTACACCTCATCTGCGTTTATCAAGCTGGAATTAGCCCTGGCAAAGGGAAAAAGAAAGTTTGAAAAAAAAGAAGCGATCAAAAAAAGAGATCTTGCCCGCGAATTAGATAATTATGAATTTAGTTAAATTGCGAAAAAAGCATCCAAGATTTGTTTATGAATCCTATTCTTTAAACCAGGTGGGCAAAAGCCTTAAATTGCAATACCGCTTTAGACTTGAGCCGGATGCAATGTTTAAACCCGAAGTTATATTGCCTCTTGGCAAAGAAATAGACATAGAGATAATGCGCAATTTTGCCTTTCATATAGGAATGATAGAATTGGTAAGCTATTGGAAGCTGGCCTGTCCCCCCGAGGTTTCTATCGAAGCGGGACGGTTGTCGGCCGGGCAAATTACATGGTGGCATAACCTTTTTATACACGGGCTTGGGGAATTTTTCTTTCGAAACGATATTGATTTCACCCGGCCGGGTTTTCTTTCTATTACCAATAACTATAATGGCGGTCTTAAATCATCGGTCCATGAATCACAAAGCGCAAACGGAGACCTAATATTGGTAGGGGGAGGCAAAGATTCCGGCCTTACGCTTGAACTTCTTAAAAAAAGAAAGGGAAGAAAAACGGTTTTAATGCTTAACCCCACAAGAGCCGCCCTGGAAAACGCAAAGATAACCGGCTACCGGAATCCTATCGTTGTTAAAAGAACTATTGACCCGACTCTTCTTAAGCTAAACGAAAAAGGCTATCTTAATGGCCATACTCCGTTTTCCGCGTATCTTGCGTTTCTTGGCGTATTCATGGGGGCTTTATATGATTATAAAAATATCGTAGTCTCAAATGAAAGAAGCGCCTCGGAAGAAAACACTGTTTTCAAAGGAATTAAAATAAACCACCAATACTCAAAGAGCTACCAGTTCGAAAGATTATTCAGGCGGTACGCGAAAAGATATCTCTCGCACAGTGTGCAATATTTCAGTTTTCTGCGGCCGCTTTTTGATATTCAAATAAGCAGGCTTTTTGCTCAATGCGGAAAGCTGCATTTCTCTTTTCGCAGCTGCAACGTTAATCAAAAGTTAGATTCCTGGTGCGGCAAATGCCCTAAATGCGCATTTATCTACCTATCTCTTTTTCCTTACCTTTCACAAAAACAGATTGAAAGGATTTTTGGGAACGACTATTTTTTGAAACCCGAGATAGTAAAACACGTAAGAGATATCGTTGGGCTTGGAAGGCATAAACCGTTTGAGTGTGTCGGAACAAAAGAAGAAGCAAAACTGGCGATTGCTTTAAGCATTAGAAAATATGAAAAGGAAAAGAGAGCCGCCCCGCCCTTATTGCTCGGTCTTAAGCGGCAATTAAACATTACGAACCAAACACCCATCAAGATGCTTGAAGACAAACTAAACAGTAAATGGAGCAACGAAAACTTTCTTCCGCAAGAACACGCAATACTTCTTAAAAACGCGGTTAATTCCTAAACCCCATGAAGGAACTGAAAGGAAAATCGGTATTGCTGTTGGGCTATGGCCAAGAAAGTCAAAGCACACACAGATATCTCAAAGAGAATCATCCGGATATTTCAATCAGCATTGCCGACAGAAATCCAAAAGCCGAACCGATATTTGACGTTGATAACGCATATCTTGGAAAAGATTACCTTGCAAATCTTTTAGGGTTTGATGTTATTGTAAGATCGCCGGGTATCCCCGTTAAAACTCCGGAGCTTGAGCGCGCCAAAGAAACGGGGATAGAAATAACATCGGCGATGAATATTTTCTTTTCGGAATGCCTTGGCGCCACTATTGGGGTTACAGGTACTAAAGGCAAAAGCACGACCGCCTCTTTAATAGAAAAAATTCTGGCCCAAAAATACAAGGATGTCCGTCTGGTGGGAAATATAGGCAATCCGGCGCTTGATCAATTGACGGATTCGGGAAAAGAAACGATTTTTGTTGTCGAACTATCAAGCTACCAGCTTGCGGATCTAAGATTCAGCCCCTCCTACGCGGTGGTATTAGGAATACTAGAGGAACACCTGGACTACCATGGCAGTCTTTCCGAGTACGTAAAAGCAAAACAGAATATAGTTACCTATCAAAATACAGATAATTATGTAATTTTTAACGGAGATAATAGTCTCGCCAGATCGTTAGCGCAAAATGCCGAATCAACCAAAATTGCTTTTTCAACAAAAGATAAAAATGAAGCAATAGTCTACGCAAAAGCCGGAAAGATTTACTATAGACCGGACGCTAAAAATAAATCCAACAAAACAGAAATTATGAATGTTTCAGATATTCCTTTATTGGGAAGGGGCAATTTAGAAAATGTTTTGGCCGCTTCCGCCTGCGGAATGTTATTTGGGATTACGCCAAAAAATATTAGAAAAACAGTAAGAGAATTTAAGGCTTTGGAGCATAGACTGAATTTCATCGGAGAAAAAGACGGAATTCGTTTTTACGATGATTCTTTGTCAACGATTCCCGCCGCGACAATAAACGCCTTAGAAGCCTTGGGTGAGAATGTAGAAACATTAATTGCCGGAGGTTTTGACAGAGGGATTAGTTTTGGGGAATTAGGCGAATATCTCACTCATTGCAAATTAAAAAATCTAATACTGTTTCCCGCAAGCGGAACCAGAATATGGAACGCTGTTAAGCGGCATAACAAAAATGGAAATTTGCCTAAAAAATTTAACGTATCCACAATGAAAGAGGCTGTTAATACCGCATTGGCTAATACATCGGCCGGCAAAATCTGTCTCCTGTCGCCCGCCTCCCCAAGCTTTGGCATTTTCAAAGATTATAAAGATCGGGGAAATCAATTCAGAAGGCGGCTAGGATTTTATTAAGGGAAACTTAATCAGGGCTTTCTCTGGCTCCCTGATTTTGTCAGAAGGGCATTAGCGGCTCGAAGATACAATCTTACTTCATAGCCAAGAACGTCTGCACCCTGTAAATCGTATTGTGCCTGGACTTCTTCGGCTTGGGCTATAAATTGACGCGCCAGACTTTCTGTACTAGACTCGGACTGATCTTGCGCCTGATATAATTCGGCTAGACGATCATTAATAAAAGCGTTTGCTTCATTATTAACCAGATCTAGCCCCTTTCGATCTGCTGCCTCTGCAAGTCTGGGTGCGAAAACTTGTTTGATTTCGAAAACGCACCTTTCCAGCATACGCTACAAATACTAAATTATCTCAATCACAAAACACTCGGTGGAGATGTCCGGGAATGGCCCGGAGTCCAAAAAATTAATTAAAAAACCTCTACAAGCATAGTCGATCTTTTAAGTCACCTTATTTTGTCCAATCGACAGGAATAAATAAAGCCAAGGTCAAAATTATAAATAAGGACAAAACCAACCTTCCTTACCGTTTCTCAACTGTGTTTATGCCCATCTTGCCCCGTTGAGAAAAGACAAAATGAACAAGACTTAAGCTACTCGGGCGTATGCCCAATTAGCCGGCTGTCTGACACCAAGCTTAGCAAGAATTGCGTCTCGCTCGGCCATTAGTGCCTCAATGCGGTTTGTGCCAGCATTTATTAGTTTTGATTATGTTTAGCGACTCTTAATCAAAGTCGGCTTGCAGTTTTTTAATGTGCTTTTTGTCGATGCGATGCATCCCCAATAAACAGAATTATACCACTAATCCCTGGCTAAAGTCAAGCCAAATACTGTCTTTGCTCCCCCTCGTTTGAGAACATTGGCGGCCTCCGTTAAGGTTGAACCGGTAGTTAGAATATCATCTACCAAGAATGCTGTTTTCCCATGTACGATTTTGGCGGCATATTTTTTGAGTCTAAATGCCCCCTTCATGTTTTTTATTCTTTCTTTTTCCCTAAGCCCTGCCTGGGAATGGGTATTTTTTGCTCTTTCAAGGGCATCAATTTTAGACAAACCCAATTTTGCCCCCAGTTCTTGGGCTAAAATCTCCGCCTGATTATAGCCTCTTTTCCTAAACCTTGACGCGTGCAAGGGAATGGGTATGAGTATCGCGGAAGAATCCAATTCTAAAATTCTGTTGAATGTCTCATTTTGGATAATGCTTTCAAATAAAAAATCAACCAAAATACCCCGTAAATCGGAAACGTAGGGACCGTATTTAAATCTATGAATCAGTCGCTTCGCGGTTTTGTTGTAAACAATGCCGGAAAAAGCGCCGTCTATCGCGTAGCGGTTTTTGCAAACAGGATGGGTTAAATTATTAAAAGAAGGACGGCGGCAGACAGGGCAAAAAGAGCCGGTATCAAAAGAGAGGTAGGAAAAACAGTTCTCGCAAAGATATGATCCTATTTTTTTACAACTAACGCAGTATTTGGGAAAAATAAAATCAAAAAGTCCCACCACCTGATCTTAACAGAAAGCGCGAGACGATGATATAATACCTTTAGGAGGGTGACTCAGACGGTAACGAGAACGGTTTGCTAAACCGTGACCCCTTAAAGGTCCAGTGGGTCCGACTCCCACACCCTCCGCAGCGTAAGAACGTTTTCGCCAAAGGCGAATTACGTTCAACGCTGCTGAAACGTTTAAATTTATGCAATAAATTTATTACGTTTTGCTTTATGTATTATGTCTATATCCTTCAAGAAACCTATTTAAAAAGCGGATGAGGATTTAGAAGTATAAAGAGGTTGTTAAAAAGATCCCTATAACTGGAGGGTTGGCCGAGCGGTTTATGGCGCTGGTCTTGAAAACCAGTGAGCGCAAGCTCTCAGAGGTTCGAATCCTCTACCCTCCGCTTTCACCTCGCCGAAGCGTAAGCGAAGGCGGGCTTAATCTTAAGCATTACTATTCTCTAAAAGTCCATTTAGATTGTATTGGCGAGGTTACAGCGAGATAAATCCGCTTCGTTTCGTTGGTTTCTTTAAAAAAGGAAAATTATGCATTACGTCTATATACTGTTATGTTTAGATGAAAAAACATACATCGGCTCCGCTAACGATTTGAAAGATAGAATAAGAAGACACCAATCTGGCTATATTCCTGCCACAAAGAATAGACTCCCCATAAAGTTAATTGCTTATTTTGCATTTAGGGATGAAGCTAAAGCACGTAACTTTGAAAAATATCTTAAATCGGGTTCGGGAAGAGCTTTCCTGAAAAGGCATAAATTTGTATAATAAATAAGCCAAGCGTCCAAACTATGGCTAAAATTGCGAAAGCTCTGGGCGTTTTAATAGAAGAATTGCTAAAATAATAGTAAAGGTTGGTTATTATAAATTTAAGTAGAGAGGAGGTGTAAACTATGACAAACATTTTAGGTCCCGATTTCATCACTTTGCTCGTTGGCAATTTGGAAGCGTCATACAAATTCTATAAAGAACAAATTGGCTTGAATGAGTCGTCTGAGAAGCAACCCAATGCGTACGCTTTCGACACCAAGCCTTGTGGGTTGGCAATAAGACAATCACCAGACGGCCGTAAGGTCGAAAATCCCGGTCAAGGAATCATCGTATGGTTGCGCACTGCGGATGCAACATCCCTATACAACGAACTAAAGGGGCAAGGAGTCCCTATTGTTGGCGATCTCCGGAAGAGTCCATTCGGCATGACCTTCTCATTCAAAGATCCCGATGGCTACGTTATTGCCGTTCACGATGGCGGTTAATGTAATCTCGCTACACTTGTCGAGAAAATTTGCCGCCGAAGAAAAACTTGAAATCGTCCTTTCCGCTCCGGTTCGCGCCAGCCAGTCAACTCTATTTTGTGCTATACTGCATCTATGAAGAATTGGAATACTGATGCGTCGAAATTTAACAATGATGACGATCGAAAAATCTGGGAGCTTGTTCAGAAAATTGAGTATGGGCTTGACGGGAAACCCCTTTCCAAAAATGAAGTATTGAAGTATTGGGATAAAATTCAAAATGTGATAGCGCCGGAAAATAAAAGACTTTTAGAATTTTTTCTATGGGGAAAACAATACTCACTCCCAACCAACAATTACTTTTGGATAAAGCAGCAGAGAATAAAATAATTACGAGTGACTATTATTTGACTGGCGGTACTGCATTATCCGAATTTTATCTGCAACATCGCTTATCGGAAGATTTGGATTTCTTTACGGAAAACGAACTTAGCGAAACCGATATCGCAGCTTGGGTAAAAACAACTGCAAAAATATTACAAACCAAAGTAACGCTCGAAACATTGCGCGGACAGCTAATCTATTACTTTTCTTTTTCTAATGAAACGGTAAAAGTTGATTTTGCCTATTTTCCTTTCCAGGTTCTTGGGAAGTACAAGAAATACAAAGGGTTGCGAATTGCAAGCTTGGAAGACATTGCAGTCAATAAATTGCAAGCAATCTTAACGCGTTCTCGCAGCAGAGACTATTTTGATATATACGAAATACTCAAAAACAACAAGTCCACAATTGAACAAATGCGTAAAGATTATCGATTAAAGTTTGATGTATTTGTGCCTGACGAGCAACTTGCAAGACGATTAACCGCTGTGTTGGATGCAAAAGATCAGCCAAGATTTTTAAAAGCTATGGATTGGAAAATAATCGAGCAATTCTTTCTTACGCAAGCAAAGAGTTTGCAGCCGAATATTATTGTTTAAAATCCCTTTATGAAAAAACCCTTGGAAAATAACCATGAGCAATATGAATCACGCCAAAGGAACATTTGAGGTAAAAATTGAGCCCAAAGAGCAATATAACGCGGGAGACGTTGATTTTGGCAGGTTTTCCGTCACCAAAAAATTTCACGGAGATTTGGAGGGAACAAGCACAGTTGATATGCTGACAGCGGTTTCAAAAAGCGGTCCTCGCTCCTATGCCGCGCTTGAGCGGGTAACCGGAACCTTAAATGGCAAGCAGGGGTCGTTTGTGCTTCTACAAAGAGGGACAAATATAAAAGACTCTCAAACGCTTACTGTTATCGTTGCACCCGGACTTGGCACGGGAGCATTAGCCGGACTTGAAGGTGAAATGAAAATCTCTATTGTCGGGAAGGAGCATCATTACGAGTTTGAGCATTGGTTTGCGAAGAAATAAAAGAATTTGCCGCCGAAGAAAAACTTGAAATCGCCGCCAAAATGGAAAATATGTTACAATCATAATTGTGGCGACAAAAGAAACTATTGAAAAGTATTTCGCAGCAATCCACAAAGGCGGCTGGGAAGACTATATCGCCGATGATTTTGTGTTCATCAATTCCAATCTTGACAACATCGCCTACGGTAAAAAAGCGTATGTTGACGGAGCTGGCCGTTTCTTCCGAGTTACCACGTCGGTTGAGATCCGACAGATGATTGTCGAGGGAGCCAAAGCCTGCGTTCTCGCCCGATACCAGCTGCGTTCGCCAAAAGGAAACATAGGCGCAAGCGATGTGGCAGAGATCTTAACCGTTAAAGGCGATAAGCTCTCCTCATCTGCCATTTTCTTCGACACCAAGGCCTTTGAAGATTTTATGGCGCAAGGATAATAAGGATATGGCGCAAAAGGTACATACCACAAATTACTCGAATGCATTTATTGAAGCTGCTCCGGACTCTCCGGTGCATATCGCCGAAGTGCCACCGCAAAAAGGAAATGAAAAAACAATTGCCAGCATTGAGTATGAAATGATTGCCGGAAATCCATATAAATACACCTCGGACGAGGTGCTTTTCCGGGTTTTTGCGATCAAAAACGATATTGCCGGACAAAATCTGGAAAAAGAAAGGCAGAAATTTTTTTCAAAAGGACAACCCTGTTTCCGCTCATCTCCTTTAACCAAACGATACGGATGGGGCGTTCACAGCGACGCAGAGGGAAAGATCGCAATTTTTCCGATGGAATCGTCTGAATATAAAAAATTAGTTAAAGACAAAGGTCTTAAACATTTGCGGGCAATGCGCTCAAAACGGGTTTAAAAAATTGCTGTCAAAATAACTATGGACAAACATTTCTTTAAAGACGCTTTTGGTTGGGGATTTATTCTCTGGCTTATCGGTTATGGATTAGGCATCATGCTCTTTTCATTCGTACCGCACTCTTTGATCGGCTGGATAATCATGCCGATCGGGGTAATCATCACGCTTTGGGTGCTGCTCAATAAAATCAAGGCTGATTCTTTTGGATATTTCGCCTATCTTGCCGCAGTCTGGACATTGATCGCGATTATTTTCGACTACTTACTTATCGTGAGGGCGTTTAAACCGGCTGACGGGTATTACAAACTTAATGTGTATTTATACTACGCTTTGACTTTTATCTTACCGCTTGTAGTTGGATGGCGTAAGAAAGTGGTTCAAAAATGAAAAGTATTTTAGAAAAACTGAAAGGCGGCGATTTCCGTTCTATTGGAAAAGCGAATAAAGTAATGAGATACGTTCTTGGAAACCCGAAACTTTTTAAAGAAATATTTGAGGGAATGACAGACGCCGATCCATTGATAAGAATGAGAGCGGCGGATGTTGTAGAAAAAATCGGCAAACAACACCCTGAATATTTGCAACCATTTAAACGGCAGCTTATAGACGAAATCGCAAAAATTCCCCAACAGGAAATTCGATGGCACACGGCGCAGATGTTTTCTTATCTTGCGCTTAGTCCAAAAGAAAGAAATCAAGTTGTAAAAATTTTGCTTTCATGGATCGAAAAAGGAAAAAGCAATATTGTGAAAGTGATGTCTCTGCAATCTCTCACGGACTTTGCCAAACAAGACAGGAAAATAAAAAGCCAAGTTATGCCTCTGCTTCAAAAATTTGTTCTAAGCGGAAGTCCGTCCCTAAAAAGCAGAAGTAAGAGATTATTGGAAGAATTTGCCGCCAAAGAATAAAATTAGGTAAGGTGTATTTATGAAAACAAATCTTAAGAACAACAACTATGTAATATGTATCGGTACCAATAATTTCACTGAAAAGTATTACAAAGATAAAAATGGATGGTTAAAAATATCAGCACGAGGAAACAAGCTTTATATGACGGCTGAACAAGTATTAAATCACATTTTACCTGTACTTGCGGGTATAAAACCAAATTTGATGGTAAGGGTTGAATATAAAGATCAATCCAAGCCAAGAGTAGCAAACAGGGCTAAAGAATGTGCCGCCAAACCCTGGTAGTACAGCACAGCTGACTACGGGGCAGGAAAAAATCAGCTATAGTATGCGCAAAGACAAAGATATAAAACCGGGTTCTCATCTCAAAAATCTCGACAAATTGGTCGGGAAATGGAAAATATCAGGTGACGCAAAAGGACAGATAGAATATAGATGGGCTGACGGCGGCTTTTTCCTGATTCAAGATGTCGATCTTGAGTATGGCGGAAAACAAATAAGCGGTATTGAGATGATCGGCCACCTTCAAAAGGTAGGAGAAAAACCAAGTCGCGAAATATGGTCAAGATTTTACCATTTTAACGAAGGTTTAACGCTTGATTACGTTTATGAGCTGGTTGATAACACGCTTACCATTTGGTTCGGCAGGAAAAATTCAGACAACTTTTATAGAGGGACGTTTAGCGAAAACGGCAACTCGCTTAAAGGCGCATGGCAATGGCCCGGTGGAGGATACAGCACAGTTGCTAAGAAGATAAAGTAAACTTACCATTATGAATATTGATTACATTAACCCAAATAACATGATGAAGCCGAGAGGCTATTCCCACGCGGTATCAGTATCAGGGAGCCGCAAGACACTATATATCGGCGGACAGAATTCCGTTGATGAAAACGGGAACCTGGTCGGCAAAAATGACTTGAAGAAACAAACAGAACAAGTCTTGTCCAACATTGAAAAAGTGTTGCAAAGCGCGAATGCAAAGTTAGAAAACATCGTAAAACTCAATATTCACATTCTGCAAGGCCAAAATCCTTTGGACGGTTTTCAAGCCTTTCAGCAAAAATGGGGCAACAAGCAAGGGTTTCCGGCAGTAACGGTTATATTTGTTGTTGGCTTGGGGAATCCCGAATGGCTGATTGAAATTGATGCGGTTGCGGAAATACCCGATTGAAAATAGATTGTAGAATTAGCCGCCCGCGAAAAACTTACAATCGCCGCCGTTGACTAATTGCCGCATTTACTATAAAGTAAACTTATGGATCCCCAAAAAGAATTCCCGGAAAAACAGCAAGGCGAACAAGTCTATCTTCCCAAAGAACCGCCGGAACTGCCGAGGGAACCGGAAGAACTTCCGGCATCCTCAAGCGCCAGGCAAACCCAAACCCCTAACCAGAATATGCAGGATGAAAACCAAGGTTACCAGCATGGGGTAAAAACGCTTCTTTCCTGGCATGCCCCCGGAAGGCCATTTAGAAAAAGAAGGAGGGAATTTTATTTAAGCTCTCTTCTAATCATGCTTTTTATTGAAATAATACTTTTCCTTTTTTCACAATATGTGCTGATGCTGGTTGTTCTTTCCCTTGTTTTTGTTTCCTTTGCCCTGGTAACAATCCCTCCGCATTTATTTCACTACCGCATATCGTCCGAGGGGATAATGGTTGAGGATCATTTTTTTCTCTGGCAGGAACTGTATGACTTTTATTTTAAAACAAGAGATAATCTTGAGGTTTTGCACATCAGAACCCATACCCTTATTCCGGGAGAGCTGACCATAATCCTTGGAGATATACCAAAAGAACACGTAAAATCCATCCTTCTTCCCTACCTTCCTTACCGGGAATATATCAAACCAACGTTTATGGAAAAGGCAGGAGATTGGCTTTCCCGCAACTTCCCTCTAGAGAAAAACACATAAGATAAAGTTGATTCAAAAAGCTGGATAAACTACAATACGTATACTTCTTTTTAAATTCCGCAGGAATTTTAAGGGGAGCAACGCAGTAATAGTGAAGTTTCTAGAGCGCTAGAAACGAAGCATAAAGCTGTGATTGCGACGAGCGCCCATAGCTTAACGGATAGAGTAATGGATTGCGGATCCATTGATCCCGGTCCGATTCCGGGTGGGCGCGCAGATTTCGGATTTTGGCGGGATGCTGGAGCGGTCTAACAGGCTGGTTTCGAAAACCATGCGGGGTGAAAATCTCACGGGGGTTCAAATCCCTCTCCCGCCGCCTTTGCGCCTGTGGCTCAATGGATAAAGCACGAGATTCCGGATCTCGGGATTGGAGGTTCGAATCCTCTCAGGCGCGCCAAAACTGCCGGCACCGATCCCGCCCGGAACGCAACTTAAAAAGGCTGGCTATTTTTTTAGCCAAAGAATATAGCCAATAACGCCAATGGCTAGGCAGAATGAGACGATGGCAAAGCCAATGGCAAGTATTTTAAAAAAACTATAGGAATTATTGGATGAATGAGCTTCCAACGCGGACTTATTAACCTGCTGATGCCTGCTATTTAAATCCATTACAACTGCAGTATTGCAAAAAGACAAAAGCGTGTCAATTTAAACCTTTCTTAGAATATCGGGATTAAACGTGTTATTATGAATAATATATGCTCTCAAAGGTTAATTCCTCGGCTGTTGTCGGATTGGAGGCAGTGCCTGTTGAAGTAGAGGTTGATATTGCCTCCCAGGGACTGCCTTCTTTTACAATCGTGGGGCTTCCGGATAAGGCGGTTGAGGAATCAAGGGAAAGGGTAAGAAGCGCCATTAAGAACTCAGGCGCTGATTTCCCGGCCAAAAGAATAACCGTTAATCTTGCCCCTGCGGATCTGCCGAAAGAGGGCCCAAGCTATGATTTGCCTATTGCCCTTGGAATTCTTATTGCCTCGGGTCAGCTTAACGTAAGCATAAAAGACGCGATCTTTATGGGAGAACTTGCCCTAGACGGACACCTTAGGCACACCAACGGCGTTTTGTCCCAAGCCATATTAGCCGCTAAAACAAATATTACCCGTATGTTTCTGCCCTCCGTAAACGCCAAAGAGGCATCGGTCATAAAACATGTTTCCGTATATCCTGTAATAACGCTCTTATCGTTGTTTAACCATCTTGCGGGACAAATGCCTATCGAAAAACAAAAACCAACCGCCTTTAATAATTATCTTCAAAAAGAATTTTTTGATTTGGATATGGAAGAGATAAAAGGACAGGAAAGGGCAAAAAGAGCGCTTGAGATTGCTGCCGCGGGCGCGCACAACGTTATATTTAGAGGCCCTCCCGGAGCAGGCAAAACCCTTCTGGCAAGAACCTTTCCATCCATCCTCCCTTCTCTTACCTTCGATGAGGCGATAGAGGTAACCAATATTTATAGCATTGCCGGACTTTTAGGAAAAGATCCGATTATAACCAAACGCCCGTTCAGATCCCCCCATCATACCACCTCTCATATCGGCATTATCGGAGGAGGTGCTGTCCCCAAGCCGGGCGAGATATCCCTTTCCCACAGAGGCGTTTTATTTTTGGATGAGTTTGCCGAATTCCCAAGGCAGACCCTGGAAGTACTGCGTCAGCCAATGGAGGATGGCTTTGTAACAATATCAAGGGCTAACGGCCGTGTTAGCTTTCCGTCAAAGTTTATGCTCATAGCCGCCCAAAATCCGTGCCCCTGCGGCTGGCTTGGGGATAAATCGCAAAGATGCAGATGCTCCATCTCTAAAATCCTGCAATACCAAAAAAGGATTTCAGGGCCGCTTCTTGATCGCATAGATATCCATCTCGTTGTTCCAGCAATAGAGGTAGAGAAATTGACCGCCGACACAAGGAAGGCTGAGGACTCCAAAACTGTCAGGAAACGTGTTCAGGCGGCGCGATCTACCCAAACTGCCAGGTTCAAGAACTTTAAAAACATCAAGACCAATGCCGAGATGGGCAATAGAGAAATAAGACAATTTTGCGCCCTCTCCGAACCATGCAAAAAACTTCTGCGGCTGGCTGTTTTAAAAATGAATCTTTCCGGCCGGTCCTACAACAGGGTTCTAAAACTTTCCCGGACAATAGCAGACCTTGAAGGATCCGAATCAATTCTGGAAAACCATATCGCAGAGGCGCTTCAGTACAGACCCCAGACAGAAAACTAGCCTATGCAGAAAACGTTTAAAGCCATAATCTACGCAGCCATTTTTACGCTGGTTTTTATCATGTTTTTCCACCCTATTACCGCCATTACCCAGGATTTGGGACGGCATTTAAAAACAGGCGAAATTATTCTATCAACCCATAATGTCCCCAAAATCAATCTTTTTTCCTATACCTATCCTAATTTCCCCTTTATAAATCACCATTGGCTCTCTGAGGTAATTTTCTACACGGTGTTCAAATTGGCCGGCTTCAACGGACTTTTAATAATGACTGTTTCGATAGTAATTGCGGCCTTTCTCATAATCCTTTCCTATCTTGCTAAAGGTACGGATATTGCCGCAGTCGGTATCGCTTCGGTTTTATATTTAGGGATTCTTTTTGAAAGAACAGATATCAGACCGGAAATATTCAGCTTTTTATTCCTCTGTTTGTTTACGGTCATTCTTTATAAAAATCAAACAAGATCCACGAAATTAATCTTCCTTTTGCCGTTAATAGAACTTTTATGGGTCAATATTCATATTTATTTTATAGTGGGTCCAGCGGTCATAGGCTTGTTTTTGGCAGCTGATTTCATTAAAAACCTTAAATCGGGTAATCTTTTAAATAAATCTGCTATTAGCCTAACAGTTGTCCTTTTGCTTACCTCTCTTGCCACCCTGATTAACCCCAACGGAATAAACGGCGCCTTGTTCCCTTTTCGCGTTATGCAAAACTACGGCTATACGATTGAGGAAAACCAAAACATATTTTTTATCTGGAATTACTTCCATAAATCAACCACTCTTTATTTTTTTATTGCCAGCTTGGCTCTCCTAGCTGTTCTTGCCGTAAATCTTAAAAAGACCAGAATTATAGACTGGTTCTTGGGCTTATTTTTCATTTCTTTTGGCGTATACGCGGAAAGGAATATTGCCCTTTTTGTTTTCGCCACCTTTATTCCTTTTGCGGAAAATCTTTCTTCTGTAATTAAAAAAATTAATCTTGGAAAGATAAAAAACTATATCCTTTTAGCCTGCGTTATTCTCTTGATTATCCAAATGCGATCAAGTATTAAGGCAAGGGGTATCGGCTTTGGCGTTGAGAAAGGCGCGCTTGGGGGGGCAAATTTCTTTCTTAGACAAAAGATAAAAGGACCGATTTTTAACAACTTTGATATCGGCAGTTATCTTGACTACAGATTTTATCCAAAGCTTAGGGTTTTCGTTGACGGTAGACCCGAGGCATACCCGGCCATTTTTTTTCAAAATACATATATCCCCATGCAGGAAAACGAGGCTATCTTTACAAAAATTGATAAAAAATACAAATTTAATGCCGTCTTTTTTTCATACACAGACCAAACACCCTGGGCAAAAACTTTTCTTGGGAATATAACCAAAGATAAAAACTGGAAAATAGTATATCTGGACAGCTATATTATTATCCTTGTCAAAAACGATAATAAAAATAAAAACCTTATCAAAATATACGGCATAACAGAAAAAACCCCGGAACTAAAAAAATTTAACACCTATAACACAAGCTCCCTGATAAGACTCGCTTATTTATTCAATTTATTAAATTGGAAAAAACAGGCAATAAACATAGATGAAAAACTAATTCTAAAACACCCCCATGACTGCTCCGCGATTTATAATCTATATTCTCTCCTGTATCAGGAAAACAATCCCAGCTATTTCATATATCTTGCGAAGCTTAGAATGTTTTGCGCCGGCCGGTTGTGATATAAATAAAAAATGAATTTTCTTACCGTATTTATACTTTCGTTTATTACAATTTTTACTTCGGAACTGCCGGACAAAACTGCCATCGCGCTTGTCGCCTTATCCATTCGCCATAAAGCGGCCGGTCTTATTCTTGGCGCCTGGCTTGCCTTTGCCATACAAACAACAGTCGGCGTGCTCTTAGGCAGTATTCTTTTAAGGCTTCCTCAAAAACCAGTTCATTTTTTAAGCGCCGCTGTCTTTATTGTCTTTGCCATTCTTGTTTTCAAACGCAATGAAAAACAGGAACTCAAAAAAGAAGAACAAGAAGTAGGAAAAGGTTTTAAGCATCACAGAAAAGCTTTCCTGATAAGTTTTTTGGTTATATTCACCCTTGAATGGGGAGACCTAAGCCAAATGGCCACTGCTTTTCTTGTTGCCAAAACCGGTAATCCTCTCCCTGTTGGCATGGGGGCCATACTCGCTCTCTGGACGGTCGCGGGGATGGCAATTATCCTAGGCAAAAGACTTTCCAAAAAATTGGATTTTCGAAAACTTAATTTGATAAGCGCAATTATTTTGCTGATTATCGGTTTGGCAATACTCGCCTCTCTGTTTAAAACCTAAAACCTTAAAATTGTTAATGACGGAAAAACAGACTTTGGAATGATTTTTAAATACCTATAGAAGTTTAGCTTGATTAACTTTCTCCTGCGTCTTAGTAATATTAAGATGGCTGTAAGCTGAGCTTGTGGCAACCCTGCCCCTGGGCGTCCTTTTTATAAATCCTATCTGTAAAAGATACGGCTCGATTACTTCCTCTATTGTTCCTATATCCTCGGCTATGCTTGAGGCTATAGTTTCTAGCCCCACAGGCCCCCCGTTGTGTTTTTCTATAATGGACAGAAGAAAACGTTTATCCGATGCGTCAAGCCCCAGAGAATCTATCTCAAGCATAGCTAAGGCGTTTTTGGTTATAGATGGCGTAATAATTCCTTCTCCTTTAACCAGGGCGTAATCCCTGGCTCTTTTCAAAAGCTTAAGCGCGATTCTGGGTGTTCCCCTGGCCCTTTTGGCAATCTCTTCTAAGCTAGATTCATCTATCGAAACCTTTAATTTAAGGGCCGCGGTTTTGATGATTATCGCAAGTTCCCCGGGCGAATAAAAAGAGAGTCTGTGAACAACGCCAAATCTGTCCCTAAGAGGAGCAGATAAAAGACCAACCCTGGTGGTCGCGCCTATAATGGTAAAAGGTGTAAGATCCAAGCGGAGCGTTTTCGCGGAAGGACCCTTACCAAGTATTATATCTAAAGCGTAATCCTCCATTGCCGGATAAAGCGTTTCTTCAACAATCCTGTTAAGCCTATGAATCTCATCTATAAAAAGGATGTCTCCCCTTTCAAGATTGGTTAAGATGGAGGCCAGGTCCCCGGCTCTTTCTATGGCAGGACCCGATGTAATCCTAATATTAACCTGCATTTCTTTGGCGATAATATGAGAAAGGGTGGTTTTGCCAAGTCCGGGAGGTCCATACAGCAACACATGCTCAAGGGATTCCTTCCTTTTTTTGGCAGCGGTGATGGCAATTTTCAAGGCGTCTTTAATCGTTCTTTGTCCATGAAAATCATTCCAAGAGTGGGCCCGAAGAGAAGTAAATAACACCTCCTCCTCGGGATCTGGCTGTTGATTTTTTACTTTAATCGTGTCTAAAGAATCATTCATAGCTCATCGCCCTTGCCCGCGCCCAAGTACTTTAATGCCGTTCTTATTTTATCTTCCGTTTTTAAATCAGGAGAGATATTTTTAACTGCTTCTATTGCCTCCCCTTTGGAAAATCCGAAATTTTTTAAGGCTGTTATTACTTCATTATCCGCTTTTTCCCCCCCTGTCAAATCCAAATCCCCCAATGATCCAAGTTTTGGCCTTAATTCGATAATGATTTTCTGGGCATTCTTACGGCCTAAGCGCGGCACAGAAGAAAAAAACTCCACATCTCCTTTAATAATGGCGTTTGTGATATCCGAACGTTTTCCAACCGAAAAAATAGAGATAGCTGTTTTTGGACCTACCCCGGAAACGGCAATCAGTTTTTCAAAGAGATTTAGATCCATAATGTCCAAAAAACCAAAGAGGTCTATCGCGTCATCTCTAACATGGGTATGCACAAAAAGTTTAACCGATGAACCAATAGGCATATTTGATGCCGCGCCTGTTGGCACAAGCACTTTGTATCCAACGCCTGAAACATCCAGAGAAATATATGAACCGTTCCTGCTGTCAACAATACCTTTTAGAGAAGAAATCATAGCCTAGGCAAAAAAGATTATAGCACACGAAGACAAACAATTTATCGGCAATTCAAGAAATTTGTTTCAGCATTTTTTCAGGAAAGAGTGTTATTTTTTTCTTAAAATTCTTTATTGGAATATGAAATCCATAAGAGGGATTACGATATGAAAAAAATTGAGGCAGTCGCGGTTATCGCAATAATCTGTGCAATAGGAATATACATTGGGGCACGCAATCCTTGGCTGGTTGATAAAACCAATAAACTAACTTCTCTGTCTCCAAAATCAGGAACGGCAGTAAAAATAGAATCAGAACAGTCAACAACGATTAATATCGTAAAAAGCGTCGGTCCGTCCGTTGTTACAGTTATTGGGACAGGAACGCTAACCTCTCCGCAGCCATTATCGCCTTTTAGTCCGTTTGGCAATTTCGGATTTCAGTTTCCTAATCAACCGCAAAAGCAGCAAACAATCGGCTCGGGATTTATTTATTCCTCGGACGGCATGATTTTAACGAATAAACACGTTGTTTCAGGCACCAATGAGACATATCAGGTAATTACCGCAAATAACAAAAAATATTCGGTGAAAAATATTTACCGTGATCCGACCAACGATATCGCAATTCTAAAAATTGACCCGAGTCAAAACCCCGGCAATCCGCTTCCCCCTGTTACGCTCGGCGATTCAGCCCATTTGCAGGTAGGACAGTTTGTGGTGGCAATAGGAACTGCCCTTGGACAGTTTAGAAATACCGTGACAACCGGGGTTATCTCCGGACTTGGACGGGGGATAAACGCGGGGAATCAATTTCAGGGATCAGGGGAACATTTGGATAATGTTATTCAAACAGACGCCGCTATTAATCCCGGAAACTCCGGCGGCCCGCTTGTCAACTCTTCCGGTCAGGTAATAGGCATGAATACCGCGATTGCCCAAAACGGCCAGAACATTGGCTTTGCCATTCCTATCAACAGTGTTAAAAATGCCTTAAGTAATTTTCAGGCAAACGGCAAACAGTTTGCCCAGCCGTTCTTAGGCGTATCGTATATGACCATCCCCCAGTCGCTGGCTATCCTTAATAATGTACCGGCGGGAGCATATATCCAATCGGTTATATCCGGCTCCCCGGCAGACAAGGCCGGAATTCAAAAAGGAGATATCATCATAAAGATTGATAATACGCGGATTGGCCTAAACAACACCCAGCTTGCAACAATTATTGGCCGGCATAAGGTCGGCGACACGATCAGTGTTTCCCTGTGGAGAAACGGAAAAATACTTTCTGTATCCGTAACGCTTGGCAACGCCGCAAATTTCCAATAATTATTCAGTGCATATCGCAGCCGGGACAATAAATCAAAACCATGGAACAAGACAAAATGAAAATTGAACTGCAGCCAATAAGGGAAAGCACCGTTCTTTTAGTCGCAAGGATAGTTTTTTTAATGATATTATTTGACGCGGTGTATCTCGTTATTCGCCTGCTTACGCTGGATTTAAATAAAAATTGGGTTCCCTCCCGAAACATCACATTTATGTTTTTATTATTTCTCTCCAGTCTCTACATTATTCAGGCAGTTATTGTTTCGTTTTTTATTGAAGCATGGACTCATAGGTATTATTTTATTGATGAGGATAAAATAACCGAGATAAAAGGAGTCATAAACAGAAGGGAACGAATATATGAATTAAAAAATGTTAAATCAGTCAGGCTATACCAGGGTATCTTAGGGCGCATATTTAATTATGGCACTCTCTACATCACCATTACCTCTCCTAATTTAAGAGAGGATTTAATTCTTGTAAACGTTTCGCAGGCAAAAACAATAACGGCGTATATAAAGCGCTATCTTCAATAAGATATGAAATTAACCGCGCGAATGGTAATTTTTGGCTCACTTTTCACTATTGTATTTTTTACAATACGTTATTTTGATATTATCCCCATGCATGTTCTTCTGGCCGAAACTAACGGAATAGGGCTTTTGTACTCAACGATCGGTCTCGTTTTCGGCGTGATCTCCGCGTTTATCATTCAGACTCAGTGGGAAAATTGGAACAATCTGACAATTTCATTGCATGGAGAAATAAAGAGCCTTCGGCATCTGCTTCTTTTCAGCTCTCACGTTTCTCCGAAGGTTAATAAAATAATCAAAAAACACATAATAAGCTACTTAAATCAAATTATTGAGGATTGGCATATAGATGACAAGGAAAAATCAACTGCCGAAACCATTTCCCCAATCCAAAAACTACAAGAAACTGTTTACTCCTCGCTAAATCAAAATCCTCTTGTTATAGAATCAGCCAATCAAATTATTATAAGAATAATAGAATACCACGATGACGTTTTGCATTATAGTTCGCGAAGACTGCCTATGTTAATACAAATCTTAATTTTTTTCTCCATGACCTTGGTTATTGTTCTTCCCCTTTTCATTGGAGTAAAAACTCTGTGGCTTGATTACATTATCACCTTATCTATCGCTCTTCTGGCATTTCTTATCTATTCCGTTATTAACGAACTTGATAATCCTTTGATGTCTGAAAATTGGCATATCTCAAGCAAAGATTATCAAAAACTTTTACAAAACCTAGTGTAAGAAGATAACTTGGAAATTTTATATTACGACAGTTTTTTTAATTTTCCGTATACCTTTTTGTAAAGGAATGGGTAACAGCAACGGCCAGGGCATCGGTAATATCATCGAGTTTAGGAATCTCTTTCAATTTCAATAAAACCTTTACCATTTGTCCTATCTGGCTCTTCTCTGCTCGGCCATAGCCTGTTATCGCCATTTTTACCTGTAAGGGAGTATAAACAAAAACAGGCAGGCTATTTTGCCCTGCCGCCAAAAGCACCACCCCCCTTGCCTGTCCCACCATAAACGCCGTTTTCGCGTTGGTGTTAAAAAATAATTCCTCAATTGCCAAAACATCCGGCTTGTATTTCCGAATAATCTGCGTCATTTCTTCGTAAAGAATCGCCAGGCGTTTCTCGATAGCTAGACTGCTGGAGGTTTCTATGCAGTCAAACATTTGACATTTGACATTTGACATTTGACATTTGATTACCCCCCAGCCTGTCCTGCCAATTCCGGGATCTATTCCTAAAATAGTCATAGGTTTTTATTACTTGTCTTCCGGATCCAAGTAAAGTATAATACAACCATGCAACGATTAAAACTTAAGGTTGAAGAAAGAAAGTTGGTTGGTAAAAAAGTAAAACAACTAAGACGGGAAAAAATCTTACCCGCCAATATTTATGGCAAGGATATAAAATCTGCCGCTGTTAAGCTTCCTTATGAGGAATTTGAAAAAGTGTTCAAAGAAACAGGAGAAACAGGCTTGATTGATCTTGAGCTAAACGGCGAAATAAAACCTGTTTTAATCCATAATGTTCAGCTTGCTCCAATTACGCATACTCCCCTGCATGCCGACTTCTATCAGGTAAATCTGAAGGAAAAAATTAAGTCTATGGTGCCGATTGAAATTATTGGTGAAGCAAAAGCGGTAACCGATAAAATCGGGCTTTTAATGCAGACATTATCCGAAATCGAAATCGAGGCATTGCCTGCAGACCTGCCGGAGAAAATAGGAGTAAACGTAGAAAATTTGGCAGCGGTAGATGAACAAATAACCGTTGGTGATCTAAAAATTCCGGGGGGTGCAACTGTCTTAACCGATTTCTCCCAGATCGTTGTCAAAATCACAGAATTAATAAGCAAAGAAGCAGAAGAACAGGCGGCCCAAGAGGCTCAGGCGGCAGAAGAAGCCAAGACAGAAGCAACCGGAGAAGAGGTAAAAGAAGGCGAAGCAAAGCCAGAGACTAAATCCGAACAAAAAGAAGGAAAGCAGGAATCTCCAACAGAAACTACGAACCAACAACCAGGCAACTAACCTCAAATTGATAAAATAAATTCATAATGTCAGCAGAAGTAGATTTTAGAGAAGGAATGTTTGGAATTCCAGAAGATATTAAGCAGCAGTACCGTGATGTTATTCCTCTTATAATAAAAATAAATCCCCAATTTTCTCCCCAGGAAGCACTGGATCATATTAAAGCTGTAGAAGGCGCGAGAAAAACAATATTATTTGGGGTGAGATTAAGCGACAAAGCCACAGTTCCACAAAGATGGGTTTTTGACCGAAAACTTTTAAAACTAAAAGAGGAGCTTCAAATTATTTCAGACGACGAAAGACAAAGACTGGATAGGCTTAATGGCAATTTTGCCAGCACATCAGAAAAATTGACAAGATTAAGAGGCATTACCCCTGAAGAAGCAGATGATCTTTTGATGAGTGTTTTAAATTACAGAGGAGTTGGTAATTTTGATGAAGCAATTGAACGGTTAACGAAGGGTCCTAAAATAATTGGATTTGAAAAAACAGATTTATTTGAATTTGATTTTTCAAACGACGAACTGCGGGAAATGCTAAAGTCATCTTTTGGTTTAGACGCCATTGTTAAAAGCCGCTTAATGGAGGTGGCAAAAGTTGGCGGATTTCCGGTTCAATGCAGAGATGTCGAATTTGGCAATCAGTGTGTTACAGAGTTGGGCGCGCGTTGGGAAGGAGGATTCTTAGTTCTTCCCGATCGAGCTGCTTACGAACAAGCCGAAATGCAGCTTGAAGACGTAACTGATCCAAAAGATCTTGAGCACTCTTTTAAGCTAAGGGCCGCTACGGATAGCGGTTCTGGTTTTGCCACTGTTAAAGTTCGCGAGTTTGCAGTTGAGCAATCATCTCATTTTGATTATCTTCAGGGACTTCCTTTAAGGGATCAATGCAAAATGAGAGCTTATTTCTTAGGTATTATTGCTCATGAGACGGTTCATGCAATGCAGGCCTTTGGAATAGACAAAGAGATCCTTGACGAATACTACGCAGTGGCAGAAGAAGAAAAATCAGAAACATTAGATCATCAATTTGTTTCCGAATATGTGGATCGCCATTATAAAATTTATAAAAGCAATGAGCATGAAGCCTTAAGCGAAGATCTTGCCGAAGCTGTAAGGATTTATCTAACTAATTCCAACTATTTAAAACAGCATTTTCCGCAAAGATATGTTTTTATTAAACAAAGGCTCTCATTTGTAAAAGAAAATGCAATATTAGATTACCTTGCGCCTATTGCCGGAGCATTTCCCTAAGTTTTAATCCATCCGTAAACCCTGGATCAAGATACAGGACTTTCCGAAGATAATATTCTGACTTGGCAAAATTTTTTAATCTGTACTCCAAAACTGCCAGTTCGAAATATCCGTCTCTATAATTATTATATTTTGCAACCGCTTTCTGCCAAAATACAATCCGCTGTTCTATTTTTTTATTTTGAGCCTTAACTGCCTGCAATTTAACCAAGCTAAAATAGACCATCAATAAACCCAAAAGAATTGCTACAGTAAACATAACCGAAGCAAAAATAACATAGACCTTAGCTAAAGACAGGTTCTTTAGATAATCGGTAAAAAATCGGTAAATATTCGTTAATTTATGGAAAACCAGCCTTTTCATACAATCAACGCGGCCATCTACTAATCATTATTGAATCCCCTCCGCCGAGTCTTTGATAAATCTCCTCTGTTACAAAAGGCATAAAAGGATGCAAGAGCTTAAGAAGAATTATAAATAAAGAATTAAGAATCAAGAATGAATTTTTATCCATTCTGTTTTTAACGTCTTCTATATAAATATCCGCAAACTGATGCCAGACAAATTCATATATGGCCTCTGCGGCAAGGTTGAACTGGTAACGGTCTATATTTTGGGTAACTTTTTTTGTCAGCTCCTGTACTTTTTTAATCATTAGCTTATCGCTTTCGTGTTGAGCAAGATTTTTTAACTCCTCAATTGTTAAATAACTATCTGATTCCTGATTCATCTTTATAAACCGCGCTATATTCCAAATCTTATTTGTAAACCTTCTCCCTGCCTCAAGCTTTGGATAAGACAAAGACTGATCATTGCCTGTTGCGTTGCCATATATAAGCGCAAAGCGAACGCTGTCCGCTCCGTATTGATCAATTAGATCCATTGGATTAACCACGTTACCTTTGCTTTTGCTCATTTTTTTGCCGTAGGGATCATTTACCAAACCGTGCAAAACTATATTTTTAAAGGGGACTTTCCCTGTTTCATATATCCCAATCATTGCCATTCTGGCAACCCACCACCGTAAGATGTCATAGCCGGTTTCCATAACTGATGTTGGATAGAATTTTTCAAAATCACCGGGTTTAGCCGTCTTCAGTGCGGCATATGGCCACTGGGCTGACGAAAACCAAGTATCAAACGTATCGCTGTCTTGATGAATATTCCCGGAGCGACACTCAGGGCAAGTCTTTGGCCGCACGCCTTCTGTTACTGTCCACTTTCCGCATTCAAAACACTGCCATGCCGGAATTCTTATGCCCCAAACAATCTGCCGTGATATATTCCAATCCCTGATGTTCTCCAAAAAATCAAAATAAACTTTTTCAAACCGTTTAGGATCAATTTTTATTTTGCCCTCTTTAGCAGCCGCGATCGCCGGTTTCGCCAACTCCTCCATTTTGATAAACCACTGCGGCAAAAGCATGGGCTCAATTGTTGTTCCACATTTATAACAGGCTTCAATTACATGGGTATAATTCTCGTCAATTTTCTCAACCAGTCCCATCTCTTGCATATCCTGTGCAACTTTTTTTCTGGCTTCTTTAACATATAATCCTTTATACCTTCCTGCTTTTTCGTTGAGTTTTCCGTCGAATCCGATTACTTGAATAAGTTCCAAATTATGCCTTCTGCCTATCTCAAAATCTTTCACATCGTGGGCAGGCGTAACCTTGGCAACGCCTGTTCCAAACAAAGGATCTATCAGCCCATCCGCAATTACCTTCATTTTGAATGTCCCAAGCAGTCCTTTAACCTCAATTTCTTTTCCAACCCATTTTGCATACCTTTTATCTTTCGGATTTACGGCAACAGCCGTATCGCCAAATTTTGTTTCGGGCCTAACTGTTGCCAAAACAAAAGGCCCGTATCTTAAATAATAAAGGGGGTCTCTTTGCTCTTTATGATTAATTTCAAGGTCAGAAAAAGAGGTCCCGCAACGCGTGCAGTAATTAACAAGCCTGTCTCCCCGATAAATGTAACCTTCATCATAAAGCCTCTTAAACGTTTTATAAACAATCTTTACGATATCCTTATCCAGGGTAAATTTTTTTCTGCTCCAGTCCAAGGAGAAACCTAAGCGCCGAAGTTGATTTTCCATCCCCTTTCTGTTTTCCTGAACATATTCCCAAATCATTCTATACGATGTCTCCCGATCAAAATCAAAACGCGACTTCCCCTCTTTAGCCAGTTTTTTCTCAAAAACAAACTGGGTTTCAAATCCGGCATGATCCGCTCCGGGCAGCCACAGTACCCTATCCCCCTTCATCCGGTGATAACGAACAAGAATATCCTCAATTGTGTACATTGCGTGTCCAAAATGAAGCGGCGCGTTGGCGTTAGGAGGAGGCAGAATTATGCAGTACGGTTCTCCTTTGAGGTTTGTCTCCGGCTTAAAATATCCGCTTTTTTCCCATCCTTTATATATTTTTTCCTCAACTTCTTTATGGTTATAGACCTTATCCACGTGTAAATTTTAGCACAGAAGCTATCTATAGACAATAAAATTAATTCCCGAGAAATAACCGATTAATTACCGAGTAATTTATATCCTCTTGTTTTTACCGTTTGGATCTTATATTCGCTTTTCTGAAGCCTTAGCTTACTTCTCACCCTGGCCACCAATCTATCTATTGCCCAATCCGATACGCCCAGCGCCTCTTCTTCCGGCCAAACAGCATTTATGATATTTTCTCTTTCGCAGATTCGCTCCTTATTTTCCATAAGATAATTAAACAGGGCGTTTTCCTTTTTGGTAAAGTCAATCACATGGTTCTGATTTTTCTTTCCCAATCCCCGCACATAATAGTCAAACAAAGGACTAAACAATTTCAGGATTTCTCCTTCATGAACGAAGCCTGTATCCCAAAGGTACTTAGCCTTTTCTTTTTCCTCTGCCGTTGGCTTTTTGCCCTGGACAGCCTTTAACAAAATCTCACGCTCAAAATCCTCAAGGCTATCCCATAGTTCTTCCGACTGCAAGGCGATTCTCTCATCGGCAGCTAAAAAACGAAACAGCTCTTTTCTGCCGACTATATCTTTTTTTGTTTCATGAAAAAAAATCAAGGCCAACTGCAGATATTGCACGTAGCCGTCAACCAAATCAAAAAGATTGTCCTCTGTTTTCCCGGACAGCTTAAGCCCATATTTATTTTTATAGGTTTTATAGATTACTCCCGTGTCTTTCTCCGCCGCCGGTTTAACGTATAAATCTTTGGAAAACAGTGAAAGAGAAGCCTTGGTAAAAACCTTCGGCGCCAAGGTGTCCAAGCTTCTAAAACTGGTAAAAACATAAGCCAGCTTCCGACCGGTTGCGTCTTTTAATCCCTGCAGATTGGCAAAAAATTCAGGCGTAGCCATGTCTTTTGTCCGATCAAATCTAACAAAAAAGATAGTGGGCAGGATATTCGACTCTACCATTTTAACTAAGCTTTTTCGGACATTATCTATGGTAAAAAATAAATCCTTAGTTTGAATGCTGTCGAGGAATAACGACTCTATATAATCCCTGATTCCGCCCGCCGGTTCTCTCTCTGCCGCGTCGGCAATCCGCTTAAGAACCAATGCCCAAAAGGGAAACATTTCTTTCTCGATTAAATCATTGAGGTCAACGGGTATAAACAAATGTTTTTGGGTTTTATCAAGATACGTTTTGACAATATCCTTATGGTTAAGAAAAAAACGCAGAAAATTACTAATCCCCACCCTTTTCATGCCAACCAAAACAATCGAATGACGATGCCTTAAATGATCTCCCAGGGCAATTGCGTCTTCTTTTCTGAAATCAAGCGGATAATAACTCTCAATCGCTTCCGGCATAACAACGTATTTTACTGTTTTATGCATATGCCGCGCAAGTGTCGTGCGAGTCAGAATCCTGTCAGGCAATTGTTGCCATAGAGTCAAGTAAAAAATTAAATTGATTTTTATACTAAATAAATGGCTGAAAAGGAGACAGCAAGAAGGATAGATTACGGCAGGGCTTTTTCTGTTTTGCCAAACCCTCAGTACTCAATACTTCGCCGGGAAATCTCCGCGGAGGAAACTTTACCGCCTTTTATAAAAGAACAGCTGGCGGGCGATTTTAGAAGATGGAAAACGGGAATTACGGGAAAAGAATATCCTGTTCTGCCTAATGCTTCCTACAGGGTTATTTTTAGCGCGGAATTAGCAATAGCCTTTTTAACCAATAAGCCTATTTCATCCCTGAGAGGAGGATACGAGCTTCCTGTTGCGGGCGACGTGGAAACCGCGCTAAGGGTCGGCGGAAACAGCAGGGCCAAACACGCCTCGGAAGGAACAGGAGGGCTGGTGCTAATAGAAATACCCCACGCCAATAGGCCGCCATATCCGCCGAGAAATGATGATATAGAATACGATGTGGTATTTAAGGCAGGACTGCCTCAGTTAAGCAGGGCATGTCAGGATCACATAGCAAGAAGGTTGCCCCTATTGTTTTTAGGAGAGCAGATTCATCCAGCCTGAGACTCGTTCATTTTCTCTTTACCTGACTACGTGGATCAAGGCGTCAAACCTACTTTCTGGCAAACTCAACACGATAATCTTTGTCCATATTCAACCTGCTTAGGATGCTTACTGAATTTTTAAAGCTCCTTAATTTATGATTTGAACTAAACACCCTAAAGCCTGGCGGGTACGATATTGTTAAGGCAAACGGGTCGCTGCCTGTGCCCGGCTGCTTAAACACCTGTAAATCGTAGGTAAAAAATCCGCTGTCAAGAGCTATTCTTTGCAAAGAAGAATAGGAAAGCGTTACGGTTTTGGTCTTATTTGGATCAACATTTATCAAAAATCCGACAATGCTTTTTCCGTCCTCATTATAGACATCAGCCTCCAAACCTTTCGGAGGAATAAAATTTTTTGCCCCATAAATATCCGGGTTGGTTACAGCAGGCACTATCCTTTGTTTTTGCTGGTCTATGGTTATCCCATTCACAATGCTGTTAAAAGGAATAATAAAACGCAGATATGCTTTGTAGTCTCCGCCGGGCCAGGCTGAAGATTCATTTGCGTAATTAACAGTAACCGAACCATCCGCCCTGCCGCTGGCGTCTACGGAAACGTTTTCTGTTATTTTTCTTTTCAAGAAATAGTTTGCTTTATTTGCTCCTAAATTTGCCTCGTTAACGCCAATAAAGTCATTAAAGGTTGCGCTGTCTGGCTTTCTGCTGTCCCACAGGGACGAAGATGCCCCGTTGGCGGTAAAAATATTCTGCAAATTCTTATTGGAAAAGGCGAAAAGCAGATGCTTCTGGTTAATGGAATCGTTTATGGCCTTAAAAAGAGCAATGTAAGAAACCTTACCGCTGTTAAATCTTGCCTCAATTGCTGTTAAAAGCGATCTCAAAAAGTCCTTTTTTTGGGTTGAGCCGGGAAAAAAGTTTTTTTCGGAATGCTCCTCTGTTAATAAATAAACATTGTTCGGGGTAACATTCTGGTTGTAATCGGGAACATAGACAGAACCGGTTGCCCTAAGAAGGTTTTTTATAAAAGAAACGTCAACGGCAATTACGCCGTCGGCAATTTCTCCTGTTTCCTGATTTAAAAAGAAGGCAGAGGAAGAGGCGTCTCTGGGAAAATCCACGTCAAAATTACTATCCCGTAAATACCAGTTAGGATTTGACAGGTAGCGCCGAATTGGATAAGGCGGCTCAACCCGGCCTTTAAGCTGTCCATCCGCGCCATATACATCATGGATGGAAAAGGAGGTTATCTTACCTTTATCAAAACTCAAAAGACCATAGGATCCGATAAATCCTCCTCCCGGCCGAAGCTCCATGTTATTCTGAAATAAAACCAGGTATGTTTTTTTCCGGGTGATTCCAAATAACTCCGGGGCGTTATCTGCTATTCCCCCTGCCAGACCAAACATTTTATGATCGTTACTCAAGCCCCCCAAGACATCGGCAAGGCTACCCGGCTTAAGGATTGACGCGAATAATTTGTTCGAAGAAAAAGCCCCGCCTGCCTTTAAATCCTCAAGAATAAGCATTGCCTCCTTAATCTTGTTGCCCGCGTCGGCAAAATCCTTTTGATAATTAGGGTCATTTCCTTCAAAAACAGCCCTTGTCTGCGAGAAAGATACTATTAGCTCCCTAATAAGAGAGGAGCCCTCTTCTCCGTAAGCTATAATTTTATTTATCCCCGAAGCCTGCCTGTCCAAGCCCAGCAAAGACATTTCCCACCTCAAGGGCACCAAAGAGCTCCTGCCTAGAGAAAAAGCGTTGCGGGATAAATCGGCATTTGCTAAAGCCCCAGCCAAACTTCCTTTTTCAATCGCTTTTTTGCTGCCCAGGAGCGTATACCATCCGGCAGCAAGGGAAAAAAAGGTGACCAAAATCGGAAGCAGGACAAGAAATAAAACAGAAAGCAAAACGCCGTAATAATGCCTATTCTTCTTTTTTTTACCTACGCCCTGGCTCACCGCGCCTGTCTTGGCGTTTTTAAACAAATAGGTTCTTCCGGGTTCGTGTTTTTCGTTTAATAAGCCGGATTCTCTAATTTTTTCTTCAAGACGATACCCTTGCCCAAGTAAATATTCCCCTTCTTTGGGTATGTCATATTCTTTTTGCGCTACGCCTCCCTCATTTTCGTCCCTGGTAAAATCTGCTTTAATAAGGGGATTAATTTTTTTTATAATCCTTGAGAAAGACAAAAGGGTTATCGGATGCCTTGGAAAAAGAAAATAAACACGGGAAGAAAGAATCTCGGCAAACAAAACCTTTTCTATCCCCCGCAAAACGTCCTCCAAAAAAACCGGATAGGCCTTGGCCATACCCATGCCCGGTATTTTTAGGCCGGACAAAAAAGACGCCTGATATAAAATAGAGCCGGTAGGACTTTCGGTGTCCCAAAGCTCTCCTTTGGCAAAAATCTCACCAAGTATCACCGCATAAACCCCTTTATAGGAATCTATTATTTTCTCAAGGGGCAGGGTTTTGACATGGGCAAGGTTTGTAATCAGCGCCAATCTGATTTTTTCCCTATCGGCTTTTTTGACAAATTCGTATATATACTCTTTAACGTCTTCTTCTCCGTTATAAACAACCACCATAGCTTGATATTGATAATCGGGAATTACAGGTATCCCTCCCTTTTTAAGGGGAATAAAAAGAATTTTATCCTTATGGCCTGCCTCCGTGAGGTCTTTTCCGCTTAGCAAAACCCTTCTTTCTCCAAAAGATAAGGCCAGGACATTGCCAAGACTTCCCTTCTTGTCAAAAACAAGAATCGCGCCCTCCCTTGATGTCTGGTACTGCGGGGGTTTTTTCATAAGCTTCCAAGAGGTTAATCTTTAACTATATTTTAGAAGGGTTACCAGCGATTGTCCAGCGCCGCGTTGACAAGCCGATCCGCGTCTTTATTGTTTTCCCTGCCTATATGAAAATACCTAACGGAAAGCCCTATCTTTTCTTCCTTGCCTTTTAAATCGGCCAGAAGTTTTTTCAAGGCATCATTTTTAACCCGGTAGGCACCAATAATTTGGGAGTGCATAAGCTTTGAATCTGTGTAAAAATTTATTGGCTCTTTTCCTGACAGAAAATCCCTATGTTCCAAAACCCAATCAAGGGATTCCAGCAAAGCCCTGTACTCGGCAATGTTGTTCGTGGCATTCCCGATGCTTTTTCCTTTCGCAAAAAGAATATTTCCTTCTCCGTCTTTTATAAAAACTCCGATTGCAGAGGGGCCGGGATTGCCCCTTGAGCCCCCATCCGTATAAATGTTAATCATAGTGTTTCACAATACAATTTTTCAATTCTTTTTTTTCAAAACAATTTTAAAAAAAATATTCAAATTCAGCCCTGCGGCAATCCAAACGGACTTAGACTAATATAATTAAGCTTAGACAAAAATTGAGCCATTATAATTCAAAACAAGACTTAGTATACGCTTAATCGCTTCGAATTAAAAGGCCCCGAATTGCCTCATTAAAAATGTTACTGTAAGATATATCGTTGCCTCACGAATAATTGTTACCCAATCTGATTGATGCTTCTGCCCGGGGAGGAGGTGATTTTATGAAACCAAAACCGGGTAAACAA
>JAMCTM010000008.1 GCA_023379465.1 Patescibacteria group bacterium
TGTATTTAGAAAGTTAAAACCACCGTATCCACAGTCTTTCTCTCTTAGGGATAAGAAAAGCGGTTGGAGGCTCGGAGGGAACAACCTTTATAAGACCATTTAATGAAAACAAACCCTTTAAGAAGAATTCCCTTTAAGTATATCTTATTAAGAGAGGAGGTGACAACCCCAATTTTAAATTTAAAATTTGAAATTTTTAATCAATTTTTTAATTATAATAAATGTTTTTAAAACATTTTAAATTTGAATTTGATTTTAAATTAAAAATTAAAAATTAAAAATTTATAGTTATGGCTTTTCAAGATCAAACATTAACATGTCGAGACTGCGGAAAAGAATTCGTTTGGACAGCATCCGAACAGGAATTCTATCAGCAAAAAGGATTTCAAAATTCTCCTGTTAGGTGTGCTTCCTGCCGCGCTTTGAAAAAAGCAAGGATGGGAGACGGGCCAAGACAGTCATTTGAAATAACATGCTCGCAGTGCGGCAAAAAAGACACGGTTTCTTTTAAACCAAGAGGCGACAGGCCTGTTTTGTGCAGGGATTGTTTCCGAAAACAAAGAGGATAGTTGTTTCAATAAAATCTTACTCTTTAGACAAAATTCCTTCTTGTGTCATTAGCTCTTGTTAGAGTATACTCTAGGCAGGATTTATTGTCCTTATTTTGCCATGAAAGAAAACCTACGAGGTAGGCTCAGGCCTATTGCAGTTGGTCTCGCGATAGCGGCTGTCGCGGGAGCAATTTACGTGGCCGAAAAAACCACCGACCCGGAATATTTTTATCGAAATAACGCTAACCCCGCCCCGAAGAACGGGGCAGTGGAACAGCTTAAAAGGGAATACGAAGGCATTCAGGCTTCTCCTATTTTTACCCGTCATCCCTGAGGTTATATCTAATGGCTTGGCGAGGGTGAGGCGGAGGGAGAGGGCGTTTGGCTGGGCGTAATGCTAACTTTTGGAGCGGGAATCTGAACAGGATTCTTTTTTTGCGGCAGAGAAGAAGAGGAATTGTTTAATTTAAGAGGCGCCTGGGGCACCTGGCCAACATGCTGGGCAGATCCTTTGGCTATTGGCGTGTTTTGAGATTTTTCCTTGCCGATTTCTTTGTTGATGGCCGCGATTTCGGCATTTATTTGTTTGAGCGACTTTGGATCGTTGGCGACTAAATTCTTGACAATTTGATACTCGGAAAGGGCATCGGCCAGATCGTTTTTGCCTTGCAGGGCGTGCCCGAGATTATAATAGGCATTGGCAAAGTCGGGTTTTAGATTAACCGCTATCTGGAATTCGCGCTGGGCGTTGTCCCACTGATTTAGCTGATAGTAGATTCCTCCTAGATTGATGTACTCCTGGGGATTATTCGGATCAAGGGCTATTGCCTGCTGGTTGGCAAGGATAGCAAAGGTGTCCGCGTTCTTGCCAAAGCCGATAAGACTCCGGTACACGGATGAAAGATTCTGCCAGTCGGCCGCGTTTAGGGGCGCGAGGGCCGTGGCGGTTCTTGCCTCGCTGATAGATTGCTGGATCAGATTTGTTATAGTTTGCTGGGTCTTCGCGCTTGGGCTTGATCCTTTAGGCTGTCCAAGTATCAGGGAGTTGGCAAGGGCGAGATTTGTTTGCGAAAAGATTCGATGGTAGCTGTCGTTATAAGGGAAGGTGGCGATAGCCCGCCTTTGCAGGTTATAAGTTGCTATGCCGTTGTTTTTGGAAGCGGCTTCTAGGGATTGCTGCATCAGTATGTCCGATGCCACGAAAAGTCCGCTGTTATAGGCAATGAATCCGGCAACTATTATAAATATTCCTAAGAAAAGAGCGGGCAAAAATCTTGTCAGGCTATGTCTTTGAACCTCCTGCTCCGCGGAAAAGGCAATCAGTCCTTTTTTAAGGGCGACAAACTGGAGCTCAAACTCAAAAAAGTTTTTAGGGTGATGAATGCTTTCAAACGAGGCGAACAGTCCCAAGAGCATAAACAAAAGGCTGTATTCTATACATGAAAAGGGAAGGATAAGGGAGACTGCCACTATCGCCAGAAGAGAAAAAAACAAAGGGTTTTCTTTTAGATGTCCCTTGGCGGATTTGAATATCGAAACTGCCAGGAAATAGAAGGCTAACAGCCCCAAAACGCCGGTTGTTGCCAAAAGCTCTAAGGCGAAACTTGAGGATTTGGAAAAGACCAGATTCCAAAGGGAAGGATTCATGTTAAATGTTGCCTGTTTAAATCTGGTGAAGTCGGTGTAGTAGGTTCCCACTCCGCTGCCAAAGAAGAATCCCTGGGCGATCCGGCCGGTATCCTGGGAAATAGCGGCAAAGCCGGTTTGAAATCCTGTTTCAAAGGGCAGAATAAAGGTTTTTTGCAGAGTCAGTAAGCCATAGATTGTTATTGAAAGACCCATTATGATAATAATTGACGCAATGGTGAAGACAATGGCCTTGGTTTTAAGATCCCTTATTGTTTTAGAGCTTAAGACAGGTTTTGCCAGATATGCTGCTGCCGGCAGGATGAAAAGAAGGTAAAGCGCCTGGTCGAAAAGGGTTCCCAAGGGGGTAAAGGTCTGAAAGTGGGTAAAGGAAAAAGGCAGAACATAGATTTTGAAAAAGGACAGAATAGCCTCTAGGGATAAAATGACCCCTCCCGCAACCAGCATGGAAAGCGCGAAAGCCAAAGAGGCCTCTGTTGTTATAAAGCTTACGGTTACAAAATATAAAATAACAGCCAAAAGCAGGGGAACAAAGGCGGTTAAGGATTCATAGCGGTTTACGGAAAGCAGGGACGAGATTAAAACAGCGGCCGTGAAAAGGAGAATGGGCAAATCAAGAGGGGTTCGTTTTAACTTTACCTGGGCTTCTGTTATCATCTTTACGCCAAGGGCGATAAGGGCGATAAGGGCAATTCCCCCCAAAAGAATTTCTTTAGGCAAAACAAAAGGATCGGTTGTCGCGGTTAAAAAGAATAGGGGAAAGGCAAAAAAAAGAAGGCCTAAGAGAAGAAGGGATATGTTTTCGATATAAGAACTTAACTCCTCAAGGGTTTGTTTCATAGTTTATAAAAACAGCTTATCAGAGGAAAAAGTATAATGTCAAGGATAAGTTAAGGAGTGGGTGTAGATGTAGGAGGCGGGGAACAGACGTAGTTGCAATTTTGGGTGGTATAGGTGCCGGCGCAAGGCACATAGTTGCAATGAGTGGGACTGCCGGTACAGCCGAAGTTGTATTGGCAGACCGGGGTTGGGGATGGAACAGGGGTAGGAGTTGAGGTTGGGGTTGGGGCAGAGGTTGGGGTTGGGGTTGGAATTGGGGCCGGATTTCCATTCGTGTAATGAGAAGAAAGATAATTGCAGCTAACATTGCCTGAGAGAGCGCAGGCGTAGGAATCTTTAAAGCCGGCCGGCAGGCAGTTTTGCATTTTTGTTAAGGGGCAAAGAGTAGATCCCCCGGCCGAATTTTGACCCGAGGTTTGGGCGTACAAAACATTCCATTGCGGGCAGGCCGTGCTGTCTGCTTCATAAATATAAGTATAGGTGGGATAGTCCGGGTCTTGAGGAACCTTTACCATATAGACAGTACCGCCCTGGCTCCACTTACTGCCAAAAGGAAGAGAGGCAGGGTAGCAGTTATGGTCGTTGTAGTAGATATCCAGGGCGTTTTTGATTTGTTCCAGATCATGCAGTCTGTGGGCGTTGGCGGTTTTTTCAAGCTGAAGCAGGGGATTCAGAGAGGTTATGGAAACAATAGCCAATAGTCCCAGGAGGGTAAGTACAACCAAAAGTTCAACTAAGGTAAAGCCGTTGCGCTTAAGCATAGCTTATTTATTATAGTATGCGCCGCTTTGCCGATTTGTCAATAATCAGTTCGATAACCGTTCGGGATTTAGCAAAAATGGTTAATCTATCGCTCGTGAACAAAAATTTTTCTGTCCTTGCGCTCGCTTTGCTCAAACAATCTCAGGCCAAAAAATTTTATTCACTCGCTCTCTTTGTCAACTTCTGAATGGGTACTCATTTCGGAAGCGGTTGAGGGGCGCGGAAAGGTGGGGTTAAAGAGAATAATTGTCCTTAGAGATTACTTTAAGGATTGATCCCGGGTAGCGGGTGGCAAATGCCCGGCTTGTTCTTCTTGAACGGCTTTTTATCTCCAGGGCGATAGTTTCGCTTCCCGGTTTGGTTAAAACAATGTCCGTTTCGGAACCGCTTTTCGTTCTCCAAAAATTAAAATTATAGCCAAAATTACCATAGTAGTTATATTTGAAAAGTTCAGCCGCGATAAAGTTTTCAAAGATTTGGCCGGAATCGCCTCTTGTTTCCATCGGCTCAAAATTATTGATCAGCGCGTTTCTCAAACCCACATCCCAAAAATAAACCTTTGGGCTTTTGACAATTTCATCTCTTTTTCTGGCGGAATAAGGCTTAATAGTAAAAATAATATAGCTTTGTTCGAAAAGTTCTATGTAGCGTTTGACGGTTTTAGCTCCAATACCTAGCTTTGAAGATAATTCCTGGTAATTAACCAAAGACCCAATCTGGTAGGCCAATAATTTCAAAAGCGATAATGCCGCCTTTTTATTTTCCAAAAGAGACAGTTCAACTAAATCCCTAAATATCACGCTGTCAATTAAGTTAGTAAGATAGGCCGGGTCGCTGGGATGGGAAAGCATGGCCGGATACAGTCCGTAGACCAGAAGATTATTTAAAATTGCCTTGAAATCATAAGGTTTTATGACCTCTTTCTCTTTTTCTTCTTTTATTAACCCCTCCATAAATTTAAATGACAATTTATTTTCGAGCTTGCTTTGTACCAGGTACTCGCTTAGGGTGAACGGATAAAGATGGTAATCAATTTTTCTTCCCGCCAAAATATTCTTCGATCAGC
>JAMCTM010000009.1 GCA_023379465.1 Patescibacteria group bacterium
AGATAATGCTGTAATGAATTTGATGGAAATCCGGGCCCGCCATGAAGCATTATCAAAGGAGTCTTCTTTCCGTTTCCGACAATTGTATACCAAATATTTCCTCCTGGGACTTTTATAAAAGGCATGGAAAAATTATATCAATAATAATAAACTGAATTATCGGGTTAAAATATCCGAAGTTGTTTTACTAATTTAGATTGTCTTTATGCTCTAAAGCATGTTACTGCTGCGGGGCTAGGGCTCGAACCTAGAGTAGGTAGCTCCAAAGGCTACTGTGTTACCGATTACACCACCCCGCATTGAAAAAAAATCGTTCTATCCAACCAGTTATCTTTCTATTAAAGTTCGTGCTTTTTTTACCACAATTCTTAATTTTCCAAAATAATTTTTACCTTGGTTCTTTCTGATGCTATTAATCTTATGTTTCTTATAGTAAATTTTATCAAATTTTTCCTTAAAAAAACCAGTAACTTTAGCTCAATATTTAATTACATCATCTATTCTATTTTTATTATTTTCATTAATAAAATAAGTAGGTTCGAATATCAAATTGAGTAGGTAAAAAGATTTATTGTACATCTCTTGCGGATTTCAAGACCTTGGTCCACCAGGTGAGCTGGTCAAGGAATTCCTTGGTCAATGAGGCTAAAGGTGCAAAAGGATTTTCTTTTTTTTCTCTCGCTGCCATATAGATTGGCCAGGGGATATAAATTGCGGATCTTATGGAGGTCATCTGAAGTTCGGCTACGACCTGCCGTAACTGTTCTATGGCGCGGGATCCTCCGACACTGCCGTAGGCGACAAAACCGACCGGTTTATTGCCCCATTCATAGTAAATATAATCCAGGGCGTTCTTTAATACCGCCGGATAACCGTGGTTATATTCCCCGGTCACAATAATATATCCGTCCCCTTTACTGATTTTACCGGCCCATTTTTTAACGATGGCATTCGTATACTTGCCTTTTAACATTTTCGGAGGAATTGAATCTTCATAAAAAGGCATCGGATAATCGCGCAGGTCCAAAAGCTCAACCTCCAATTCTTTTCTTTTTTTTGCCTCCCCATAAATATAACGAGCGGCTGTTTCGCTAAATCTGTCAATACGGGTTGTACCTATGATTATTTGTATTTTCATAAAATTAACAATAATTTAAAATGTGTTATTTTTCATTCAACCTAACAATTAGTGCTCTTCTTTTAACATAGCTTCTTCTTTAGTTTTGTGAACTGTTCCAGGCGGATGATTGGGAGGAGAATATATGGTATAAAGTTTTAGCTCCTTATCAGCTGAGACGTTAATGATGTTATGATTTGTTCCAGCTGGTATAACTGCTACGTCTCCATCTTTGACCAGGTGTTCTTCTCCTACTCCTGTCACCACTTTTCCCTCGCCTGATTCGAATCTGAAAAATTGATCAACGTTGGCATGGACTTCTGCTCCTATTTCTTCGCCGACTTTAAGTGACATTAAAACTAGCTGGCAATGATCACCTGTAAACAATACCTGTCTAAAAAAACTGTTCTCTTGTGTTAATTCTTCAATATTTCCAAAGTATGGTTGCATATGAATATTTAACTAGTAATAAATTAATTATATATAATTAATCCTGAGATTATTGGATAAAATAACAATATATTCAGCTTCTTTTCAGCTTGAGTATATAAACTTACCCTTAAATAAAGATAAGATATGAAATATTTAAAATCTCTTAGAGCTTGGTTTGTCAAAGCTTCGCTTTTGGTAAAAATAATAAGCGTAGCTCTCGTAATCATAATTTTGCTTTTTATCGGATCAAGACTAAATCCGTTTGCTAAAAAACAAGCAGCGTATCAAACATCTCAGGTAGAGAAAGGGACAATCGTTTCTTCTCTTTCCGAATCTGGTCAAGTTTTGAGTGCGAATTTTGTCAATGTTTTTACTCAGGCTTCAGGGCAAATTTCTAAAATAAACGTGAAAGATGGAGATGAAGTCAAAAAAGGCGATATTATAGCTGAAATCGATCTTGACCAATTAGGAGCTCAAAGAAATACACAAGCCTATGCAAGTTATCTTTCAGCCAAATCCTCACTAAATAACGCACAAGCACAAGAGTATTCTCTCCAGTCTACCATGTTTAATAAATGGAATACTTTTTTTAATCTGGCCACGAACTCAACTTATCAAAATTCTGACGGAAGTCCAAATGAATCAAACAGAGCCCTACCAGAATTCCATATAGCCCAAGATGACTGGCTAGCGTCTGAGGCAAATTATAAAAATCAAGAAAATGTCGTCAATCAAGCTTCTGCAAATTTACAAAATGCCTGGGTTACATATCAACTAACATCGTCACAAATCACAGCTCCTATGGATGGGACCATTACTAACCTAACTATTTTTCCCGGCATAACTATCAGTAATACCTCATCAACCACAAATAGCAGCAATAGCAATATCTCTTCTCAACAAATCGCTGTTATTCAAAATGAACAAAATCCTCTAGCAACTTTTAACGTATCTGAGGTCGATATCAATAAAATCAAATTGGGTCAAAAGGCCACTCTAACGCTTGACAGCATTCCTGATAAAACATTTACAGGAAAAATAGTCACTGTTGACCGCATAGGAAGCGTAACAAGCAGTGTCACTAATTATCCAGTCATTATTCAATTTGATACAACCGTGCCCGAAGTGCTACCTAATATGGCCATCAATGCCGATATTATTGTCGCTACTAAAGACAATGTGCTTCTCGTTCCATCAACTGCGGTACAAACCGTAAATAACCAAACCGTTGTCAGAGTTCTTCAAAAAGGACAATTACAACAAGTTGCTGTTGGGACAGGCCTTACCTCAGATACTCAAACAGAAATAACCTCAGGTTTAACCGAAGGCCAAACCATTGTCACGAGTATAATTTCGAACGGTACAACTACCCAAAGCAGCCAGTCCCCTTTCAGCAGCTTCGGAAATAGAGGATTTGGCGGAGCAGTCAGGGTAGGACGTTAATTAGCTATGAAAAAAATTTATGATTCAAATTTCGCATATAAGCAAGATTTACAAGATGGAATCCGTCGAAACTGTAGCACTTTCGGATATCTCATTTAAAGTCGATAAAGGTGAATTTATCGCCATAATGGGACCTTCCGGATCAGGTAAGTCTACTTTGATGCATATTCTTGGTGCTTTAGATCTTCCAACAAGCGGTGATTACATTTTGGACGGAAAACATATTACAAAATTGTCTGATGATGAACTAGCGGATATTCGTAATCAAAAAATAGGCTTCATATTCCAGGCATACAATTTACTACCTCGTACAGCCGCTTTAAAAAACGTCATGCTGCCTATGGTATATGCCGGTATTCCAAAAAAAGAAAGGCTTAAAAGAGCAAAACACTACCTCGAAATCGTTGGGCTCGGGGATAGAATGTATCATACCTCAAATCAATTGTCAGGCGGCCAACAACAAAGGGTAGCTATAGCTAGAGGTTTGGTTATGAATCCTGCCATACTTTTAGCAGATGAACCAACCGGCAATATAGCCAGTGTCCAAGCAGAAGAAGTGATGGCTATATTCCAAAAATTAAATGAAGACGGACATACGATTGTTATGATTACGCATGAACCAGATATTGCTGCCCATGCCAAAAGGATTCTTCATATTAAAGACGGAAAAATTATCAAAGATGAAAAAAACGGTAAACAAACAAAAATAAATTTAAGAAAAAAATAATATGGAACTTAGCGAATTAATATCAGAAGCCATCGGATCTTTAACTTTAAATAAATTAAGAACGGGGCTGGCGATCCTCGGAATAATAATAGGTATAGGCAGCGTTATTGCTCTTATATCTTTGGGTCAATCTAGTCAACTGGCTGTCCAAAACCAAATCGAATCTTTGGGATCAAATCTTTTGACAATCATTCCAGGATCTCAAAATTCAGGCGCAGTCCGAGGAGCAATCGGAGGATCAACCTCTCTCACTCTTGAAGATGCTTTGGCCCTACAGACCTCCCCTCAAATAAATACTATTAAAAGCGTCTCTCCTGAACTCTCAAGACGCGCACAGGTAACCGCAGGAAAAAATAATACAAATACACAAATCATAGGAGTTTATCCCTCTTACGAGGAAATACATAAAGTCACTATCGATTCGGGGACATTTATAAACCAGAGAGATGTCGACGGCATCACTAAAGTTGCCGTGATTGGTCCTCAAGTCGCTTCAGATTTATTCGGAGACGGAGTTTCGCCTATCGGAAAATCAATAAGAGTGAATGGATTGTCTTTGAGAGTAATCGGACTGACCGTGTCAAAGGGAGGATCTGGTTTTCAAAACCAGGATGACATCATCTACGTTCCTTTATCAACTGCCCAGAAACAATTGTTTGGTATAACCTATGTATCAAGCATCGCAGTTGAAGCGAAATCTCAAGACGTCATGACAGATGCGGAAAATCAGATCGGTTATTTTCTTTTAGCAAGACACAAATTAAATAATCCTCAAAGTGCAGATTTCGCCATTTTTTCCCAAAATGACATCCTAAACACCGCTTCCCAAATCACTGGTACCTTTACAGCGCTTCTTGGGGGAATTGCAGCTATTTCTCTTTTGGTTGGAGGTATCGGCATAATGAATATCATGCTTGTCACCGTGACCGAAAGAACCAGAGAAATAGGATTAAGAAAAGCCTTGGGAGCAAAAAAAAGAACTATTATCACTCAATTTTTGGTTGAAGCTATTTTTTTAACATTTGCAGGAGGATTAATCGGTATGTCGCTTGGAGCTAGTATATCTTTTATCTTATCGCATATCCTTAATTTACCCTTTACCGTAACTGTATCTTCTGTCATTTTAGCAATAGCAGTCTCTGGTGGAATCGGTATTTTATTTGGTTGGTACCCAGCACGCAAAGCTTCAAATCTGCAACCTATAGAAGCTCTAAGATATGAATAATAATTTATAATTTTATTGATCGGGGGTGATAATTTATGAAAAATAATTTAGTCACTATAATTATAGTCGCGGTCATAGTTGGTGCTGTCGGATTTTTTGCAGGCATGCAATTTTCCAACTATCAACAATCTCAAAGAAGAAATAGTTTCTCCGGATTTGGACAGGGAGGAGCACAAGGAGGACAATTTCAAGGAAGAGCGGTGAACGGGACGAGAAGCAGACCGGTTGATGGGATCATTTTAAACCAAGATGCTAATTCAATCACGGTTAAAATGCAGGATGGAAGTACAAAAATAGTAGTCCTCTCGGCAACCACTAATTATGTTAGAACATCAAGTGCATCCAAAAATGACCTTAAGGTCGGTGATACAGTAGGTGCTTTCGGAACAGAAAACTCTGACGGCACAATGACTGCTACTAATATACAATTAAATCCAGTATTCAGAAATTTAACAGGTGGAGCCCCACGACAATAAATTTCGTGGGCCCACCTTTTTTTATGCCTAAAAAAAATTTGACTCTTTTATTTTTATTAGCACTAATCTTAATCGGTGCAATCTATTTTTTTTGGCATAAAAAACAGTCGTCTCCTCCTGATAAAAGTGAAAAAACATCAAAAAAAGTGAATATAGAAAATAATAATCTTGATCCTCTGACAATTGCGGCAATGCGTGATAGATCTTATAAAGGAAGCGTTATCGTGATCGAACAGACCTTATCTCCTGGTGCAAATTATAAGCAATATATAGCCTCATATATTTCTGATGGGTTAAAAATAAACGCACTTTTAACTATTCCAGACGGCAACCCACCAAGTGGCGGGTGGCCGGCCATCATCTTTAATCACGGTTATATCGCTCCTGAAGTTTACCGGACTACAGAAAGGTATATCGACTATGTTGCTGATCTTGCCAATCATGGATATGTTGTTTTTAAATCTGATTATCGCGGCAACGGCTTCTCAGAGGGTAAACCAGAAGGAGCTTATTATTCTCCCGCATACACGGTGGATGTTTTGAACGCTTTGGCTTCGGTAAAACGCATGAAAGAAGTCAATACTAATAAGATCGGTATGTGGGGACACTCCATGGGAGGTAATATTACTTTAAGGTCACTTACGATCACGAAAGACATAAAAGCCGCCGTGATTTGGGGAGGAGTTGTCGGATCCTATAACGACCTTATTAATAATTGGCATCGAAGAGTACCATATACGCCTTCACAAAGGGAATTATCGCTGAGAAATAATCAGAGGCAAAATCTTTTCAACAAATACGGTACTTTGCAAACTAATCCGCAGTTCTGGCATTCAATTGATCCAACTTATTTTCTTTCTGACATATCCGCTCCCATACAATTAGATCACGGATTAGCCGATGAAGAGGTACCGGTAATATTTTCGCAAAATCTCTATGATAAATTAAAATCAATTGGTAAAACCGTTGAACTTTATACTTATCCCAAAGCAGATCACAATATCTCTAGCCCTGCTTATGAAACCGCTATGACAAGGACTCTAAATTTTTTTGACAAATATCTAAAAAATTAATATGATTAAATCTTAAAATTATGGAGCATGAAAACAAAACGGAAGAAATAATTGAAGTCAAAGATTTGGTTAAGAAATTCGGGCATTTTACTGCTGTCGACAATATTTCATTTCAAGTAAATAGAGGTGAAGTGTTCGCCTTTTTAGGACCAAACGGCGCCGGCAAAACCACAACCATAAAAATGCTGACGACTTTACTTAAACCGACAAGCGGAAAAATACTGATTAACGGCGATGATCCTGTCGTAAGCCAAGATCGGGTAAGGAAATCTTTTGGAATCGTATTCCAAGACCCAAGTCTTGATGAAGAGTTGACGGCAAATGAAAATATGGATTTTCATGGAATCTTATATAATGTGCCAAAAGAATTAAGGCAAAAACGGACGAGAGAACTTCTTGAGATGAGTGGACTTTGGGAAAGAAAAAATGATCTTGTTAAAACCTTCTCGGGAGGAATGAGAAGAAGGTTGGAGATAGCAAGAGGTCTACTTCATCATCCAAGCGTCTTTTTTTTGGATGAACCTACAATCGGACTCGATCCTCAGACCAGAAATCAGATGTGGAATTATGTCAAAGACTTAAATAAAAAAGAAAATATTACCGTTTTTTTTACTACACACTATATGGAAGAAGCGGAAAAGGTAGCCGAACGAATAGCCGTGATGGATCATGGTAAAATCATAGCTCAAGGAACAGCCAACGATTTAAAAGTTAAAACCAAGACAAATTCTCTCGAAGAAGCATTTTTAAATCTTACCGGACACGCCATTAGAGAAGAAAAATCATCGGCCATCGATGAACTGAGGATGAGAAGACAGATGTGGAGAGGAAAAGGACATTAAATAAATATATGAATACAATCTATATCCTTTGGCTTCGTCAAATAAAACGTTATGTACGATCCAAGTCACGCATAATTGGATCTTTGGGACAACCTGCTCTCTTTTTAATTGCCTTAGGTTTTGGCTTAGGGCCTATCTTTAGAAAAGCAGGAGCCGGCAATTATATGGATTTTTTGGCGCCAGGCATCATCGCTCAAGGAATACTCTTTACAGGTATTTTCTTTGGTATTCAACTCATATGGGATAGACAATTTGGCTTTCTCAAAGAAACATTAGTTGCTCCTGTTTCAAGACTTGAGATTATGCTTGGACAAACTCTTGGAGGTGCATTTATCGCAGTCCTTCAAGGAGTAATTGTTTTTTTCCTTGCACTTCTAATTGGTTTTCGGCCAACAAATATCGCTTTGCTTCCGGTATTTTTATTCATTACACTTTTAATTGGATTGTTGTTTACAGCTTTAGGCATCGCCATAGCTTCGACCTTAGAGGACTTTCACGGTTTTCAGCTTATTATGAACCTTTTAGTCATGCCTTTGTTCTTTCTCTCGGGAGCGCTTTTCCCTCTTGATAACCTTCCTCCTTTCCTGACAATAATAACGAGAATTGATCCTTTGACTTTTGGCGTTGATGGTCTTCGCGGTTCATTAACCGGTATTTCACATTTCGGCCTAACCTTAGACATCGGTATTTTAACCTTACTGACAACTTTAATTATGGTTATCGGAGGCTATCTTTTTTCCCGAATTGAAATATAACTAAAAAAAGAAGGAAAAGTGCTATAAATGATATAATATGTGATAATGAAAGAAGGAAAAGTTTTATTGATAGGCCGGCCCAATGTAGGAAAATCCACTCTTTTAAATAATCTCATCCAACAAAAAGTCGCCATCACCTCTCCTAAACCACAAACCACTCGTTTTACGATAAAAGCAGTTTATGAGGATGAAAGGGGAAAAATCATTTTTGTCGATACTCCCGGTATTTTCCTTAAAGCAAAAGATATATTATCAAAAAAAATAAACCAGCGCGCCCTAAAAGCTCTGAGTGAAAATGTGGACTTGGTGATTTACATGATTGATCACACAAGACGCCGTGACTTTGAAGAAGGTAAAGTCCTTGGTATCGTAAGGAAAATTGATAAACCTAAAATCTTAGTCATTAATAAAGTTGATGTTGAAGACAAAACTTATCTTCCGCAATATAAATTTTTGGAAGAAGAAATACCCTATTTTTTTCAAATTTCCGCTTTAAAGAGGTTACATCTTAAGCCTCTTTTGCAAAAAATCTTTGAGCTTCTGCCTGAAAAAAAACAATCCGAGTTAAATAAAGAAATAAGTAACCAAGCAAATGACGGTTACCCTCTTTTAAATCTTGACAGCAAAACTTACATTGCGGAATTAATTAGGGAAAAAGTATTCCTTCTTATGGGTGAAGAAATACCCTACACAACAACTGCCATAGTCGACCGTATCGCCGAAAGAGGCAGTAACGTGACTTATATAAAAGCCAGAATCCTGACGACAGAAGACCGTTACAAAAAAATGCTTATCGGAGCTAAGGGAAAAAGAATTAAAGAGATCGGAAGCTATGCCAGAAAAGAAATCGCTCTTGCCATTAACAAAAAAGTCTATCTTGATCTTACCGTAATGACTGATCCCCATTGGCAAGAAACCTACTATTGAATATCACGGGGAAATGATATTATCTACGACGACTACAAGGTCAAAAGAATTAATTTTACCGTCAGCAAACTGATCTAACGGATAGCCTGATGTAGTTCCGTAATTATTTAAAACTTGAACCACATCTTTAGAATCTACTTTATTATCGCCGTTGACATCTCCTTTCAAAATGGCTTGAGTCGGTGTTAGTGTCAGCGTAGGAGTTACCGTAATCGATTGATCAAGAGGAGGAATCGGATTAGTATTGAAATTGGCAAAATTATTAGTCGCATAATAAGACGAACTTATGCCATTTTTAAACGCGTTTTGCGAGGAAGAGGAAGTTTCTATAACCCAATCGGCATTATCTGTATTCCAGTTAAACCATAAAAATGCTTTTATATTTTGAAAGTAATTTGGAAGTTGAGTCGATAACATGTCTGTAATCCAAGTGGCTTTTGAACCTCCAAGTTCGGACGAGGCTGTTTCCCCGATAATAATTGGTTTACTCGGAGCAATTTTTAAAATATCGGTATAAGTTTGCTGGAAAACCTGGGAAAAAGTCATCCAGGGATTGTTTTGCAATTGCGACCAATTGTAGCCGTCTATACAAGTCCAATCTACGTAAGTATCTCCTGGATAAAGTTGGGCTAAGGGAACGCTGCCTGTAAATTCTGTATTGGGACACCATACCCAAGTGACATTTGTTGCACCCTGCTGAGTAAAAATATCATGAATATGTCTCCAGGCGTTAATATAATCCTGAGGTGTATTGCCCTGCGGGTTACCCTGCGCCGTACCCCAATCAAACCAACTTCCGTTCATCTCCCAGGCAAAACGTAAAAATAAGGGGTTTTTCTGGTTTGAAGAATTTTTCCAAGCAGCCGCCTGCTGAGCCCATGACGTGATATAAGCGTCATTTGCGCCACTTGCTATATTCGATAATTTAATCCCTGTAGGACCCCAATCGACAAAAGGAATAGCTCCCCTACTTCTAACCGTATTGTATTGATTTTTCTGATAATTAAAATCACCGCACGACCAGCATTCACCCCAATGCAGGATAGCAACTTTTTTACCAGCATGCGTCTCAAATAAATCCCAGGTATTTAAATCCCAAGGGGCGTCACCA
>JAMCTM010000010.1 GCA_023379465.1 Patescibacteria group bacterium
CAATCTTTGCTCCTTTTGGACCAGTAGTTTTTGAGACTACAGCGTATACCATTCCGCCACTTGCCCTCGTCGCGTCTCAACTTTATGCCTTCATTGTTCACTTCGTTCACAATTTTAGCTTTTCGTTGGACGCTCCTCTTCAAAAATTCTAAAGAATTTTTGATAATTCCCGCTTTTGCATTTTATATTTACATATTATATACTGTTACCTATGACACTTCAAGAAATCTACGATCTGGCCCTTAACATGGGTATTAAGGCCGATCCGCGGGGAGAGAAACGGGTCAAAAAACTTCTTGAGATGGCCAAAAAGGATTACGAGCAGATGCCTCCTAAAAAGAAAAAATATGCCGACCGGGAATCCTTTAGAAACCCCTATTCCGATTCACGGATTCTGTTTGGCGATCCCAAAATGAAGATCCAAAAAGTTATGGCGGGAATTGACGCGGAGGCCTCGGAGGTGCTTTTGACAGATCGGCTTAACCAAAAAGGAGCAAAGATTGATCTTTTGATTTCTCATCATCCCTCGGGTCATGCCCTGGCGAGCCTGGAAGAGGTAATGGATATTCAGATTGAGATGTTCGAGGAGGCGGGGGTGCCGGTCAACGTTGCCCATGCTCTTTTTGACGAAAGAAAAGAAGCGGTTAAGAGGCGCTTTAGCCCGCTTAATCATTCCCAGGCGGTTGACGCCGCCAGGCTTTTGGGGATTCCGCTTTTGGCACTGCATACTATTTGGGATAATCTTGGCAACCAGTTTATAAAAGCCTCTCTTAAAAAAAGACAATTTGAGACAGTCGGAGAAATCCTGGATTATCTAAATGAAATTCCGGAATTTGTCGAAAGCAGCAAAGGCAAGGCGGGTCCTTTTATTGTTTCGGGCTCGGAGAAAAGAAGGACGGGCAAGGTGGTTGTCGGTTTTACCGGCGGCACTAATCCTTCCAAGGAGCTTTACGTGGAGATGGCAAAGGCCGGGGTTGGAACAATCGTTGAGATGCATGTGCCGGAGGACGCTGTTTTGGAACTTAGGAAACTTCATATCAATGTTATTGACTGCGGCCATATGGCGGCCGATTCAATCGGCGCGAATATTTTTCTTGATGAATTGGAAAAGCGGGGGGTCGGGGTAATTGCCTCCTCGGGGCTAATCAGGGTCAGGCGAAAAGCGAAGTAAGAAACGGACAATAATATTTATAATTCATAATTCGTGACTCATAAATCATACTATGATTTCCGTAACAGATTTGAAAAACGGCACCGTATTTAAGGATCAGGCCGGCATCTATCAGGTCATTTCCTATGAGCACATCAAAATGGGCAGGGGCAGCGCCAACATTAAGGTTAGGGTTAGGAATGTCAAAACCCGCTCAATAACGGAAAAAAGTTTTATTAACGGCGCCAAGGTTGACAATCTTTCCATAGAAAAAAAAGACCTTCAGTTTCTTTACAGGGACAATCAGGACGCGTTTTTTATGGATCCCGTCAGCTTTGAACAGATTTCTCTTCCCCTTGACAAGTTTGACGGGGGGCAGTATCTAAAAGACGGAAATTCTTATTCCATCAGTTTTCTTGTGGGGGAACCCCTGGAGATTAATCTGCCTCCCAAGGTTGAGCTAAAAGTTGCCGAGACAGGGCCGTCGCTTCGCGGAAATTCCGCCACCAATATCTACAAGGATGCCTTATTGGAAAATAATATAAAGGTTAGGGTTCCTCTGTTTGTTAAGACAGGCGACCGCGTTCGCGTGGACACGCGCACAGGATCTTACAGCGAAAAGGTTTAATCTTGAGTTTAATGAATAACAGCATATTTAGGGTACTTTCTTCGCGTCCGTTTCTTTTTTTATGGATCGCGGAACTTTTTTCTCAATTCGCCTTCAACATGATGAGCTTTATCCTTATTGTCGTTGCCTATTCCATTTCAAACTCAAGTATCGCGGTCTCCGGTATTGTTTTATCATTCACGGTCCCGGCAATTATATTCGGCTTAATCGCCGGGGTCTATGTTGACAGATGGAATAAAAAGACCGTGCTTTTCAGCGTGAATATTATCAGGGCGTTTTTGCTTCTTCTTTTGAGTTTGTTTCATGCCAATCTTGCCTTGATTCTTTTGCTGTCTTTTTTTATATCCATGGCCACCCAATTTTTTATTCCGGCGGAATCTCCCATGATTCCCCTGGTGGTTAAGAAAAACCTGCTTCTTCCCGCCAACGCCTTGTTCGGCCTGGGCGTATACGGCTCCATATTGGTTGCCTATGCGTTTTCTGGGCCTTTTCTTATTCTCTTGGGGACAAGAAACACGTTTTTTATCTTGTCTTTGCTTCTTTTTGCCGCCTCGGTCTTTATATTTTTGATCCAAGACAATCCAAGCGGAAGATCCGATTACCCCTCTTTGTCCAAGACCGTTAAATTTGAGATAGGGCAATTATTTAAGGTTATAGCCCGCACTAAGGAAATATACCGCTCTTTGTTTCTTCTGACGCTTTTGCAGACAACTATTCTTATTGTCGCCGTGGTTGTGCCCGGCTATGTTAAACAGGTTTTAGATATTCCCATCAACCGGTTTCCCATTTTATTTATAACCCCGGCGGCCTTGGGAATGCTCGCGGGATCCCTGATCTTGAGTAATTTTTTTCATTTGGCCGGAAGGCAGAAAATCGCAACAGTCGGACTTTTTCTGGCCGGAATCACCTTTCTTTTATTTCCCTACGGAACAAAAAATATTCTGCATGTTATGGTTTTCCTCTCGTTTATTTTAGGCGTTTCAAACGCCTTAATTTTTATTCCTTCCAACACCTTCCTGCAGGAGAAAACCCCGGAAGAATTCAGGGGAAAGGTCTACGGAGCGCTCAACAGCCTAACCGGTTTATTCTCGATACTGCCTATTATTTTGGTGGGATGGCTGTCGGATGTGTTTGGCGCCTCCAGGGTGATAGAAGGCATTGGCATCGCCATACTTTTGGTGGGGGTATGGCGTTTATTAACCTAACTATGCAGACTTTTTTTCAAGCGCTGTCTTTTTTATTGGTTTTCTTTTTTTCGCTCTTCCTTATGTCCAGGGATGATTTTTTACTTCTTAAAAAGAATATAACCATGGAAAGGGTTTTTAACAGCGCCTTTCTTTTCCTTTTGTCCTGCCTGTTTTCGGCCCGTGTTTTTTATGTTATATTTCACTTTGAGCCTAAATTTATAAATCCGTTTGCGTTTGTTTCTCCTTTCTATATCCCGGGGCTTTCTCTTTTTGGCGCTTTTGCGGGAGGGGCGCTTTTTATAACCCTTTACTTTAAGCCTGCTAAAAATCCCAGACCGAGGATGTTTGATTTTTTTTCCGCCTCTTTTTTATTTGCCTACGCGATAAGTTTTTTAGTTTCGCTTGTCCTGTCTTTTCCAAAAAGGCCATCGCCTCTTTCGCTCGCAGAGCTGTTTTTTTTAATTGTTATATGCCTTGTTTTTTTACTTTATCTTATCCCGAGGCAGAGAAGGGGAGGGTTTAAGGACCTAAGCCTGGGGATTATTTTTTACCTCTTGTTTTGTCCGGTTGTTTTTATTCAGGATCAGACAGGCCGCGGTATTGTGTTTCTAAACGCAGAAAACATTTTATTATTAATTACTTTTTTAGCGTCTCTTCTGCCTTTTATTATAAGGGAGAAAACTTTTTTTAAGAGATGAACAGCATAAAAATAATCTACGAAGATGGGGATATTTTGGTTTTAGATAAACCCTCCGGTATTACCGTTAACAGATCCGATACGACAAAAGAGGAGAAAACAGTGCAGGACTGGGTGGAGCAAAAATTTTCAATTTTCAATTTTCGCGCCGTCGGCAAAGCCTCTGGCGACGCACGGCAATTTTCAAAAGACGAAGAGACGGATTTTTATAAAAGGGCCGGCATTGTCCATCGGCTCGACAAGGAGACTTCGGGAATTCTTTTGGCGGCAAAAACCCCGGAGGCTTTTATTAATCTTGCGCGCCAGTTTAAAGAAAGAATGGTTAAAAAAACATATCTTGCCCTAGCGCACGGCAAGGTGGAGCCCGCGACAGGCGAAATATCCGTTCCGATCGGCAGACTGCCGTGGAACAGAAAGCGCTTCGGGGTGCTGGCTGGGGGGAGGGAAGCGCAAACCCGCTACCGCGTAATTTCAAATTTCAAATTTCAAGTTTCAAATTCGCAGAAAGATTTAACCTTTCTTGAGCTTTATCCCCAAACAGGCAGAACACATCAGATAAGGGTTCATTTAAAATATTTGCTCCATCCTATCTTTGCCGATTCCCTTTACGCGGGGCGAAAAACCGTCAGGGAAGACCGCGAATTCCTGCCCAGATTATTTCTGCACGCCGGCAGGATTTCCTTTTTTCACCCAAAAACCCAAGCCATGGTTTCCTTCGAAAGTCCTCTGCCTTCGTCTCTTCAGTCTTTTCTCAATCTCTTATCCCGTTAGCCTCACCATCACCATCAACTGCCCCATGGTGGCATAAAAGAGTCCCGATGGTGATGGTGATTATGGCGTCAAATCAATCTAATCACCATCACCATCCATCAATGGTACCATCAATGGTGAGGCTGATGGTTGAACCTCTTGCAATTTCTCCGCCGATCCCTTACAGTAGCTACCATACCTATGAAAATTGCCGGCGCATTCGGTGTTTCATTTGATAAGTTACGAAATACTATGGGTAAACATCTTCATCCGTTTGAAAAAGTATTGAGCGTCTCCAAAGAGAATGTTGCTTTGGAATTGAAAGATTTCCCGCTACTCCCTTGGGCTGACTTTTTGCTAAATCCCCGCCGCCTTCGGGGAAGCGACTTTTTGATGCGTTGGTCGCAAGGCGTGTGGAGCGAAAATCGTCTGATTGAGGCTGTAAATGAAAATGGCGGATATTTTGCCATTCCTTATGGGCCAAGCGGAACCGCGCCAACATGTGATGTTCGGGCATTTGAGCTTTATTTCGAACGATTAGAAGCGGCGGGACTTGGAAACATTAAAAGACCGGATTTACTTATTTTCAAAAAAGACGATAAAGACGGAATTGATAAATTTTTAAAAACCATTGGCGGAGTTCAGGAGTTGCCGTTTATTCAGGAAGATAAGTTAAAACCACTGCTCGCCAAAGCTGTTACCGCGATTGAGTGCGAAAATAGTTTGTGGAAATCAAAGAAAATGCCGGATTATGCGGCAGAATTTTCGGCTCAAAAAAGATTGAATGGGAAACTTGGATTAAAAAAGACAGCGGTATTACCAACAATCATCATTAAGGAAGAAGATCGCGAGCCGTTAAAGAAATGGCAAGATCAAAATCGTATACCAATTCACGTCTGGCATGTGTTTTACGATCAAGCATTTGGTATTCCTCTCGATGAAGCAGAGCGGCTGATAAATGATGGGCTGATTGAGCCGACCATTCAAACCTTTCAAGCTCCGGGCGGGGCTACAACAAAGAAAGCGATCTACAAAATTTACTATCGTTACGGATATCCGCTTGGAGATGCTGTCGAAGAACCGAAGCTCGTCTCGGCATACGTCGAGAGGAATACCAAACACATTCTGCCTTATGTAAAATTCGACGGCGGGAAATTGAAGATTCGTAAAGAAGCTATCGAAGTTTTGGACTCTCTATGAAAACAGTAACTCGGCAAAAACTGCCTGCGCAATGGGATGAGCGCGAAAAACTGCGCGATAAGGGACAATTTTGGACTCCTGACTGGGTTGCAGAAGCAATGGCGGCCTACGTCTCGCGCAACGCCGATTTAGTTTTTGACCCCGGAGCGGGAAAGGGAGCATTCTATACTGCGCTAAAAAAAATCTCTCCAAAGAAAAAGTTTTTTGGAATGGATATTGACCCAGGCATCATTTCGCAAGCTAAGGAAGAAGGAATTTTTGATAGTGATGCTCAATTAGAAGTACGGGATTTTATTCTCAATCCGCCCAAAAAACTTTTTAAGGCAATCATTGCGAATCCTCCTTATATCCGCCACCATCGTCTCTCACAAGAACAGAAAGACCGTTTTCGCAAAATAAGTTTACTTAACATTGGCGATACTTTGGATGGGCGTGCGGGGCTTCATATTTATTTTTTGATACAAGCATTGAGTTTGCTTGATAAAGATGGGCGGTTAGCGTTCATTATGCCGGCCGATACCTGCGAGGGTGTTTTTTCAAAAAAACTTTGGAGTTGGATTTCAAAAAAGTTTCGTATTGATGGGGTTATTACCTTTGACCGCAAAGCGACACCATTCCCTGGCGTTGATACGAACGCCGTTATTTTCTTGATAAGGAGTGATAAACCGCAAGAAAAATTAAAATGGGTTCGTTGTCTTGAGCCGCAAAGCCGAGGATTATCTAGTTTTCTCAAAAATGATCTTGCCGATGGTAACTTCGATGGCCTGGAGATTTACAGCCGCAGTTTAGAAGAAGCATTATCTGTAGGACTTTCCCGGAAGCCGCTCGAAAACCACCATTTTGAATTTACGCTCGCCGATTTTGCCCGCGTAATGCGTGGTATTGCCACTGGCGCAAATGAATTTTTCTTTCTTACAAAAGAACAAGTAAAAACCCTGCAAATCCCTGAAAAATTCTTTTTGCCCGCCATCGGCAGGACGAGAGATGTCAAAGAAGCGTTTATTACAAAAGAAACCATAAAGAAACTTGAGGAAAAAGGACGGCCGACTCTGCTTTTCTTTCCGAACGGTATCAGATGGGAAGATATGCCCGAGGCAGTGAAAAATTATATTCAAGAGGGAGAAAAAAGCGGCCTCGCCAAGCGTGCTTTAATTTCCACGCGACAGCCTTGGTACAAAATGGAAGTAAGAGAAGTGCCAATGTTTCTTTTTGCATATTTAGGACGGCGTAATGCTCGATTTATCAAAAATGAAGCGGGTATTGTTCCTCTCACCGGCTTTCTTTGTGTTTATCCTCGTTCCAACGATCAAGAATATGTAGAGAAGCTTTGGCAGATTTTACAGCACCCAAATATAATTTCAAACTTACAGTTGGTCGGAAAATCTTATGGCTCCGGAGCAATCAAAGTTGAGCCAAGATCGCTTGAGAGATTGCCAATAAACCCCGAGATCATTAACGAAATTGGTATCAAGCCAGTCGTCAGCCGTGAACTACGCCTCTTTGCCTAGGTCTATGAACTTCCCTTGCAATTTCTCCGCCGATCCCTTACAGTGGTATTATCATGCCAAATCCTCTGCACGATAGTCAGGGCAGATTCAGCAAAAAGACGCAAAAGCAAGGTTCTCCTGGCATCGCTCAGCTTTTCAAAACCTCTGATTCTTCAGACGACACTACCCTAGTTGATGTTAAAATCACCAATCCCCTCCATAGAATTACCCAGATTCTTGAACAGATTAAAAACAGGCAGGGGATTCCGGTAAGCCTTCATTTCACCATCCCGCTTTTAGCCCTTCCCCTGGTTTTATTTACTGTTTTTCAGTTGGGCAGGGCGCAAACAGACTGTACCCCTTACTTTACTTCGCACGTCGGCATCCTTAAATCGTTTAAGGTGCTTGTCCCTAAGCAGGATTCCAGTATCTCCTGGCAATCGCTTTTAGCCTTTCTTCCGGTTATGCCAAGGCCGCAAAGTCGAAATGAGCTTGTCGCGCGGGACTGGACCCTCCTTTTGGAGGAAAACGGCGATACCGTAACCGTTGTCAAGAATCCCGGTCTTGACGTTACAAGCTACGAAAATAAAAGAGTTATTATTAACGGCAATTTCTCCGCCTGTACCCATGCTATTGCCCTAGACGCTCCCCAGAATATTCTGCCGCGCTAGCCTGAAAAGATCTTAAATCTTAATCTAAAATTGCCGCAAAATCGTTCGGAGTAACTATTTTTATACCCTTATATTCTCCAAGATCCAATAAATCGTCATCTCCACTTACAATATAATCGGCATGCGCCTCAAAAGCGGCATAAAGGAACTTATCGTCGTTCGGATCTCTTTCAATAATAACTTTATCCGCTTTTGGTGATTCAAGCGTTACATAACACAAAGTAAGAAGTTGTTCCATGATTTGTTTTCGTTGTCTTGGGCTGAGCTTATGGAGTTTCGCTATCTTTTTCCTGTTCATAACATCTTCAACTTCGGTAAGAATTGAAGGAGATGTTATCAGCAGAAATTTTTGTTCCGTAAAAGCTTTGTAGAGCTTTAGAGGAGCGGAAGATTTTTTGGTTATTAATGCGCTAATTAAGATATTTGTGTCTAAAACCGCCCGAATCATGCATTGTTATTTTTGTTCAGCTCGTACTTCTTGTATAGCCAGATCAATCTCTTTTTGAATTTTGTCAGGATCAGCTTCAGGAATATTTGTCCGAATACTGTCAAGCTTTCGCGCTACATAATTCCATTGAGATTTAGTGAGGCGTTTTGTGGGATCAAGAAGCCTTTCGTAGTCTTCCATGCTTAAAAGGACTGCCGCGTCACGCTTATATTTTTTAATGATAATTTTGTCTTTTCCATACATAACACGACCAACAAGATCGGCTAAATTGATTCTGAATTCTTCAATTGAGACTATATTCTTTAACATAATTTTAATATACTGTGAATCTTAAGATTTGTCAAATTTCGAATTCATCTCGGGGGTAGGAATGGCGCGGCATATTCAAGACAATTTCTTTTAGATCTTACAGATGTGATTAAACTAAGTTTGTTTGATGTCTCGTTTGACGCCCCTTGCAATATATCTTATAGTGTGGTATATAGTTTATATGTCAAAAGAATTTGAACCTACACAGCAGCAGGGAATAAAGGATACAGGAGGCGTCCAGGATACTGTTCTACCTCCTTCTCTGGGTGCTCTTAAGGGAATAGGACCTACCACACGAAGCGCCCTTGAGCGTCTTCAGCAGGAGCACGCGGATACAGGAGGAATACTGGCTTATCTTCTGGATAGGTACTTCGAAGGAACAAGTGCGAGAACCCTGGCCGCAGAGACAGGAATATCAAGAGAACCTCTCACAAAGATACTAAGCCAGTGCGGCGCTTCTCTTCGTACCCAGGCTGATGGAGCAAGACAAATCTGGCAGGATTCTGGGTACCGGGAAAGACAGATTGAGAGATTAAGACGAAACTGGCAAGACCCTGAGTATAGAAAAAGACATGCTGAGGCAACAAAAGAACTCTGGCACGACCCTGAATTCAGAAAAAGACAGGCTGATGGAACAAAGCAAAAATGGCAGGATCCTGAATTCAGAAAAAGAAATGCTGAGGGATTAAGACAAAACCGGCAGGATTCCGGGTTTAGGGCAAGACAAGCTGAGAAACTAAGACAAAAATGGCAGGATTCCGGGTTTAGGGCAAGACATATTGAGGCAATAAGACAAGAGCTTTCAAGAAGAGAACAGGATCCTGAGTTTAGGAAAAGGCGGGCTGAGGGATTAAGACAGGAGCTTTCAAGAAGATGGCAAGACCCTGAGTATAGAAAAAGACATGCCGAGAGACTAGCTACGATCTCCGGTGAAAGATGGGATGTGGGATTTGCTCAGTCCGCCTGGGAAGCAAATATTGCCCGTGTTCTAAGACATGTGGGTACGGAGTATTATCGGCATAAAAGACTTAATCTCGCTGTTCCCGAGCAGATGAGGGGAATGTTTCCCACGGGAAGAACAAGTTTTAATATTGACTTTGTCCTAAAAGATTCAAACGGAAGAGTAGTTGGCTATGAAATCATGGCGCATCCCTCAGAAGATCCTCTAGGATGGGCCAAATTACAACTGGCCAGGGAGCAATACCCTGATGTTGGAATATACGCTATCACTCAAAGAATATACAGAAAGCTTCAGAGACAATTTGAAGAAAGAATTAACTCCGATCCCAAACTCGCGGGCTGGGAAACCGAAAAGCAAAACCTCAAAACCAACCCCGAAATATTCGGTTTGGCACCCGAGGAAAATGAATAAACAGCCAGCCGTGAATTAATTTGCCTTTGTTTTTTATTTTTGAAATACTGTTATCATGGATAACGCAATAGATACTTCTGCCCAGCAGACTCAACCCGTTCAGCCGTCATTTCAGCCAGCTCCTCCTAATCCGACACCAGCTATCTCTCGGGCGGAATATGCTCAAAATCAGCAAGGCAAACGCGGTCATTTACCGCTAGTTCTTATAATCTTAGGTCTTCTTGACTCAATAGAGCCTCTTATTATGGCTTTTACAGTAGTACCCGGGGAAGTTTCGCTATATAAAAATCTGAATACGGGCGGGTACAGCGGATACAACCCAATAATGGGTTATGTACCGGTAGGCGTAATTATTGTAATCGCGCTGGCGCAGATTATTTATGGTATTGTGCTTATGGGTAAGCAAAAGCAAGCAGGCGTACTCATGGAGACACAAAAGAAAAAAGCCAAAATCCTGCTTGCCGTGGGGATAGTAGCGGCAGTTATCGGTATTCCAGTTATGATAATCTCGGTTATTACTCCTATATATAGCCTGACAAATTTTATTAAGTAAAATGGAGGGGAGGATAAGCGGTGAGACAGGAAACAGTCAGGATGTTTTCTCTCTGGCGAGGAGGTCAAGGAACTGGCGGGGACTGAGGATCCGCACTCCCTGGTATTCCTTAAGATCCTGGAGATTACGGTCTCCTGTCACGAGATACTCCGCGTGGCCGGAGAGGGCGGTGGCGAGGATGAGGTCGTCTTCGGGGTGGGTGGCGATGCCCTGGACGGGGATGGTAAGAGGAGTGAGGAGCGCTTGGCGCCGAAACAGGCGCAAGGCCGCTGTCTGGTCTTCTGGTGTGAGGCGCTTAGCAAAGTAGGGCTGCGTCAAGGTTCTGGTCAGTTCAGCCAAGAGGTGTTCGGAAACGATGAGTTGGTAGGCACGGCCGTGCCAGCGGCGGAGTAAGGCGCCAGGAACGCTGCCAGCGAGCAGGAGACCGGCGACACCGGAGGCGAGGACGTTCGTGTCCAGCACCGCCGTGATCATACCTGCCGAGCAGTTCCGCTCTCCTTGCGCCGCTCCTGCCGGGCAGTCTGGACAGCTTTCGCAACTTCCCGCTCCAGTTCCTCCACCGCTTGCCCCTTAAAGGCTTCACCGATTCGATAGAGCGCTTGGAAATCTGCCTCCCGTTGCGCTTCGAGTTCCTTGAACAGCTCCATGTCCCGGGCGGAGATGATACCCGCCACGGGAATGCCGCTTTTCTCCACTACCACGCGGCTCTCTCCCCGGTAGACCTGGTTCAAGAGCTTACTGAACTGCTGGCGGACGTCGGTAACGTTCATTGTTTGGGTCATAGGTTCGCTTAGCGCGTCTCACCTCCTTTGGGGTGTTTCTATCTGTACAGAATACATCAAAGGTGTACAGAAGTCAACACCCAGTCTTACCTAATACAAAATGATACTGTAGAGAAACGATTACCTAACCGAAAGATGAGACAAATCATCTGGTAAAAAAGAACGCGAATTGCCATACTAACTGGTGTCATGCAAATTACTATGGACGATTCG
>JAMCTM010000011.1 GCA_023379465.1 Patescibacteria group bacterium
GACGTGCAAAAAGCCTATGTGTATGCATAACGGGTAACAGAGGGCAAAAAACTTCTTCTTACTGCCAATTATCTTCGGATAATTCCTCTTTTTGTGCGTTTTAATTCTTTAGAATGCAATGGCACTGGGCTTTTCTTAGGCTTTAATAGTGGCCAGAACCAGTTTGGAATTGGAGGTAGTAATTTTCGGGCCGATCAGCCTTTCGAACTCTTCCGCCTCGATCGTCTCTTTTTTCAAAAGCTCCCCGGCCAGCAAATCCAGTTTTTTGGTTAATTTTTGAAGAACCGAGGCAGCAATTTTGTACGCCTCGTCCGTTATCCTTTTTACCTGAGAATCCACCTTTGATGCCATGTCGGGCGATAAAGTAGCCTGTTCGTAAAAGGGGCGCCTCTCCCCATCCAGGTTAATCGGGCCCAAATCGCTCATGCCGTACTCAACTACCATGGTTCTGGCGACCTCGGTTGCCCTGGCAATATCATCGGAGGCGCCTGTTGTCATCTCGTTAAACACCAAACTTTCAGCGGCCCGTCCTCCCAACATAACGGCAACCTGCTCTAAAAGATGGGTTTTTGTTTCATGCACCCTTTCTGTGGGCTCCATCATGGTATGACCCAAAGATAAACCGCGGGAAACAATGGATATTCTATGGATGGGATCCATATGCGGCATCTGCCAGGAAACCAAGGCATGGCCTGCCTCATGATAGGCAGTCATTTTACGGTCTTGATCCGACTGAAGTCTTCTTTTTTCAGGTCCAAGTTTTACCTTGGTAGCCGCCTCTTCCAAATCCTTCATGTCTATTGCTTTTTTATTAAAGCGCGCCGCCAGAATCGCCGCTTCGTTAAGCATATTCTCCAGATCCGCCCCGGAAAACCCAACCGTCCTCTTGGCTGCTTTTTCCCAATCAACAGTTTCCTCAAATGGTTTTCCCTTGGCGTGAATAGCCAGAATAGCCCGTCTTCCCTCCACATCAGGCAAATCAAGAACCACCCGCCTGTCAAATCTGCCGGGCCGGATAAGCGCTGGATCAAGAACGTCGGGTCTGTTAGTTGCAGCGACTACCACCAACTGTTCGGTTGGAGAAAAACCGTCCATCTCAACCAAAATTTGGTTTAGGGTTTGTTCCCGCTCGTCATGCCCCCCCATTAAACCGACCCCTCTTTGTCTTCCGATCGCGTCTATCTCGTCAATAAAAATGATCGCCGGCTGAGATTTCTTGGCGGTATTAAATAAATCCCGAACGCGGGAGTTATGGAGAAGCACTGGTTTTTCTCCTCCAAAAAATGCTTCGTTTTCTACCCCGCAGAGGTCGTAAACGAACCCTTTGTATGGTTTTTTTACTATTTTTTTGACAATCGCCCGCTTAAATTGATTGGAAGACTTAATATCTTTATCTAAAAACGGATCGGATGTTTTGCCGATAATGAGACTCCAATAGTCCCCGCCCGGCAACGGTTTATTTCTATTTTTGATCACCCGCCCGGCTTTTTGCCTTGAATGTTTTATTCCAACTTTTATCCCATGCATACTGCAAAGCCAGGAAAGCTCCAGGATAAGTTGTTTTGAGCAAGAGGTCATGGATAATTTGCCGCTTTTAGTTCTGTATCCATCTCCCTCCCAATATCCCCGCAAAAACTCAAAAAAATACTCCTGCGGCAAATCCCACAGAAATTCAGGAATATGTTTATTATGACTTCCATTACCACAGTGTCTGGCAAAAAACCTTCCCAAGTGAGCGGAGTAATAAATAATTTTTAAGGAGTTATCTTGGGTTTCGCGAAGAACCGGTTCAATGCCAAATATTTCCCGCATCGAGGAAATTACGTCTTGATGAAGATACTTTTCATGCGCCCCAAAAGTAAATTCCAAACTGTTTGTTCCTCTGCCTTCAGCAGTATAATAACCAAAAAGCCTCATCAGGGTAGGCGCTAGTAAGACCTTATCGGGTAAATGAAGTTTTACTAATTTTTTACTTAATTTTTGGGGCGAGTAAATATTGTTTTGCCAATGGCCAACTGTTGCTTGAGATACACCTATTTGAGAAGCAATTGCATATTGACTCATCAGTCCTTTTTGTGAGGTTGCAAATTTATATTTTTCTATCTCTATTGAATCATCGTTCCAAACATCAAGTACTAAATTGACAGATGCTCCTGTAAATTTATGAGAAATAATTTTATGCCGTTGCCTCTCTCCTTTTAGATACGGCAACCTTATATTCAAAGGCAATTCTACTAAAAGATCTCCTTTTTTAAGATCTCTTGTAGCTATTGATAAAATCCTACCGCTTCTTCTTATAAAAATACTGTGGTCCGCTGTTGCTTTAATGACGCCTCCTAAATAATGAATCTCGTAGATTTCATTAACCCTATGGCGAAAAATTGATGAAATTTTTTTAAAAGAAGAGTTTTTAATAGTCTGCATTTTCCCATTTCTGTAACCATAAAATCCGCTTCTCTCCTCTTTATCAAAACCCAATGTATAAAAATTATTAATTGAGACAATTCCTTCGTGGGTTTCATTTTTATAAAACTTATCAACAAATTCTCCAATCGGCAAAAGGTTGGTTTTTCCGTTTTCTTGAATAAGAATCGGCGTATCCCCTGTTACGGAGGCCCCAACTCCCACGAGCATCTCCATAAACTCCGATCCGGCCATCGAGAAAAACGGCACGCCCGCTTCTCCGGCAACGCTTCTGGCCAGTAAGGTTTTTCCTGTTCCCGAGGGCCCAACCATCAAAACCCCCTTGGGAGTCCGCGCCCCCATCGCCCGATATTTTTGCGGATGCTTTAAGAAATCAACAATTTCCGTTAGCTCCTGCTTTGCCTCATCAACCCCGGCAACATCGGCAAATGTAACCCGCGGCATGTCCTTGCCAAAAAGTTTCGCTTTTGACTGGCCAAAGGAAAAAATGCTCTCCTGCGCCCCCCTTGCCTGGCGAAACAGAAAATAGAAAAAGGCGACCATCAGAATAACCGGCAGAATAGAGGATAAAATATTAATCCAGTTGTTAAGACCCGAATTGTCTTTTATGAGAATACTTGTTTTGTTAAGATTTTGTTTGGAAATACCGGCGTCTTTAAGAATTTGATAAATATTAGAGCCTGCTTCTTTAAAAGACTGAACCTTTGCTCCGGTTTTTAGGGTAACTGTCAGTTTTGTGTCGGAAACGGAAATCTCCTTCACCTGGCCGTTCTGAACGTCTTTTACAACTGTTGAAATAGGCACGGTTTTGATTTCCTGAAACGGCTGGTTCATGCCAATTAGAATAAACAGCAGAAAAAACCCCAAAAAGGAATAAAGCAAAATATTTTTCCAGGAGAAATCAAATCTTAATTTTACGGCTTTCTTTCTATGATTTATTTTGTGATTTGTCTGGTTTGCCTTTCCGTTTTTCATAAAAATATAGTATATCACAATCCCATCTTATCTTTTACCTCTGCCATTGTCTCCTCCGCGATTTGATGACATTTTACAAGAGAATTATCCAAGATTGAATCCACAAGCTTAGGATTTCTTTCAAATTCTTTTCGTTTCTCCTGAAACGGCCTTAATTCTTTATAAATTGCCTCTGCCAGAACCTCTTTTACCTGAACATACCTGATTTTTTTATCCCTATAATCCTGAACAAAGTTTTTGTACGTATTATGTGAAACAAATAATTTAAGAAGCGCAAATAAATTCGCAAC
>JAMCTM010000012.1 GCA_023379465.1 Patescibacteria group bacterium
ACACCCAAAGGGTCAGAAACAAAAGCAATCCTTACTTCTCTTTTTGATACCTGGCAATTACAAAATCTTAATCCCTTTCAACAATGCAAACTTCTTTTATCTACGTGTCAGTAGTGTGAGTTCGTTCATCCGGCCCGGCAGTTTTATTCTCATTCAGGCATGTGATATAATTGTCCTGCTTGAAAGATACGCGAATCGTGTCTTTTTTTTAAATATGCAGATACGGGATATAGCAATCATCGCCCATGTTGATCATGGCAAGACAACCCTTGTGGATTCCATGCTCAAGCAGACGCACACGTTCAGGGAAAATCAAAAGGAAATGAACGAGGTTTTGATCATGGATTCCAATGATTTGGAAAAAGAAAAGGGAATCACGATCCTGGCCAAAAATACCTCTGTTTTTTACAAAGGCGTTAAGATCAATATTATAGACACCCCGGGACACGCTGATTTCGGCGGCGAGGTTGAACGGGTGCTGAATATGGCGGATGGGGCAATTCTTTTGATTGACGCGGCCGAGGGACCAATGCCGCAAACAAAATTCGTGCTTAAGAAGGCGTTAGAACAAAAACTAAAAATTATCCTTCTAATCAATAAAATTGACAGAAAAGACCAAAGAACCAGGGAGGTTCTGGCCGAGGCGGAAAACCTGTTTCTTGAATTGGCGGATGACCCCTCCCATTTAAATTTTTCCGTTCTCTATGGGGTAGGCAAAGACGGCAAGGTGTTTAAAGATCTGCCCGATAGCTACCAAAGCCACACAAAAGGAGATCTTGCCCCGCTTTTTGAAGAAATTTTATCGGAAATTCCTAACGCGGGGCTAAACACGGACAAGCCGTTTCAAATGCTGGTATCTACCCTTGATTATGACGCGCATCTGGGAAGACTTTGCATAGGAAGAATAAGCCGCGGGGTTCTAAAAAAGGCAGACCCAATAGTTTTGACGGATAACGGAAAATCCCTGGGAAGTTTTAGGGTTCAGAAACTATACACAAGCGCGGGGATTGAAAGGCAGGAGGTGGCGGAGGCTCAAAGCGGAGACATAATTGCCATAGCCGGCATAAACCAGATAAAAATAGGGCAGACACTCTGCGATCCCGTCCATTTGGAAAGCCTTGAGAATATTGTTATCGAAGAACCGACAATTAAGGCAAGCATAGGCCCTAACACCAGCCCCTTTTTGGGCAGAGAAGGAAAAATTTGCAGTTCGAATCAAATCAAGGAAAGGCTTTATAAGGAAACCGAAACAAATCTTGGCTTAAAATTAGAGCAGGATAAAAACAGTTCAAACCTGGTTGTCTGCGCAAGAGGAGAACTGCATTTGGCGGTTTTAATAGAAACCATGCGAAGAGAAGGGTTTGAGCTTGAGGTATCAAAGCCGCAGGTAATTTATAAGGTTATTAACGGAATCTTGAGCGAACCCTATGAGGAGATAACAATTGATGTTCAGAAAGAATATATCGGCGCTGTTTCCGAGGAAATGGCCAAAAGGGCCTCGCAGTTAAAAGACATGAAGCCTCTTTCGGAGAGCTTAACGCGGTTTGTTTATAAGGCCTCAAGCAAAAACCTTTTAGGTTTGAGAAATTCACTTTTAACAAAAACCCGGGGCAGCGCGGTAATTAACAGCTTTGGCCTTGGCTATTTTCCGAAGAACGATTCTAAAAATCAGGCCAACAGAAACGGCGCCCTTATCTCTTTTGATTCCGGCACTGCCCTCTCCTACGGCATAGCCAATGCCCAGGAAAGAGGTATAATGTTTATTAATCCCGGCACCCCTGTTTACGAAGGCATGGTGGTTGGGGTCTCCAACCAGGAATACGATATCGAGGTTAACGTCTGCAAAGAAAAAAAACAAACCAACAACCGGTCCAAAGGCGAGGGTGTGGCTTTACATATTGTTGCGGCTAAAATACTAAGTCTTGAGGAAGCGCTTGATTTTATAACGGACGATGAGGTTTTAGAGGTTACCCCGCTTAATCTTAGGATTAGAAAAAAATACCTCAGCGCCACCCAAAGAAAAGTCGCCGAGCGAAAAAATCCCCAATAGAGTACAATCTATAAAACAGAGTAAAAAAAATAAAGGCCTGGAGATGAAGAAATTTTTTAAATCGTTCCGCTATGCCTTCGCGGGCATAGTGCATGCCCTGCAAAATAATTTTAATTTACGCTTTGATTTTTTTGTTGGGATAGCTGTCAGCCTGCTGGCTATTGCCCTAAAAATCCAGGGATTTGAAATGGGGATTTTGGGCATACGATATCGAGTGGTTATTTCGGCGGAGATGATTAATTGTTCGATTGAGGAAATGGTTAATCTGATTACAACCGAGCATCGAAAGGAAGCGAGAATCGCCAAGGACGTGGCAGCCGGCATGGTGCTTATTGCCGCAACCGGCTCGGTTATCGTAGGCCTTTTAATTTTTATCCCTCATATTATAGCTGTCGGGGAATCACTATGGCATTTTAAATTTCAGCCATAACTATGTTTATTAAGATTTCATTCTAGACATATCGTTTAAGTCGCGTTAAACTTAAATTATGCCCGGAATTATCAAAAATTTCAGCGAGCTCGCCAAGACGCAAAACAGAAAAATAGTTTTGGAGCTTATCGAATCCGCGCTCGCATCCATAGAGCCCCACAGCGTATTGGATAAATCTATCATGCTTCGGAAAAACACGCTTGCTATTGAGGGAAAGCAAATAGACCTTAGGCTGTTCGATAAGATCATTTTAATTGGATTTGGCAAGGGAAGCGCCGGCTTGGCAAAGATTATCGAAGAAAAATTAGGCGATTTTCTAAAGGAAGGGTATGTCATTGATACCAATGAAGAAAAGTTCGCGAGGATTGAATTTACCAAAGGCGGCCATCCGCTGCCTTCAAAGACAAACTATGAATTTACAAAAAAGGTGAAAGAGAAATGCAAAAACCTTTCCGCCAAAACCCTTGTTTTGCTGGTTATCGCAGGCGGCGGATCAAGCATGTTTGTTGACCCGGCAAAAATATCTTTAGGCAGGCTTGTTGAAATAAATAAGGCCCTTCTCAAAGCAAACGCGACTATCTTTGAGATGAATACCATCCGCAAACACCTGTCTCTCGTAAAGGGCGGGGGGCTTGCCAGGATACTTTATCCTGCCCGTGTTTTATCGCTAATATTTTCCGACGTTCCCGGCAACGATCTCTCCGTTATAGCCTCCGGGCCGACAGTGAAAGATCCGACAACAATTGAGAACGCCTTAAAAACCGCTAAAAAACTAGGTCTTTCGGCAAAACTTACGGCAGGAGATCTGATTGAAACCCCAAAGGATGACAGGTATTTTATGAATGTTTCAAACCTTTTGCTCCTAAGCAATCTCACCGCGCTTGAGGCAATGAAAAAAAAGGCCCATGAACTCGGGTTTGAGGCCCAAATTTATTCCGACCGCTTCCAATCCGAGGCAAGATACGCCGGACGCAAACTAATTGAAAAAGCAAACCCGGGGAAGATCCTGCTTGTGGGAGGCGAAACAACGGTTAAGGTAATGGGAAGCGGAACAGGCGGCAGAAATCAGGAATTGGTACTCGGCAGTCTGCCGTTTCTGAAAGATAATATGGTAATTGCCTCTTTTGACTCCGACGGGTGGGATAATTCGCCTCCGGCTGGGGCCATCGCCGACCATCTCACGATTAAAAAAATGAAAAAGTTGACATTGGATCCCGCTTTGTTTTTAAATAATAATAACAGTATGGAATTTTTTAATAAAACAGGGGATTTAGTAATAACGGGCAGACTGCCTTCGAATGTTTCCGATCTTATGATAGTTTTAAACTAATGGAACTTTTGACAGAACAAAAACTTATCCTTCTTGAGGAAAACGCGAATAAAATCCGAAGCCTTATTATAGAAATGCTCCTTGAGGCGGGTTCAGGTCATTCGGCCGGCTCCTTGGGAATGGCCGATATCTTTTCCGCTTTTTATTTTCATGTCTTAAATCATGACCCGAAAAATCCCAACCGGCCAGATCGGGACAGGCTGATTCTTTCAAACGGCCATATCTGTCCTGTCCGATACGCGGCAATGGCTCTGTCCGGGTATTTTCCAATTAACGAACTGAAAACCCTTCGTAAAATTAACTCCCGTCTCCAGGGACATCCGCATCGCACAGCCCTGCCCGGGGTTGAAACAACCTCCGGACCTTTAGGAGAAGGGCTGTCCCAGGCAATCGGCATGGCGCTGGCGGCAAAACTCGATGATAAAAAATACCGTATTTACTGCGTAACATCGGACGGAGAACATGAAGAAGGCAATACCTGGGAGGCGATTATGTTCGCCGGCAAACTAAAGATCAATAACCTAACGGTTATCATAGACCGCAATAACATTCAAATTGACGGTTTCACGGAGGATGTCATGCCCCTTGAACCTTTAAAAAGAAAATATGAATCTTTTAACTGGCAGGTTCTGGAAATTGACGGGAACAACATAGAAATGTTTATAGAGGCCATAAACGAAGCCCTGGCGATTACGCAGGGGCCGACCGTTATTATCGCCAACACTATTCCGGGAAAAGGGGTAGACTTTATGGAAAAAGATTATCATTGGCATGGAATACCGCCAAATCAAGAACAGGCCAAAAAAGCCCTGGCGGAACTAAGAACATTACAGGGAAAAATTGAGTCGGAACATCAATAGAATTTAAAATTGCCAAAAATCATAAATTATGCTGAATCCGGACCTAAAACTAAATCCAAAGATATTTGATATTGATGCTGAAAAAAAACCAACCAGAGACGGCTATGGGGAAGGCCTTGTTTTTCTCGGCGGGAAAAATCCCGATGTTGTTGTTTTAACCGCGGATCTTTCGGAATCTACAAGGTGCGAAGAGTTTCAAAAAAGATTTCCGCGGCGTTTCTTTGAATGCGGGGTCGCGGAGCAGAACATGGCAGCCATCGCGGCAGGGCTGGGGGTCTCCGGAAAGATTGCCTTTATCTCATCCTACGCGGCATTTTCTCCCGGGAAAAACTGGGAAACAATTAGAACAACCATTGTTTATAACAATTCGAATGTGAAAATAGCCGGCCACCATACAGGTATTATGACAGGGCCGGACGGGGCAACCCACCAGGCAACCGAAGATTTGGCGATCACAAGGTGCTGGCCAAACATTACGGTTCTTGTTCCCTGCGACAGCTTGGAGGCCCGCAAATCAACCATTAAGAGCGCGGATGTCCAAGGCCCTGTCTACCTTCGTTTTACGCGCGACAAATCACCGGTGATAACAACCGAGGAGACCCCGTTTGAAATTGGGAAAATTCAAAGGTTTTGGATTTCCGATAAACCGGACGCGGCAATACTGGCAACAGGCTATATGCTTTATTATGCCATTGTCGCGGCATTTGAACTGGAAAAGATAGGAATAAAAAGTATTGTTGCCAACGTTTCCACCCTAAAACCATTAGATAAAGACACCCTTATCAGTCTGGGCAAGGAGGCCCGGGCATTGGTAACAGTTGAGGATCATCAAACAACAGGGGGCTTGGGAGGCGCGGCGGCTGAATTCTACGCGCGGAATCTGCCTTTACCCATGGAATTTGTCGGATTGAAGGATACCTTTGCCGAATCCGGCTCTCCTTCGGAACTGATTGAAAAGTACGGAATGGGGACGAAGGACATAAAAGAAGCGGTAAAAAAAGTAATTTCAAGAAAATACCCACGTAGCTGAGCCGTCTAACCATGCAAGAATCTCTAATAGAAAAACTCAAAAAACTTATTAAAGGCGATGTTTCAACGGATGACCAAACGCTCCGCGACTATTCCCATGATGCTTCTCTTTTCGAGGTAAAACCTCAGGCAGTGGTTTTCCCAAGAGATAAAGAAGATGTTAAAAAAATAGTCACGTTTGTCAAGGAACTTAAAAAAGATCACCCATCACTATCAATTACCGCAAGATCCGCGGGCACAGACATGGGCGGAGGGGCTATAAACGATTCCATTATTCTTGAGTTTTCCAGATATTTTAACCATACCCCTCAAATTCACGGCGATACGGCTGTAACCGAACCGGGGGTTTTTTATCGGGATTTCGAGAAAGAAACCTTAAGGCATAATCTAATTTTTCCATCCTATCCCGCCTCAAGAGAAATATGCGCCATGGGAGGAATAGTCAACAATAACTCGGGGGGGGAAAAGTCTCTGCGGTACGGAAAAACGGAAAGGTACGTAGAAAAAATTAATGTTATTCTTGGAGACGGGGAGGAATACACCCTTGCGCCTTTGGGAAAAAAGGAACTGGATACGAAAATGAAACAGGCAAATTTGGAAGGGAAAATCTACAGAGAAACTTTTAAGCTCATTAACGATAACCATGATCTTCTTTTAAGAGCAAAGCCCAAGGTTTCCAAGAATTCCGCCGGCTATTCTCTATGGAACGTGTTTGACAAAGAAAAAGACGTTTTTGATTTAACAAAACTTTGGGTCGGGGCCCAGGGAACCCTTGGCGTAATGATAGAGGCTGACCTAAGGCTTGTACCTGTCCATAAGCACAGGGAAATGATGATTATTTTTCTCCATGATCTATCCCATTTGGGACAAATAATCAATGAAATTTTGCCGCTTGAACCGGAGAGTTTTGAATCATACGATGACAATACCCTAAAACTGGCGCTTCGCTTTTTTCCGCAGTTTCAAAAACTTTTGGGAACAAGAGGAATTATTCAAACAGGCGTTTCTTTCCTGCCGGAGTTTTTGACCGTTCTTTTTGGCGGCATACCCAAGCTTGTCCTGCAGGTGGATTTTACCGGGGATGACCCCAATATTCTTAAACAGAAAATCGCAAGCCTTAGGCAAAAACTTAAACCTCTTCATCCCCAAACCAGAATCGCGCTTGAAAATCAGGAAAATAAATACTGGCTTATCAGACGCGAAAGTTTTAATCTCTTAAGACAAAAAATACACGATAAACATACCGCCCCTTTTATAGATGATATTGTGGTCGCGCCAAAGAACCTGCCCGAATTTTTGCCTAAGCTTGACGCGATCCTTAAACAATATCCCCAGTTTCTATCAACTGTCGCCGGACACGTGGGAGACGGAAACTTTCATATCATTCCCCTGGCCGATCTTAAAAACGAAAAGGTGCGAAAAGCCATTCCCGAACTCGCCGAAAAGGTCTACGGTCTTGTTCTTTCTTACAACGGATCAATCACGGGCGAGCATAATGACGGATTGATAAGAAGTCCTTTCTTAAAACAAATGTACGGAGAAAAGGTTTACGGTCTTTTTGAAGAAACTAAGAAAATTTTTGATCCGGAGGGCATATTTAATCCCGGGAAAAAAACAAACGCCGATCTTTCCTTTGCCATGGATCACATCCGGGTTAATTGGTGAATTTACCGAAAATCATGCCGTAGAATTCAACACACTGCCTACACTGGCTGAAACAACACATTAGAATTGT
>JAMCTM010000013.1 GCA_023379465.1 Patescibacteria group bacterium
CGAATCGTCCATAGTAATTTGCATGACACCAGTTAGTATGGCAATTCGCGTTCTTTTTTACCAGATGATTTGTCTCATCTTTCGGTTAGGTAATCGTTTCTCTACAGTATCATTTTGTATTAGGTAAGACTGAAGATTGCATAAAAGACCGCGACAGGGTATAATAGGGAAGTTATGAAAACGAACATCCATCCGCAATATTTTAACGACACGAAGGTTATCTGTTCCTGCGGCAATATATTTACAATTGGGTCAACCGTACCTGTTATTCATGTGGAACTGTGCGATAAATGCCATCCGTTTTATACCGGTGAGCAGAAATTTGTAGACAGCGCTTCGAGAATTCAGAAATTCCAGCAAAGACAAACAAAGGCATCTGCCTATAAGGTAAGTAGGCTTAAAAAAATTGATGACAGAAAGAGAAAAGATGACCAGCCGAAGACACTTCGCGAAATGCTCGCTCAGCTTAAATAGGAAGAATGGACGATTACAGATTGGTAACCCTTAGGGAACTGGAGACAAAAATCGAAGAAGCGAAGAATCTGCTTTTAGATCCTGACCTTGAACCCTTAGCCAGGAAAGAATTAGAAACTCTAAGTGAACAAAAAAAACAGCTTGAAGAAGGTTTGTCTTCCGCGCCAAGCAAGGAAGATTCTCTAGATTCAAAAAATGTCATTCTCGAAGTAAAAGGAGCGGCGGGAGGAGAAGAGGCAAAGATTTGGGCAAAGGAGCTTCTCCGCATGTATCAGCGCTTTTCTCAAAAGGAAGGATACTCTTTAGAAAACCTGGACGAAAATGTTATAAAAATATCAGGCGGAAACGCGTTTGCTAAATTTAAGTATGAGGCAGGGGTCCATCGGGTGCAAAGAATACCAAAAACCGAAAAAAGAGGCCGGGTTCATACCTCAACCGCGACTGTTTCGGTTCTGCCGGAGCTTGAGGATATAGATTTGCATATCAATCCGGACGATATTGAATTTGAGGCATTCAGATCCGGAGGCCATGGAGGACAGAATGTCAATAAAGTGTCTACAGCGGTTCGAATCAGACATACCCCGACAGGTATTGTTGTTACCTGTCAAACCGAGCGCTCCCAGGCCCAAAACAGGGATTTGGCAATGGAGGAGCTCCGCGCTAAAATTTGGGAAATGGAGATTGCAAAAAAACAAAATCAGATAGCATCTCTTAAATCAACCCAGGTGGGCCAGGGGCAAAGGGCTGAAAAAATAAAGACCTATAATTTTCCCCAAGACAGACTAACAGACCACAGGTTTAACAAGTCCTGGCATAATTTAGAATCAATTTTAGCTGGAAACTTGCCCTTAGTTTCTTAGCTATCCAAACTTATTCTCCTGTATCATCTTGGCGATATGCATGCCTCCTACCACGTGGGGCATAACTACATAATCCGCTCCAGCCTTATAGAGCTTTTCTGATTCTTCCTTATTTTGTCCTAAAACGACTATTTTTGTTTTGTGTTTGGAGTGCTTAATGTTTTTAATAAGGGCGATGTTATCGGCAATATCAGGGACAGTCGAAATAACAAGCCTGGCATTTTGCATTGCCACCCTATCCTGTATGTCTAAATCCGCGATATCGCCAAAAACGCTTAAGGTGCCCCTTTTTCTAAGTTTTTCCACAATATCGGGATTAAAATCCACAACCGCCACCTTTTCCCCATGTTTCTTAAGGGCAAAAAGTATACTTTCGCCCATCCTGTGCGCCCCGATCAAAACCACGTGATTAGAAAATTGGGATAGTGTGTCATGCCTCGAATCGCGCTCAATTGGCTCCCTCTTTTCAAAAATACCAAGAATGGGATTTAATAAATTATATAAGGCATTACCGTAAAGAATGAGATAAGCAGAAACAGTAAAGGTAATAACACCAACAAGGGTTAAAAGAGAAACCGTGGTTTCATCAATAAGTTTAAGACTGTACGCCAAAAAAACAATAATCAAACTAAACTCAGAAATCTGGGAGATGTTAAGACCAACCAAAAAGGAAGTTCGTCTTCCATAGCCAATTAAACCCATAACAACCATTGCTATAAGGGGTTTTACCAGTAAAACAAAGAAAGAAAGAACTAAGGCAGGGATTAAAAGCGCGATAAAGTGGTTGATAAAAAGTCCCATACCCAAAACTACAAAAAATATGGTGATGAAAAAATCGCGCAAAGAGGAAGCCATGGCGATTATCTGGAAGTTTTCATTTGAGTTGGCAAGGGCAACCCCTGCCAGAAAACCCCCTATTTCAATGGGGAAGTTTATTGGAGGAGAGCTGATAATAAAGGAAATACTGAATACGAACGCCAGGCTAAAAAGAAAAAGGGTTTCCCTGGATTTAGCAATTCTTTTAAGTATCAAAGGCAGAATAATTTTGCTGAAGGCAATAACAATACCAAGGATAATAATCCCTTTCAGAAAAACCATTAAAAAACTTTCAAGGCCGATAAACGAAGATGAGCCAATTGAGGAAAGAAGCATTAAGACAAAGATTGCCGCGAAATCCTGCATCAATAAAAGTCCGATGGATAATTTACCGTAGAGGCTGGTAAGATCCTTTTTATCCGATAGAAGTTTGACGATAATAATTGTTGAGGAAAACGTAAGCGCCACGCCGATATATAAAGAAATAATATGGTTAAAACCCAAAAGAACAGCTGTCCCGTAACCCAAGATCCAGGTTATTATCATTTGGGAAAGGCCTATGATAAAGGTTTTTTTGCCGATGGATCTTAGTTCCCTAAACGAGAGCTCGAGTCCCAGAGTAAAAAGGAGCAACGTGATGCCGAAATCCCCAAAGGATTTAATAATTTCCTGATCGTGAAATTGAACCTGTCCAAAAGGACCAATAATTATTCCGGCTAAGATATAAGCCAAAATAGGCGGCTGGCGGAGAAACTGAAATAAGACAGCCACAACCGATGCCGCCAAAATGATGACTGTTATTTCAAAAAAAACACTGTCCACCTTTTTAGCTTAGCAATTATTTAAAAGGTTTACAATAATAATATTACTGGGTTGGGGCGGCAACAAGGGCTGTAGTTACTGTTTGCGTTTTCTGGTCCCTCCAGAAAGTTATAGTGATTGTGTCGCCTGCTTTTTTATTCTCTATTACGCTTGAGAGCTCATTTTTGCCTGTGATTCTTGCGTTATCTATCTTAATAATAATATCGCCGCTTCGAATCCCCGCCTTATCGGCCGGAGATCCTGACACAACATCCTCAATATAGGCTCCTTCCGGCACATTGTTAAGAAGCGCCACCTGTTGGTTAAGCATTTTATAGGCAACGCCAAGATACGGCCTTTCAAACCGGCCATGCTCGTTAAAATTTTTTAAGCTGTCTCTGATAACATTTATGGGGATGGCAAAGCCGATATTCTGGCCGTTTTGGGCGATTGCCGTATTAATGCCGATCACTTGAGATGAGGAATCAACAAGCGGTCCTCCCGAATTACCGGGATTGATCGCCGCGTCTGTCTGGATTACATTATCGAGTCTTTCAACATAGCCCTGAAATTCACTTCCGGCGGTTATGCCTCTTCCCAAGCCCGAAATAACGCCTGTTGTAACCGTATTCCTAAACTGGCCTAAGGCCGTCCCGATGGCTATCACGAACTGACCAACCTGCAGATGCGATGAACTACCCAAAGGGGAGGGTATCAGTTTTTTGGAAGGATGATTCTTCGGATTTATTTGAACAATAGCTATATCATTAAGAGGATCCCGATAGATTTTCGCTACATCATATTTTTTGTCATCGTTTGTTATAACCTCATACTTTGCCCCCACATCCGACACCACATGTTTGTTTGTGACAATCAGGCCGCTTGCGGATACTATAAATCCCGAACCAATGCTAACAGGCTGCTGGCTTTGACCAGGCTGCGGCTGGAAAAAAAACGAAAACGGACCGAGCTGGTAAGGCGTTTGGGTTTGAGGCGATGTCTTTTCTACCACTGTCACAACAGAGGGGCCAACCTTTTTAACCGCGTTAATCACCACCGATTCCTCTGTTACAACCTTTACCCTTTCCCTCGGCACCTGAGAGATCTTGGGTTTAAGATAACGAGAGACAGAAGGTACATACTTGGAAACCGCGGAGAAGGCGAATAAAATTATAATCAGAACTGTGACTAGTAAAATAAGCCTTCGCATAGGATTATTTTATCAGCTCCTCAATCGCCTTTTCAAGCTGTGTATCATGGGACGGATCTTTGCTGTTTAAGGAAACGGTAAAATCCGGGGTTAAGCCTTTCTTATTGACCCAAGTGCCATTCGGGGTTAGCCATTTCGCAATTGTTAAATGCAGTCCGGCACCGTTGCCTAAATCCAGCGCCTCCTGCACTGTTCCCTTGCCGAAAGATTTTTCGCCCACCAGTATTGCCCGTTTATGGTCGCGAAGCGCCCCGGCCACAATCTCCGATGCCGAGGCGGATCCTCCGTTAATTAGTACCGCTACCGGAACATTTGTCAGTAAACCATGCCTTGATACGTTGAGATTGGTTTTTTCTCCATTGCCTTTTTCCTCGGAAACAACCACCCCGCTTTTGATAAATTCCGAGGCTATAAAGGTAGCGTCGCTCAGGTAGCCGCCAGGATTATTACGGAGGTCCAAAACAACACCTTTAAAGTTTTTGTCTTTTTTAATCTGAAGATCAAGTTTGTTAACCAGGGCAAGCCAGTCGCGGTTGGTATTGTCTCCAAACTGGGACAGGCGGATATAGGCAATTTCATCGTTCTTGGCAGATCCGTTTTTTAGCGCTTGCGATATACTGTCTATGTCTTTTATTTTCTTTACCCATCCATAAACACTCTTGACTGTAATTGTATCCCTGATTATTCTTATATCGGATGCCTTCTTGCTGCCTTTATGAATAACCGTTAACACAACCGGTTTGCCTTTCGGTCCTCTTATTTCCGAAACCGCCTGCCCAAGGCTTAAGCCCGCGGTGCTTTGCCCGTTAACCTTAGTAATGATATCGCCTGCTTTTATGCCGGCTTTTTCTGCCGGAGAGCCATCCAAAGGAGCTACCACTATAATTGATTTATCAACCATGGACAATTCCGCTCCTATCCCATCAAACTGCCCTGCCATTACGGATTTAAAATCCGCATTCTTATTGGCAGGCAAAAACATAGTAAAGGGATCATTTAGCGAGGAAACCATGCCGGAGATAGCCCCGTCTAAAAGCCTTGTCGGATCCACGGCCTTCTTGTTGTAATACGAGGTGTTAATGTCGCGCCAAACAGTCCAAAACATGGAAAAATCAACATTTTTGATATCTGACGGAGGTTCTTTATTGATAATGCCAACCTGGGGCACGTAATGGTTCCAATCAAACTTAACCTTTGTAATTCCAAAATAATAACCGGCCAAAAAGGCTACCGTAACAACTAAGATTAGCTGTAAAGACTTCACTTTCATATCTAATTAAAGGTGAGGATAATAAATTCTAGAGCGCCCTGAAAGGCAATAAAGCCAAATGCCTTGCCTGTTTAACAGAACGGGTAAGTTTTCGCTGATGCTTGGCGCAGACACCAGACCTTGTTCTGCCTATTATTTTCCCCCTGTCTGTTATAAATCTTCTTAAAATCTCGTAGTCGGAGAACCATGGGTTTTTTTTCTCTTTGCAAAAAAAACACTCTCCGATTTTAATATTTTTTCTTGGCCTTTTGGCAAATGATCTTTTTTTCATAAAATCCTTCTCTTAAAAGGGAATGTCATCGGGCGCAACTTCCTCATGTTCATCTTTTTCTTCCGAATCTTCCTTTAATCCCTCCGGTTCTTCCTTTTCTTTTTTGTCTTTCGAAGGTTTCAGATTTTCTTTAGTTAAATTTTCCTTATCGTTTATTTCCCTGTCCGCGGAGGTATCATTATCTTCTTCCGCCTGTTTTTTAGAATCAAGAAGGATCATATCGTCTATAATCACCTCTGTTGTTGAGCGGGGCTGGCCATCTTGGGTTGTCCAGTTCCTGGTTGAAAGCCGGCCCTCCACATATACCTTCCTGCCTTTAAGTAAAAATTGCGAACACAGCTCGGCCAGTTTATTCCATGCAACAATTCGGTGAAAATCCGCCTCTTCGTGTTTTTGCCCGTCATCACTTGTCCAGGTTCTGTTTGTTGCCAAGCCGAATGAGCAAACCGCCGAACCCGACGGTGTATAACGAAGTTCCGGATCCCGGGTCAAATTGCCTATTAACTGAACCCTGTTAAGACTTTTTGCCATACCTTTTTAGTCACTAGTTACCGGTTTCTTGTTTTTTCTTACCAATAAATGTCTTAGCACATCTTCTTCGGCCAGCAATTTTTTCTCCAGGTCGGAAAGGGGCAGGGGTTTATCGTCTGCCTGTTCCAGCTCAAAAAGAAAATAAAAACCCAGGTTTTCTTTTTTAATCGGGTAGGCAAGCGCTTTTTCTCCCCATTCATCTACCTTAGTGATTTTGGCATCGGAAATTAAAGATCTTATTTTATCCAAAAGCTTGTCTCTTTTCGGTTTGATTAATGAGCCTCTTAAAATCAGAGCCAACTCGTATGTTCTCATTTTATTTATCCTATCATAACTAAAAAGTCAAAAGCAAGGGCTAAAAGGGTTCTGATGACAACCTTTCCGCCAGTTGGTTTTTTGAGAGGGTTTCCTGCCTGCCGGTTTTCATGTTTTTTAAAGCAACCTGATTTTTTTTGGCCTCCTCCGGTCCGATCATAACAAGATAAGGTATTTCTTTCTGATTTGCGTATTTAAACTGTTTCTCAAGCGGCACATCTTCGCCTAGAAAAATTTCCGCTTCCACCAGGGCGTTTCGCAGCATCGAGGCGGTGCCGAGGGATTGCGCCATCAGTTCTTTTGAAAAAACGGTAACCAAAACTTTTGTTTTCCGTAGGTTCGCGGGGAAAAGATTTAGCTCTTCCATTGCCTCGATAATTCTGTCAAACCCAAAGGCGCAGCCAACAGCAGGGATATCTTTACCCGCAAACATGCCGATCAAATTATCGTATCTTCCGCCTCCGCAAACAGATCCTCCGGTGTATCCGTTGATCTCAATTTCGAAAATCATGCCGGTGTAATAATCAAGCCCCCGGGCAAGAGTAGGGGAAAATTGCGGCAAGTTATATTGTTTTGCCGTTTGTCTTAGAGTAAGGAAGATATCCATTAAGCTTTTTGGCGGCAGTCTATTTTCCAGGTGTTGCAATATTAGATTTCTTGTATTTTTGTCTATTCCGATTTTTGCCAATTCTTCGATAACTTTTGAGCGTCCTATTTTTTTAATTTTATCAATACTTCTTACGGCAGAAAACAACTGGTTTTCTTCTAGGAAACCGCCTTTTATAAGGTCTCTAAAAACCTGTCTGTCATTGATAATGATTTTAAAGGTTTTAAACCCAAGCTTTAGCAAAGAATTTTCCGCCACCTGTATAATCTCCGCGTCAGCAAGGGGAGAGTTTGTTCCAACGATGTCAATGTCGCACTGCAGGAATTCTCTGTACCTGCCTTTTTGGGTATTTTCGGCGCGCCAGACGTTTTGAATCTGATAACGTTTAAAAGGCATTGCTAATTTGTTTTGATATTGCGCCACAACCCTTGCCAAGGGGACAGTCTGATCATACCTAAGGGCAACCCGCCGTCCTCCGTTATCGGCAAACCGATACATTAATTTATCTCCTTCTTCTCCGTATTTGCCCATTAGAATTTCTTCGTATTCCAAAGCCGGTGTTTCCAGGGGTTCAAAGCCATAGGATTCAAAGACCTTTTGCAGGACTTCTATAACATATTGCCGTTTCCCGGCCTCCTTGGGAAGAAAATCCCTAAATCCTTTTAAGGTTTGCGGTTTATTCATGCGTTTCTGATTCTTGTATCATATCATAAAGGTGCCCTATTGCCTTTTGTAAATCCTTTTAGATTTGACTGTTTCGAAATTCCGGCTTGGATAAGAAAATAAACGCCGTTATGGGCATTGCCGCAAGCATCAGAATGAACACGGATATTTGCGGAATCAATTCCAAGATTAAAAAAATATAGCATATTGCCTCAAAAAGAAAATTATTATAGGGGGTTCTTTTGGCAGGGATATTAAACGTTTTGCGCCAAACAAAAAGCGCCAGAAACATAAATATTATTGACCATAATGGGGCTGTCCGCAAGGTTTTGATCATAGGCGCGGCGCCGAATTCTCCGGTGAATGACAAAACTGCCAAATAAGCCGCTGTTAAAAAAAGGGCGCGGCCCGGTTTTAAGGCCAGACCGTTTTGCCTGGGAAAGAAGCGGTTTAGTAAATAAAAGGCAAAGACAGTAAAGAGAGACGATTGTATCCGCATAAGAAAAGTTATCGGGTTATTTTTCGGGTCAAGAACAAAATTGGCGATTTCTCCGTGAAAAAATCCGGTTATCCCAACCGAATAAATTACAAAGGTAATTAAAACCAATTGAAAAATAGTTAAAGAGTATTTGGTGATTAAAGATTCCAAAAGGTGAAATAAAACAAAATACAGCAAGAAAAGGGTGATGAAACTTACCGGGCTAAATAATCCGTTACTGCCCGCCGCGGTTACTTCGCCTGAAAAAATCATCAGAAGAAGGGCTCCGGCAATGCTTCTTTTATAAACGTATCGTTTCACAATAAAAGATACCCTGATAAGGATTATACAACAGAGGAATGGCTAATGCTACCCATTTTTAGAGATGTTTTGTTTATAAAAAAGACGTCGAGGAAACATAGAGCCTCTAAAAGCAAAAACTCCTACACTCAGTGAAAAATTTCTAGAACTAAAATTTGATATAATTCTTTTACGGAAACGGTATTGATTCTTCATAAAGTAATATGTCGCATGTCCATGAATTAATTGATTTCGCGGTAAGCGCTTTTATAGTTAAAGACAATAAGGTTCTATTAATTCATCACAAGAAGTTAAATAAATGGTTACCTATAGGTGGTCATATAGAACTTAATGAGGATCCAGAAGAAGCGTTGCTAAGGGAAATTAAGGAAGAGAGTGGTTTAAATGTTGATATAGAAGGTGAAAGACCTAATATAATTTCTCCCGGAACAAAATTTTTGCATAGACCTAGGTTTGTAGACGTTTCAGAAATTTCCCAAACCCATCGACATATACATTTTATTTATTTTTTAAAATCAGAAAAAGAGGAAGTCAGACTTTCCGTAAAAGAACATAACGATATCAGATGGTTTTCCTTAAGGGATTTGGATAATGCTGATTTTAATTTGTTACCGAGCATCCGTTATTATTCTCAAAGAGCAATTGAGGAAATAGGATTGATTAGCTAAGTTCTGTTAAATGTTTTTATGAATTTGCAAATCGGGATAGTTGGGCTTCCAAATATCGGGAAAAGTACGCTGTTTAACGCGCTTTTAAAAAAACAGCAGGCTTTTGTTGCCAATTATCCTTTTGCCACTCTTGAGCCGAATGTCGGAGTGGTGCCGGTGCCGGACGCGAGACTTCTGGAGCTTGCAAAGGTTATTGCATTTTCAGAACACTCGGAAAACTCGGCAAAATCAGACAATCAGAATTTCAGACAATCTGGTATTTCAGACTCACTGAGTCATTCTGAGTTTTCCGAGAAACTCCCGCCGATCAAACCCGCGACTGTGGAGTTTGTTGATATTGCCGGGCTTGTCAAAGGCGCGTCGGAAGGAGCAGGACTTGGTAATAAATTTTTATCCCACATCAGGGAAGTTTCGGTCATTGCCCATGTAGTGCGCGCGTTTGCGGATGAGAATATTATTCGCGAAGGTTCTATAGATTTTAAAACAGATTATCAAACCATTCAAACAGAGTTAATGTTGGCAGACCTTGGTACGATACAAAATTCAAAACTCAAAACGCAAAAATCAAAATTACAATTAACCCCCCAAAACTTATTAGACAGGATATTAAGCGGCCTAGACAGCGGGATTCCGGTAAGGGATATTGAACTGACAGACGATGAGAAAGAAGAGATAAGAGACCTTCATTTGCTAACCGCAAAGCCTGAAATTATAGTTTTGAATGTGTCGGAGGAGGAATACACAGCGGTTTCTATGATTGAGCTTATTGATAAATATTCCAGACTGCTGTTATTGCCTAAGGACAGGTTTGTTGTGATAAGCGCCAAGATCGAGTCGGATCTCGCGTCTCTTTCCGAGGAGGAGCAAAAGGACTATCTAAAAGAATTAAGGCTTGATGAATCAGGCCTGGAGCGCCTGATTAAAACCGCTTACCAAAGACTTGGTTTGGTTTCTTTCTTGACAGCGGGAGAAAAAGAGATAAGGGCATGGACTATTAAGAAGGGAACAGGGGCGGGGGAGGCGGCAGGGGTAATTCATACGGATTTCAGCAAAAATTTTATCAAGGCAGAGGTAGTTTCTTACGGGGATTTTGTTCAGAACAAGGGCTGGAAAGGAAGCAGGGAAAAGGGAAAAACAAGGCTTGAAGGCAGGGATTACATAATGCAGGAAGCAGATATAGTAGAATTTAAGATCGGGACATGAATTATCCAGATAATAATTACTATAAGATAATTGACGGGGAATAAATATTTTGCTAAGATAAATCGTGCACCCTGATAAACCTACAAGCAATAGTAGAAAAACAAAATATATTTTTGTCTCGGGCGGGGTTATTTCCGGAATCGGCAAAGGCACCACGGTTGCCGCTATCGCTTTTCTTCTTAAATCCGCAGGATATAAAGTTGCTCCAATAAAGTTTGAAAACTATCTAAATCTGGACGCGGGCACGATAAATCCGATAGAACACGGAGATCCGTTTTTATGCGAAGACGGAACAGAGGCAGACATGGATATTGGAAGCTATGAAAAATTTTTGGACGAGGACATGGGCCGGGATAATTTTGTTACCATGGGCAGAATTTACCAGACTGTTATAGATCGGGAAAGGCGGTTTGAATACAAGGGCGAAGATGTCGAGGCAATTCCTTACATAACAGATGAGGTTATTTTTCGGATTAAAAATCTTGCCGGAAAGAAGGACGCGGATATTGTTTTGATAGAACTTGGAGGAACAGCGGGAGAATACCAAAATGTTTTCTACTATGAGGCTTCGCGTATCATGGCGCTTAAGAACCCCGGCGACGTGTTGCATATCCACGTTAGCTATGTGCCAACACCAAACCATTTAGGCGAACCTAAAACAAAACCAACTCAGCTTTCTGTTAGAACCTTAAATTCATTGGGTATTCAGCCTGATTTTATAATCGCCCGGTCAGAGAAATATCTTGATCAAAGAAGACAAGACAGGTTTGCGCTTTTTTGCAATATGCTGCCCTCGGATATAATTTCCAGTCCTGATTTAACCTCTGTCTATGAGATACCGCTTGTTTTACATAAACAGGGGCTGGACCGTAGGGCTTTGGAAAAACTGGGCCTGCCGGTTAATTCCATAAACCTATTTAATTGGGAAAAATTAATTGAGTCCATCAAATCCAAAAAGCGAAAAAAAATAGACTTAGCCATAGTTGGTAAATATTTCGGCACAGGAGAGTATCAGCTCCGGGATTCCTATGCTGCCCTGTTTGACGCCATAGATCATGCCGGTTGGGAAGTAGGTGTTGAGATTAAAACAAAATGGATTGACGCCGAAACCATAGAATCCTCAATTGCCAAATCCAAAAACAAAGAAGAGGAGAAAAGGGGATTGGAGAAAATCTTAGGAAACCCAGATGGCATTATTGTGCCGATAGGTTGGGGGGAGAGGGGAGCAGAAGGAATGATTAAGTCAGCTTCTTATGCCAGGATTAGGAAGATACCATATCTTGGACTTTGTTACGGAATGCAGTTGGCGGTTGTTGCCTTCGCCAGGGATGTTCTCGGATTCAGCGATGCCGACACTACGGAAAATAATCCAAAAACAAAACATCCTGTTATCCATTTGATGTCAAAGCAGGAAGAATTTATGAAAAGACGATCATACGGGGGAACAATGCGGCTTGGGGCCTGGAAGGCAGTGGTCAAAAAGGGAACAAGGGCATTTGAGATATACAAAAAATATAATGCTTTTATAAATGAATCGAAAGGCTTAACAAGCGAGCGGCACAGGCATAGATACGAATTTAATAATCAATACACCGCGGATTTCGAAAGAAATGGACTTATGATAAGCGCGAGATCGAAAGAGGAAAACCTGGCAGAGATAATAGAGCTTCCTGAAAGTTCTCACCCTTTTTACCTCGGAACCCAGGGGCATCCGGAATATAAAAGCAGGCCACTCTCCCCCCACCCGATATTTTTAAGTTTTATAAAGGCATGCGCGAGATAGATAAAATTAAATTACGGTTACGTATTGCCTCATTAAAAATTGTTACTTTGCTTCGAATCGTTGCCTCACGATATAATGTTACCTGACAGGTGTTGGTTTTAACCGTTTGAGAATCTCGTCAATCTGTCGTTTTAACAAAACAAGATTTAGAGTTTTATACTGTTTTCTTAAACGATCTTTCACTTCTTTTGATA
>JAMCTM010000014.1 GCA_023379465.1 Patescibacteria group bacterium
AAATTATTTCTAAAAATTAATCAATACAATAGAAAAAGCGATTCGTTTTCTTAAATATATAGCTCCGTTTTCAGTATCATTCTTCAATTAGGTACGACTGGTTGCAAAAATCCTTGAGCTTGATACTTTTCTTCGCGTAGGGTAAAATACCCACCATGAAAGAGACATTAATAAGCGCCGGGGCGAATGTCCAGGATGGAAGTTATAGGGAAAACCCTGAATCTGGTATTGACTTAACAGAAGGAGTCCCGGACGAAGAAATGGCGGAGATTCTCTCTGTCATAGGAACTGAAGCAAAGAGTTTAACGCTTATACTGCTGGCTGACGGGGAGGGGCATAACGGACCCTCCCTTTATCAAGAGCTCATAAAAGCCCAAGGGAAAAATCGGATATGGACAATGGATAAAAACGCGCCTTTTAATTATTGCCGCTCTTTTATCCGCGCTGGTCTGGTAGAAAGGCTTACCCCATATAAAATAACAGAGTTAGGACGTGAAACAGGTATCCCCCTGGCCGGGCTTTTGGCTGATTTCTCGGAAAAACACAGCCTTCCCCTGGTAAGAATCTTCGGGCAAAAATCTACGCCTTTTTCCGAAAGAAACGATTCCAATTATAAATATAGGAAAAACAGAAGTATCGGATTAATCCTTAAGATATTGTCCGCGCTTAAGGATAATCCCGCGTCCTCCCTGCCTTTAAGATCAGCGGATATTATGGACAAAATCGGGGAAAGAGATTTAGGCAACCGGATTCTTAGGGATTGCCTTATCCGCCTTTCAAGGGCAGGGCTTTTTTCCTTTGTCTCCCCGCCGGACAATTCTTCCAAAGACTTATCCGGCAACAATCACTCCGCGATTAGCCTTACCGAAAAACAGAAGGCAATAATCACCGAACTTCTTTCGATAATAAAAGGGGTGCAAAGAAAAGATCCGGAGATTTGTCAAAAAGGAAGAAGTCTTGCCCAAAACATAATAAAAAACGAAGAAGTAGTGTCAAATCTTTTACAAAGAGCAAAAGAAGCCTCTTCCCACACGGCCATAATTTCCCGGGAGGAAACCGAAAGGCGTATTCTTCATTTAATCGTGGGTTATCCCAACGGCCTCACGAGGGAAGAGATGCAAACGCTTCTCCTGAAAGAATACGACCAGAATATACCTCCTGGCGATATCTTCGCAATAACCAGTCGCCTGAAAGAAACCGTTCTTAGGGTTAGTAAAACCGGAGGAGAAATAAGGTTTTCTCTTTTTCCCAAAGAGGAAGCTAAAAACAATCAGGGAATAGTCTTCGAGGGCCAAAGTAAAGAAACTCAAGAAACCTTGGGTATCATACAAGACCTGCTCGGAAGAGGCGGGGGCCTGGTCATACTAACACTGGACAATCAGGGGAGGTCCCTTGCCAATGTGGAAGGCTATTGGTATAGACCGGCGGAGGGGCAAATTGATTCCGTTCAGGGCTTATTGGGCACTAAACGGGCGGATATTAAAACCATGATTACCGGTCAGGGGTCCGCGAGATTTTTTCTTCATATTGCTCCAGAGGCGGGAAGCCTAAACAGCAAAGGGGAAATATCATTTAGAAACACAGGCAGACCAAACACGGAAAATGAATTTTTCTTTAAGGAACTGCTCCGCGACGCTTTCAATAAAATGCTTGAGAGGGGAGAAGAAAATTCCCTGCGGCTTAAGCTTTCCCCAAATGAAAGGGCACCCAAGAGAAAAAACACATCAGACCTGGAAACCGATGACGAATTCAAGCCCTGATTTAACAGGGATTATTTCGTTTGGGAAAACTCTCCATTGCCTTAAATAAAACAATGCCCAAAGAAACCATAACATTAAGCGATTTGTTTACTCCCCACATTGGTATCTCGGCAATCTGATCCGCTATCCCGAGAACTTCTTTGGAAACGCCTGCTGTTTCGTTGCCGACAACTAGCGCCAATGGAAAAGAATAATCAATTTTGTTGTACGGCATGCTCCTTTTGTCCTGCTCGACAGCAATAATTTTGATTTTTGAGTTTTGATTTTTGAGTTCGTGGATAGCGTCAACCGCAGTTGACGCGTAACTCCACGCCACCCATTCAGTCGTGTTAATCGAAGCCTTCTTGATGCGGGTATTAGGCGGAGTTTCCGTTTGCCCGCAAAGTATTACCTTTTGGGCCGAAACCGCGTCGGCCAGACGGAAAATCGCCCCGACATTATAGGTGTCCAAAACGCTATCCAGAATAATATAGATGGGGTTTTTCCTGATGCGGATAAGTTCTTTGTCCGTAGGCTTTGACCCGCGAAGCTCACTTGCGCCAAGCTTGATCACTTCTTGTAGACTCCCATTTTAGACATCGCCTCCTCCATGTTATGAAGATCCTGCCTTATTTTTCCAGCCTTTATTCGGATATCGTTTGCGTCCCGCACTGTTTGCTGCTGAATGGCCAAAATAGCCGACTGCGAGCTTTTTTCCGTTCGCAAAATCTCCGATTCGGAGCTTGCCAGATTGATATTTCCTCTGCCTAATGCCTTTTTCAATGCTTCCTCCTCCTTTGCCAGTTTTTTTTGCGTCTCTCCGGCGGAATACTTTTGCAGGAGGTCAAGCTCTTTCTGAAGTTCCAAAACCGATGTTCTTGTCCGATCTAAATTTTCCTTTACTTCCAGGTTCAAATCATCTCTTATTTCTCCCAAAAGATCCTGACTGGGCAGATCATCCTCAACCGCCGCCTTGCTTTCAAAAAGAGATCTTTGAACCGCCGCGACCTCGTCTTTCATGGATCCGGTCTCCTCATTTTCTAAAACAGCGAGGCTATCCTGGGTTTGACGGATATTAAGATTTATCTCCTTTGCCAGACGGCTAACATCTTTGCCCGACAGCTTGGCAAGCGCCAGCTCTTTCTTGGCCCCGCTGAAATTATCCGCAATGCCCTGAAGATCCGTATAAATTCCTTCTCTGTTTTTCGCGGCCAGCATAAAACGAAGTTCCGCCAGCCTTTCCCCTGCCACGGATTCATAAACCCGGGCCTTTTTCTCCGGAGTAAAGGCAAGAAGCAAACGAACCCTCTGCTTTAACCGATCAAGAAAAAATAAAGGGCTGTTGGGCAGTAAAAGCCCCGGCCCTTGGGTTGTCGGAGGAATTTGAGGAGAGGAAGATGTCTGATCGCCCGCCCCCGCCTCGCTTGTGTTGGCGTTTGAGATTCTTGGCGCCGAAAAAATAAATACCAGAATTAATAATAAAACAAAAAAGAAAGAAAAACTCCTTTTCACTATATATAATTCTTACCCTGTATCTTAACTCTTGTCAAGTACTTTTTGAATTGGTTTTGCCAATATCCGCCAGTCTCCAGGCGGCAAAATCGCAGGCGGGATAATTGGAGCACCCGTAAAACCTTCTGCCCTTTTTTGTTTTTTTAACAATAATCTTACCCTTATCCTTTGGGCAGGTAAAATTAGTTTCTTCTAAAAACTGTTTGGTAAATTTGCACTGCGGAAATTTTGAGCAGGCCAAAAATTTACCAAACCGTCCGACCCTAACCACCAGGGCAGAATCGCATTTTGGACATTTTTCATCAACCTCAACAACAGGAATTTTAACCCTTTCCGCTTTCTTCACTTTTTCAATAATCTCGGAAAACGGGAAATAAAAATCCTTTATCACAACCGCCCATTTTTTTTCTCCCTTTGCGATATCATCAAGCTCATCCTCCATACCGGCCGTAAACGGAATATCGTCAATCGCCGAAAAATTTGCCGCCAAAAAATCGCTAACCGAAACCCCCAAAACTGTCGGTAAAAATCTGCCTTCCTTTTTCTCCGTGTAGTTGCGGGACTCAATGGTTGAGATAATGGCGGCATAGGTTGAGGGGCGGCCTATCCCGTTTTGCTCAAGTGTTTTGATAAGAGAGGCGTCCGAATATCGCGGCGGGGGCGGGGTTTGATGAAGTAGAAAACTAATATCCCGCGCTTTTAATCTTTCCGACGCCTTAAATTTGGGCAAAACATTATCATTTAGAGCCTGGGGGTTTATTTTAAGAAACCCGTCGAAAACCAAAACCGAGCCGCCGGCTTTTAATCTGTACTTCACAGTACCGCTAACGTCCGAGTTTTCCGAAACCGCGTCCGCGTAAACCGTTGTTGACTCAAGCACCGCCGTGCTTGCCTGGGACGCGAGTGCCCTCTTCCAAATCAAATCGTATAACCGTTCGCAGTCCCGTCCTAAATTTAAGATTTGAGATTTGAGATTTGGAATTTGACCCGCCGCGGTAGGCCGTATAGCCTCATGCGCCTCCTGCGCCAGTTTCTGCTTAGTCTTAAAAAATCTTGGTTTGTCCGGAATATACTTCTCTCCAAAGGTTTTTTTTATATAGCTCCTGATTACCATTGTCGCGCTTTGAGCCATGGCAACGGAATCCGTTCTGTGATAAGTGATATGCCCCTCCTCATATAATTTTTGGGCAATAAGCATTGTTTTTCTGGCAGAAAATCCAAGCCTTCTTGAGGCATCCTGCTGAAGGGTCGAGGTGGTATACGGCGGAGGGGGGGTTCTTCTGATTTCCTTTTGGGAAACATCCGCGACCACAAAACCTTTTGTTTTTAAATCATCAATGATTTTTTGAGCGCTTTCTTGATTCTTTATTGATGTTTTGGTAACCGTATAGCCGCCATCATACAAGCGAAAACTCTCTTGCAGTTCAATTTTCTTGCCGTTAATCTCTGTCAATTCGAATTCTGTAACTTTCTGATTTCCTGAATCACCCTGAGTTTTCTGAGTGTTCTGAGACAAAAAAACGTGGATAGTAAAATAGTCGTTTTTAACAAACTTCTCAATCTCCTTTTCTCTCTCAACGATTAGCCTTAGGGCAACCGACTGAACCCGTCCCGCGGACAATCCCCTTCTTACCTTCTGCCACAATAAAGGAGAAAGCTTATATCCGACTAAACGATCCAAGACCCGCCTTGCTGTCTGGGCGTGAACCAGATGAAGATCAATGTCGCGCGGATTTTTAAACGCCTCCTCAATCGCCTCTTTGGTTATCTCATGAAAAACAATCCGTTTTATTTGTTTATTGGCAGTATTTGAAATTGGTAGTATTTCGCGCACGTGGTGCGCGATTGCCTCTCCTTCGCGGTCGGGATCCGTTGCCAGAATGACCGAATCCGCGCCTTTGGCAAATTCTTTAAGTTCTCTGATAATCTTTTTTTTGTCCTCTACTATTTCGTATTGCGGCGCGAAATTATGCTCCTCGTCAACCCCAAGCCGGCTTTTGGGCAAATCCATAACATGCCCCATCGAGGCTTTAATAATATAGCCATTTCCCAAAAAACGGCCGATGGTTCTGGCCTTTGTCGGAGACTCTACTATAACTAGTGTCTGCATAGCAATCTATCAAACAAATAATTTATGCCAATTAAAATCATTGTTTCTAATAATATCATTCCTGTCAAGTCCCCCAACGGCTTGTTCTGCCGCCCTATTCGGAAGATTGGGCTGCCGACCTGTGTCATACTGTCCTTAATCTTATGGAGCCAGAAAGCACAAGCGAGAATCAACCGGAACCAAACAGCTACTTAGTCAATCAGGCAACCGGTTTACGATCCGCAACAGGCATTACCTGGCGCTCGCCGCTTATCATCTGCGCAGTTGCCGCTCTGGTGTTACTTATTAGCGGCGGCGTGTACCTGGCCATCACTATTCACCGTACCGTTTCTCCACCCCATCCTTTTTATTCTTCCTCCCTAATCCATTCCCCATCACTCCAGGCCGTTACAGGCGCCGTAACTCCAGTCGCTGTTCCCCCATGTCCTGCCCTGCCCCCGAAGACGCGGGAACTTTTCGAACATCTCAACCCTCCCGGCTATATTCCCGGCAAAGGATTTACTCCCGATACCCGGCGGAGTCTCGACATCGCAGAACTAGATATGAGTCTATATAAGTACCATGGCGCAAACGGCCGCTATCCCCCTTCCCTGGCGGCGCTCTTTCCTGCCTTCGCCCCCATAGACGACTGTGGCCATCCCCTCGCCGTCCCGCCTGTTGATCCCGTAACACATCAGCCCTATGCCTACACCGTCTCTCCCAACGGTGCGACCTATCAGCTCAGCGCAACGCTCTCCAACGACAAACAGTATACGGTGGGACTAACCAATAAAGATATAGATAGAGGAACACAATCTGACGCACAGGAGCTGTTGGGCGCTATTCAGGGTTTTGAGGGAAATGAGGGGTACTTTCCGTGGCAAACCGGGCCTAGGGATAAGATTAGCGGCACCGGAACCGAATGCACAAGTAATTCCTGTGCAGACTTTACAGGTGTTGTTGGCGGCGGCAACCCGGCGTATGATCCGCCCAACGGCACATCTCCCAGGGCTCCGACTTTTGCCCCTGGCTATACAAGCGCCTGGACGGTTGATGGAGAAACATTTAATAGCAGTGCGCCGGTAGGACAGCCAGGAAGCAGCGTCCTGGACGTACTTGGATCAGGATCAAGTCAAGAACTGCTGAAGGCTTCAGCACAAAGGATTGCGGCGCCGGGACATAATACTCTTTATGTTTTCAATAACGGAGGCAATGGGAGCAGGGCCTACGTTTGCTTTGTTCCCCAGTCAAGTTCTTTTAAACAAACAGCTTTAAGAAGATGGAATGGAGGAACCGATTGTTCGGGAAGCTCGTGCGGAACTGCGGGGATTCCGGCGGACCTAAATCCCAAAACGCCGCTACTGGGGACAGGACCTACCAATAAAAATGCTCTATTTTGCTATCCGTAAATACTTCGTGATTACGTTAACTATGGCTATTACGATTGCCAAGAAAAGAAATCTATCTGGCGATTGAAAATAACCCCTCATCCAAACCCCTAACCATTCCCTTTAGCTCCATAATCGAAAGAATACTGCCCAGCTTAGACGGACTCAAGGCAGTTTTCTTAATTATCTCATCAAAATGCAATGGCTCGTTCTCCAACAACATCAGGATCTCCCGCTCTTCTTTTGTCCCGGTTCTTTTTTTATTTTTATCCGCTACTGCATTATTCTTAATTCCTAAATCATCCAGAATATCCTTTGCCGAGGTAACAAGCTTCGCGCCCCTGGCAATCAGTTTGTACGGACCCTCCGACAAACTCGAGGTGATTGGTCCGGGAACGGCAAAAACCTTTCTGTTGTTTTTAAGGGCATGATTTGCTGTTATTAAAGAACCGCTATCCCTGGCCCCCTCTGTTACCAAAACCGCCTGGGACAACCCGGCTATAACGGCGTTTCGGCGCGGGAAAAAACCCCTGCTCGGTTTTTGCCCCAGGGGAAACTGCGAAATAATACAGCCCCCCTTGGCAATGATACTATTATATAAGGACTGATTCTGGACAGGATAGCAAAGGTCACAGCCGCTTCCCAAAACAGCAATGGTCTTGCCGCTATTCTCAATAGCGCCCTGATGCGCTAAGGAATCAACGCCCAGCGCGAGCCCCGAAACGATGGTAAAACCCGCCAAAACCAAATCTTTCACAAATAGTCTTGTAACCTCTTCGCCGTAACCTGTTACTCTTCTTGTTCCCACAACGGCTACCGCGGGAAAAAAGTTGTTCAAATTAAAAGGTTTATCCTTTCTATAAATCTCTTTGGAGTAACGAACATAAAGAACAAAGGGGGGATTTTTGGTTTCTCTTAATATTTTTGGAAAGCCCCTGTCAGGCAATGCCAAAAAATCAATGCCTTCTTTTTTAATTCTCTCGAGATAGCCCTCAACGGAAAATCCGCCTCTTGCCCGATCCGCCTTTTCCGCCAACCTTTCACCCAAAACCATTTTTAGATCGGCTTTTCCTGCCTTCCAGGCTTTTCCGGCAGAGCCAAAATGATCCAAAAGCAATCTAAACCTCACCGGTCCGATCCCGTTAATGGCCGAAAAGGCCAAATAATAATCTCTCTCCATCGTCTTAGCGCGAAAACCAGTCCTGCAAAACCTTTTTCGCGATAGGTCCTGCCACGTTTGAACCCTCGCCCGAATCCTCCGATAGAATAGTCACCACAATCTGGGGATTGTAGGCCGGGGCGAAAAGGGTTATCCAGGCATCGGGCAGGGTCTTGGCTCCTCCATGCTGGGCTGTTCCTGTTTTGCAGGCAATACTAATCCTTTTGTAATCCTTAAACCTGGCTGAATCTGTAGACAATGGGTCCGATAGTATATTTTTCCCGTCAATTTTTAATTTTGAATTCTTAACCGCGAATCCGAAAAGAGGCCAGCCAACCCCGCCCGGACTACAGCCTTCTATCATCCCTTTCCGAATTAAGCCCACCGTCCCGGCGTCCAAGAATTCATGATCTATAACTGCCGGTTTATGATTCAGCAAAAGATGCGGCCTGTAAAGCGTGCCCCCGTTGGCTATCACCTGCGTCCAGGCATTAACCTGCAAAGGCGTTGTCAAAAGATATCCCTGACCTATGCCGTAATGATATGTATCCCCCAGATACCAGGGTTCTCCCGTAACCTTTTCTTTCCAGGAAGTAGTTGGAATAAGGCCTTTTGCCTCCCCGGGGAGATCAATCCCCAGCCTCTTCCCAAGACCAAACTTTAAGGCTCCTTGCGAAAGCCTGTCAACCCCAACTTTTTCCGCCAGTTTATAGAAAAAAATATCATTGGAACGCTTGATTGCCTTGACAATATTAACCATCCCGTCTGTTTTACCGTAATCGCTATAGTACCAGTTGGCAAAGGAAAAGGCGCCAACCCTCAAAATGCCTGTGTCCTCAATCTGAAAATTCCGGTCTATGATTTTATCCTGAAGTCCGGTCGCGGCAACCACTATTTTAAAGGTAGAGCCAGGAGGATATTCGCCCGAAACAGCCCGATCAAGAAGCGGCTCATTTTTATAATCGGACAGAATCGAGGAAACGGTTTTATAGGCGCTGTCCGATGTCTTATAACCTGTCCCCATGGTAAAAAGATTTGGATCAAAAGAGGGCTTTGAAACAAGAGCCAAAATCCCGCCTTGCGGGGTTGAGACAATGGCCGCCCCTTTCTTAACGCCTTTCATGGCGGCAAAAAGAGTCTCCTGAAGCTTTAGGTCTATTGTCAAATGAATATTCCCCCCGGGAATCGGATCCGTCTCTCCCAATGTTCTTATTTTTCTGCCAAGGGCGTCCACTTCCACCAACTCCTTCCCGTTAACTCCCCTAAGCTTTTTTTCGTACTCTTCCTCAATTCCCGTTTTGCCAACCAAATCATTAATGCCGTAACCGGCAAAATCCTTACTCCGCAGCTCTCTCCGGCTAATTTGGCCGATAAAGCCAACCACGTGCGCCAAGGCATCCTTGTATGGGTACTCGCGAAGACTATCTATCTCCAGGCCCTTTCCGCCTTTGGCTATGATAGACAGCGCCTCTTTACTGTCTAAAAGCCTTGTTTTTCCGTGAACCACCTCCCTAAACCCGGGAACATTAAAAACCAAAGGGGTATTATTTCTGTCAAAGATTATGCCTCTTGGCGCGTGAATAACCGAGGTTCTAATCCTGTTTGAGTTGGACAAACTATCGTAATAGCCTCCCCTAATTAGCTGGAGATAGGTTATCCGAAAAATCAGAAGCCCAAACAGAACAACAATCACCAAAGGCAAAAAGTACGTCCTTACGCGGGGAAAGCCGTTTTCCTGAAAATGCCTCCTTTTGGAATTATCCTTGTCTATATAATCGGGAAAAGCGAGTCCTGTTTTCACAAATCTATTATAAACCCTTATTGGAAAATGTTCAGCAGAGTTTTACCTACCGCCTGCCCCCTGAAACGACGCGGAAAATAAAAATCGTAAGCGCCGAGGCAATAACAGACTCGATAAAAATATAATCGGTATAACCCGCAATCGCCAAAAACAAAAAAGAACCTATCAGACTGGCAAAAAGGACAAAGGGATAGGTATCAATGCCAAATTTTCTTTCATAGGAGCTAAGCACAAAGACAAACAAAAGCAAAAACATGCTGGTTTCACCTATAGCCCCGTAAACATTAAGCAAAATTCCCAGAACAAAGGCCAAAACCAGCACGGAAGAATCCCGATAGAAAATATAGGCTAATAAGAGAAAAACAATCACCAAAGGCAAGGTTGTGATAAGGCTTGCCCCGACAAGCAGAAAGCCTGCCAAGAGATAGAAGATCCATTTACCCATTATTCAATCACAAAAACTAAGGAAAGTTTAGAAAAATCTACCAGGCTTTCAACATCGCAGGTTTGGAAAATAGCGCTTGGATTTTTGTTTACAGACACTACTTTCCCTATTACCAGATTCGGGGGAATTCCGTCCCCGTTTTTATCCAAAGAGCCGGCGCTGACAACGACATCCGATTTTTTAATATCGGCGGAGGGCAAAATATTGCCAAAAACAACCGACCGGGAACCGTTTCCTTTAATAACCCCTAAGGCCTTAGATCTTGAAGTCTCGGCGGTTTGGGAAAATTTATGGCTGGTTATAAGAGTAACCACCGAAAAATCATCGGTTGCCTCTTCTATTTCTCCAATAAGATTATTGCCCACAACCACTGCCTGACCCTTTTTAACACCGCTGCCTAGCCCTTTATCCAGAATAAACTTAAGAGGCAAAGTTTCTCCGGGAATAAAAGAAGGCTTGCTGACAACATTGGCAGGAATAAGGGTTCTGGGGGCGGGATAAACGGTTCGAAACTGATCCAGCAATGCCCTGTTCTCCGTTACAAGGAGTTCCGATTTTGCCAATTTTTCCAAGAGCTTCCTGTTCTCTTCTTTAAGCCTTGATGCCTTGCTCTTACCCACCGGCGGGGTAAAAGTACGGATAAGGGAGGAGCCAATAGGCGACAGGATCTTGACGGCCAAATTGTCCAAGGCCATAACAGGCGCCCATTGCCGCAGAACAAATAAAATAAACGCCGCGAAAAACAAAACCAAAAAAGAAACCGCAAAGTTTTTCCTTTCCCTCATACCATTCCTCCCGCATTACAATACTACTCTTTCTTAAACACCCTGTCCAATCCGCTACCGCCTATAAGGCGAAAAGATAATTCAGGCGCTAGCCAGACTCTATCCGATATTTTCAACTTTACACGAAATTCAAAAGTAGTAAAATGGATATATAAGAATTCTCTTTAAAAGTGCGGATTAAGTGATTTAAACGCAGTGCTTTAGGATGAAAAAAGTATATTCGGTCATACCAAGAACCCTGTCTATTATTGTCAATCGTTCACACGACAAGGTGTTGCTTCTGTTGGGAAACCCGCGCAAGACGCACTGGGCGAATCGCTATAATGCCGTCGGCGGCCACATCGAAGCCGGCGAGGAAGTCTATCGCTCCGCCGCGCGGGAGATTGCCGAAGAATCAGGCATCGCACTCTCTCCGCAAGAGCTGCGGTTCAAGGGACTGGTTCACGTCAGGACGTATTTCAACGAGAATGTGTTCATGCTGGTCTTTCGCGCCGATGTCGGACGCGTCACCCTGCGAGCCTCGCACGAGGGCACGCTACACTGGATCAGCATCGCAAAGATTTCCGAATTGGAAAACATTGCCCCAGACCTTAAACAGTTAATCCCAAAGATCCTGGGGCTTCGCCGGGGCGAGTTCCTCAGCGGATGGTCAGCCTATAACAAACAAAGGCGCTTAACTTCGTTTGTGGTTAAAATTTTCGATGTGTGATTGAACACAAAAGAATGTCTTATAGTTCGTATCATACGATATCGTATCATGATATAACATAATAAATGTAAAGACCATCCCAAAATCAATACTTAATAAAACTGGCATTATTAAAGTTTTTTTAATCACCTCGAATTTGCATCTGGAATCAATAAGAAATATAATAATTAATCATAATGAGCAAAGAATTATGTGAAAAGTCTATTATGATTACGGGCGCTTCGGGTACTGGAAAATCGACATTAGCAAAATTTTTTAGGGAGTATGAAGGGATGGAAAGAGTACCAGGACATACTACAAGAAGTAAAAGAATGGGTGAATTTGATGGATTCGACTTCATTTATATTAATTCCGAAGAAGAATTTTTAGAAAATTATGAAAGAGGTTTATATGTTGATCCTAATCTTCAAGTAACAACTTATTTAGAAAAGCATTATGGTTCTCCAAGAAAATGGATAACATTAGTTAGGGGGGCTTCGTCTCCTATTGTTTTTACGCCAACTTCAACGATTACGGCAAAATTAATAAAAGATTTAAGACCTAATGAATTATTATGGATCCACTTATATGCTAATGATAAAGAAAAATTAATAAGATTGAGTTTAAGAGATATTTCTCAAGAGGAAATAATATATAGAAGAACTCAAGGTGATAGTCAAGGGAAAAATAACAATGCCGATATAAATATCGATACGGGCAACATACTATTATCAGATATTATAGCTTTAATCAGAGCAAAAATAAGATAGTTGATTATGCCGTTTAAAAAACCAAATAAAGATTTCGCTTCTTTTAATATTGTAAATAAAAATATAATTTCAGATAACATGGACGAATTAATCGTAAAAGACATTAAAACAATAAAATTAACTGGCCATCCAATAAATGTTAGTAATGGCACAGGAATCCAGACCTATGGCATAAATTATATTTTATTAAACTCAAGGAATCGCCTTCACTATCTCAGGGCTCCGACATCTATTCGATATTTTTGTAGAGAACTTATAGCTTATTTTAAAGGAAGCTTAAATGTTGAAGAAGGTTTAGCTCAAGCTTCCTCTTTTTGGAGAAAGATTGCAGATAAAAATGGGAAAATTAATTCTAATTATGGATATTATGTCTTTCGGGAAAAATGTCCAAATAATGCCAATCAATACAGATGGGCAATACAGGAATTAATCGAAACGAAAAACAGCAGAAGATCAATTATCAATATAAATCAACCTAAACATAAAGTAATAACAAAAGATTTTCCCTGCACCGTATCATTACAGTACTTTATTAGACCTGATAAAAATGGTAATGATTTTTTATGTAGCGATGTATCGGCTCGAAGCATAGATGTTGTGACCGGTCTTCCTTACGATATGGGTTTTTTTTCATTCCTCACAGAATTAGTTTATGCAGATTTAATTGAAAGAGGTATTTATCCTCATCTAAAACTTGGTTATACAATGTTGAAAACGAGCTTTACACAAATTTATGATAGAACATCCCATTTAGCAGACCAAATAGCGATTAATTCAAAAAGCGGGGGGAAAAGCAATAACAAAATGCCTAAAATTTCAAGCGCTAGCCAGACTCTATCCGATATTTTCAACTTTACACGAAATTCAAAGATAGTAAAATGGATATACGATAATTCTCTTTAAAAGTGAGATGAAAGAAATATTGCTGACTTCTAAAAATCCAGCAAAAGTTAATGCAACAGAAAACACCATTGCAGGTATTTTTAAGGACTATAACATTGAAACGATTGAGGTCGCTTCTGGAGTTTCAAAAACACCAGATTCTGATGAAGAAGGAATCAAGGGGTGCCTACAAAGAATAGAGAAGGCGAAAAAAGCTTATCCAAATAAAGATATTTATGTAGGCCTTGAGGGTATAATCAGGAAAAATGATTATGGAACTTTTTTATGCGGATGGTGTGTTGTTGAGTTACCAAAAGAAAAAAGGGTGGGAATCGGCTGCAGTGCCCAGGTTAAGCTTCCTGACTTTATTGCAGATAGGGTCAACACGTTTGAAGAGTTAAGTGACTTAGTTGAGACTGCATATCCCTCTCCTCTTGTTTCAGAAATAAATGAAATTGGAACTAACGGAGTTATAACAAATAGGTTCTATACAAGAGATCATGAATTTGAGGATGCCATTAAATGCGCTCTGGGATTTGCGCTTAATGATGAAAATTATAAAAAGAGTCATAATTCCACGGACAACTCACTCCCCAACTCATAACCAGAAACCAAAGTCTTCTCGATCAGTTCAAGCATAGTTTTCTCAATTTTAGGAGAATCTTCCTTATTTTCCAGACTCGTCTCCGCTCGCAACAAGACTATTGAATTTCTTGGCAGAGGAATTCCAATAGCCGCGTAGGCATTTTTAGATCTAACTGTTTTTGTGTCTAGTCCTAAACGTTCAAGTTCTCTTATGTTTGTCAAAGCTATTAACATTGCTCGTCTTTCTCGAGAAGGATCATAGGCATGGCCGTAATGGAAAAAGGTTGTGTCGTAAGTATGAGAAGGGGAAGGATCTTCTAAAGAAGATCCAAATATCTGAAATCCGGATGTCCAAAAACTGACATATCCTCCCTCCGGGGTAAACGGCAGTATTCCTAACCTTCTAACACTTTCCAAAGAAGAATATCCTTTTATGCCGTGAAACAAATGACCGCCTTGATTGGATATGTCAATTATGCGCCTTACTGCCGCAGGCGATACTTCCTGCCCAATAATAGAGGCCGTAACTCTGCAAAAGCGCCATAAATCATCTTGGGAACTGAATTCAGACTCTATCTCCTGTTTCATAAAGACTTCCTAAAAACCCGGCCAAACACTTAATTTCCCGTTTTACCTCTTGTTTTGAGTCGCTTCCGTGGACTAAATTATTAGGAAGCATCTCCATTGTCGCGAATCTCCCTCTAATTGATGCTTTATCCGCATCTGCGGGATAGGTATTTCCCATTTTATTTCTCCACCAATCTACCGCATTGCCGCCCTCTCTATGAATTAATAAAAATGTCAGAGGGCCGCTGCTCGCAAAATCCACGATTAAATTCCAGACCGTGTCTCCGGTCTTTGAATCTGTTTTGGATTCATACTTGGATTTTATTGGAGCATAAAATTCTTCCGCCTGATCCCTTGTAAGGGCCAAAGCAATACTAAACACTACATTTTCTTCTCCTATTTCTCTTAAAATTGTTTCGCTTGCCTCATCGTCATTATCCGGCAGAAGATGACTTTGGTTTACATTTGGTTTTATTATTCCCAAAGTAATTTTTCCCTCATCAATTAACGCCTCAAGCTCCGGATGCTTTAAAACCTCAACAATTTTTCTTAATTTTTCCGCTTCAAGTCCCGATAATGATTCCTGTGTTGATTCTCTTTGTTTGGCAAAGCGTCTCGCTCCTTCTCTTGAGGAAAATGCGGCAGGGATATCTCTTAAATCATTGAATGCCTCTTTTGCCATATTTTTTACGGTTTAAGTTTTCTGTGTGTCTATTATTTAAAAATAGAAGAAAAGTATCTAATTTTCTTATTTCTGTTTTTATTTTTATTTTCTTCTTCTCAATTCTATCTTCCATTTTTTATGAGTCAGATAATTCTTTCGCATTTTAACATAGGTTATCTTGTAGTTCAATCTCTTTTACGTCAGCCCGCCGGTAACCTTGACCCTTTCCAAAAGCTCTTTGTCCTCCAGGACTTTACCCGTTCCTTTAACAACGCTTAAAAGCGGTTCGTCCGCAACAATAACCGGTATGTGTGTCCGCTCCACAATAAGCTGATCCAATCCCGAAAGTTTAGCCCCCCCGCCTGTCAGCAAAATGCCATGCTCCAGGATATCCGAGGTCAGTTCGGGCGGAGATTCCTCCAGCACATCCGAAACCCCCTCGATGATTTTAACAACAACTAACGCCAAAGCCTCCCTAATCTCGGTCTCTGTAACCCTTAGGCTTCTGGGCAGGCCTGTCTCCACATCCCTGCCCCGCACAATCGCCATCCTCTCGGCCTTAGAACTATTCTCTTCATCTGTTTTTGATTTCTCTTCGTTTGTTTTTAACCCTTTACTCTTTGCTTTTTTATACGCGCTTCCTATCTTAATCTTTAAATCTTCGGCGCTTGTTTCCCCGATTATTAAACCATGCCGAAGCCTTAGATAATGAATAATTGATTTATCCATCTCGTCTCCCGCAACCTTTAAAGACTTGCTAACCACAATCCCACCCAAGGAGATAACCGCGATCTCGGTTGTTCCCCCGCCAACATCAATAATCATCATGCCGGTTGGCTGAAAAACCGAAACCCCTTCTCCAATCGCGGCGGCCATTGGCTCTTCGATAAGATACGATGTCCTTGCCCCGGCAGACAAAGCGGCCTCCCAAACCGCTCTGCGCTCAACCTCGGTAACGGAGGAAGGTATGCCTATCACCACCCTTGGCCTTGCCCACAAGGACAATAATTTCCCGGAAATCTCATGCACCTTTTGAATATAATAGGCAATCATGGATGCTGTCGCGTCAAAATCCGCTATTACTCCGTTTCTTAAGGGACGGATTGTAACAAGGGAGGAAGGGGTTTTACCCAGCATCTTCTTTGCCTCCGATCCTATGGCGATCAGCTTTTTATCCCTCTTATGCATCGTAACAATCGAAGGTTCCCTTATCACAATGCCCTTGCCCCTTATCCAAACCAGGGTGTTGGCCGTGCCGAGATCTATGCCAATGTCATGGGAAAAAAGAGAGAAGAATTTATCAAGCATAGTAACCAATACCGCAGTATTCTAATTATTCTAGCATCTTGCCCGCGCTTTGCCAATATGCTAGGATTAAAAATACTTAAGCCAAAAGAGCGAGTGAATAATTTTTTTGAGGATGAATGTTTGACCCGCCGCAGGCGGGGAGTTACACCCGCAAAAAAAATTGTTCACGAGCAAAAAAGCAAAATATGCTAAAAATATGTAATAAGATCATAGAATACTCCTTTTATATCCTTTTCCTCTTTGTGCCCTTAGCTTTCGCGAGCATGACTTCCGAGCTTTTTGAGTTTAACAAGATGTGGCTTACTTTTATTCTGACAATTATCATAACCGGGGCATGGCTGTCTAAAATGGTTATACGCAAAAGGCTGATACTTCAAAGAACGCCTCTTGATATTCCAATTCTTCTTTTTCTGGCTTCTCAGATAATCTCCACTTTTCATTCGCTTGACACCCATGTCTCTTTGTGGGGCTATTATTCAAGATTTAACGGCGGACTTCTGTCAATTATAAGCTATATACTTCTCTACTACGCGTTTGTCAGTAATTTTGCCTATGAAGGGACAGGCCAAGCAACCACCGGCGCGGTGCGGATTATTCCGATGGCTAAGCGGCTTCTTAAAATAAGCCTTATCTCAGGGTTAATCGTTGCCCTCTGGGGACTTCCCTCCCATTTTGGCTACGACCCCACCTGTCTTCTCTTTAGGGGAACCTTTGATGTGTCATGCTGGACAAGCGCTTTCCAGCCAAAGATCCGTATCTTCTCAACATTGGGCCAGCCCGACTGGCTGGCCGCCTACTTGGCGATTTTAATTCCGATCTCGATCATCTTATTTATCCAGAAAACTCAGACAGATCAGCAAATCGGAAAACCAGACTCTCCGAAAAACCGGAATTCCGGCGCTCTGATTATTCCGATTCTCCGAGTTTTCCGAAATCCAATTTCTATTTTCTATCTTCTGCTGTCATTTCTTTTCTATCTCGATCTTATCTTTACCGGCTCAAAATCAGGCTTTCTGGGCTTCTGGACTTCGATAATCGTCTTTGCCGTCTATCTGCTTTTTGTTTATGGCAAAAAACGGATCCGAAGCTCCATCCTGGCAGTTTTAATCATCTTAGCCGGTTTATCTATTGTTACTTTTATCGCCGGCCAGCCGTTTCCGAATCTTAATAAGTTCACCCTTTCCGGCATAGCGGCCCGTCTTTCCGAAAAACCAACCGCCGCGAGCCAGCAGCCGGCGGCTGTCCACTCCGGGGAGCTGGGCGGAACCGATTCGGGCAAGATACGCCTTATCGTTTGGAAAGGCGCCTTAGATATCTGGCGCCACAACCCAATCTTTGGCACCGGGGTCGAAACCTTTGCCTTTGCCTATTACCAATATAAACCTAAGGCGCATAACCTCACGTCCGAATGGGATTTTCTATACAATAAGGCTCATAACGAATACCTTAATTATCTGGCAACGACAGGCGCTTTTGGGCTGGGAACATATTTGTTAATGATAGGCTGGTTCTTGTTTATCAGCCTTTCTCCTGCCGCGCCGAACCTGTTCGCCTCCCTGAGAAGCGGGTTGAAAAATCTAAGCCAAACAGGATCCCGAAACAAGCTGGGGATAACAGAAAATACCGGGATAACAGAGAATAACATTTTGGGCTTTTCTCTTATAGCCTCCTATATCTCGATCCTTACCACAAACTTCTTCGGTTTCTCGGTTGTCATCACCAACATTTATTTATTTATGATTCCCGGTTTTGTCTTTGTACTTCTTGGTATTCTCCCCGGCCACGGATCCGGCAGCGGATTACCGCATCGGGAAAGAGAGGGGCAAAAAAATCCAGCCCCTAAAAAACCCGGCCAAAACACTTCTCTTCTCCAAGAGTTTTTAATTCTAATTATCGCGGCTGTGGGGCTCTATTTTATCTGGTCTCTTGCTGTATTCTGGGTAGCGGACACAAACTATGCCATGGGGTATAACCTGGACCATGCCAATGAGTACCAAAGAGCCTATCCTTTACTGCGGACTGCTGTCTCCCAAAGGCCGGGTGAGCCTGTTTTTCAAGACGAGCTTTCCCAAAACGAAGCAACCCTTGCCCTATTATCGGCCGAAAACAAACAGGCAACCCAGGCCGCGCTCCTTGCCAAATCCGCCATCGAGGCAAGCAGCAATGTTATTAAAAAGCATCCTAATGATGTGGTGTTTTGGAAAAACAGAACCCGGGTTTTTTACATTCTAAGCCGGCTTAATCCCGCCTATCTTGCAACCGCTCTCGAGAGTCTAAAAAAGGCCTACGCCCTTGCCCCAACCGATGTTAAGGTGTCTTATGATCTTGGGGTTTTATACGGCCAGGAAGGAAATGACAAAAAGGCTGTCGCGTTTCTCGAACATACTATTTATATAAAGCCTGATTATACCAATGCCTATTACGCCCTGGGTCTTTTTTATCACGACATGGCGCTTGATAAAAAAGGCAGGGTGGTAAACAGAGCTCTTCAGAACAAAGCGGTTGCCCAAATGAAGAAAATTTTGACTAAGCTGGCCCCGGGCGATGTCCAGGCCGAAAAAACCCTTAGGCAGTGGCAGAATCAATAATCAAGACCCCTACCTCAATTCTCTTGGCCTTGAAGGCTTATCAATGCTATAATAATCCCATGCTTTCTATTGTTAAGGCACCTAATCCCATCCTGTCCCAAATCGCCAAAAAGGTAAACACGATCACCCCCGAAACAAAAACCCTAATCAAAGAGATGAAAGAAACGCTTTTGCAAACGCGCGATCCGCAGGGCGTGGGCCTGGCGGCGCCCCAGGTAAACAAAGGCCTAAATCTGTTTATCGCCAAGCCAACGGACAAATCCCCTATTCTTACTTTTATTAACCCTGTCATTAAAAAAAATATCGCTCAAAAAAACCGGGGAAAACAGAAGGCATCGGGCAAACTTGAGGGCTGCTTGTCTCTGCCCTCCATCTGGGGAGAGGTACAAAGAAGCCCCCAGGTAGTCGTATCGTATCTGGATGAGCTGGGCGTTTGCCACAAACGGAAATTCTTAGGCCTTTTGGCCATCATCGTCCAACACGAAATAGATCATCTAAACGGCATACTGTTCCCAAGGCGGGTTTTGGAACAAAAGGGCAAACTTTACAAATCCCATAAAAACCCCCAGGGCGGGGAGGAGTTCGAGGAAATAGAAATATGAGATAATCTTATGAAACTTGTTTTCTTCGGTTCGTCAAAATATGTTCTCCCTGTTATTGAAAAACTGCGTGATAATTTTGAACTAACACTTGTTGTTACGACCGAAAGACTGACTACCGATGCCATTTCCGCCTATTGCTTGAAGCACAAAATCCCCTATTTCCGCACGTCTTCTCTTTCCGATCCAAATCTTAAATCCTTAATCTTAGGTCTTAATTCCTCAATCGGCGTGGTGGCGGACTTTGGCTTGATAATCCCAAAACCTATTCTGGATATTTTTCCAAAGGGAATTTTGAACATCCACCCCTCTCTTCTGCCCAAATACCGGGGACCAACCCCTGTCCAGTCGGCGATTTTAAACGGCGACAGGGAAACAGGCGTCAGCGTTATTAAGCTCGACAAAGAGGTTGATCACGGACCAATTCTTAACCGGCAGAAAGAGCCGATTTTTGAGGATGACACCGCCGAAAGCCTTTACCTGCGCCTCTTTACCCTCGGCGCAAAGATACTGCCTCAAACTATTAACAAGTATGTCAAAGGAGAACTTAGACTATCAGAGCAAGACCACGCCGGCGCCACCTTTACCAAACGCCTTACGCGCCAGGACGGCTATCTTAATCTCTGTTCATTGGAAATTGAAAATTGTAAATTGAAAATTGACCGCATGATAAAGGCCTATTATCCCTGGCCCGGGGTCTGGACTAAGTTAAGAATTAAGAATAAGGAATTAAGAATCAAGTTTCTGCCGGGAGAAAAAATCCAGGTTGAGGGCGGAAAGCCAATGTCTTATAAAGATTTTATCAACGGATACCCGGAAGGAAAAGAAGTATTGAAAAAACTAAGTCCATACTGATTCCGCCTATTTCCTATCTTGGAGGCGAAAACGGTGCAAACTTCAACTATCTATCTTAACTCCATCCGCATTTAAGGCGGAGAAAGACGTAATATGTTCCTCTCTTATCGTATGTCCAAGATTTTTTGCTTTTGATCTTAAGTCGCTAGCGATTATTTCATTATCCGCAGTTATATGAATTTCAACAGGAGTAACTTCTATACCTGCATTCTCTATACCTGCTATTTTAAGCGGATTATTTGTCAAGAGTCTTACCGACTTAATTCCGGTATGACTAAGCATTTCTCCCGCAATTGTAAAATCTCGAACTTCCGAAGGATAACCAGCCTCTTTATATGCTCTATCTGTATCAATTCTTTCTCCTGTTTGTGAATCTCTTTTCTGTTCTATTTTTCCGTTTTTCCAACCAAACATACCATTTAGCTGAGCCATTTTCCCCGCGATTCCGGTTCCTCTACCTTCTTGATCCAGATATAATATAACTCCCCGGCCTTCTTCCTGAATTAACTTCATTGCTTCATGGAGTTCTTTTCTGCACTCGCAGTTAACTGCATGATAAACCTCATTTGTTCTACAGGAAGAGTGCATTCTTACAAGTAAATTTCTACCGTCTCCTAAAGACCCATCTGCGATATTTCCAAACACGAGCATTTCATGATGACTTCCATTAGTATAATCGCCAAAGACAATATATGTCCAATCACCAAACTCTGTAGGCAATGGTGCCCTTCCAAGTTCTTCGACTATTGATTGTTTCTCTTTTTTCAGCACCCGTTTCATTTCTTGCTCTATAATCCAAGGCTCTCTCCACTCTCGCTGCCTTAAATATTGAATCTTTTCAAGTAATGATCCCCCCCCCACTTGTTCCTCTTTTAATATTCCTTGCTGATCTATCTCATGGCTCATTTTTTTTATAACTGTGAATGGAACAGTTTTGAAGTTGCACCTCTAGTCCCTTTATTCTTAAAATTACTTCTAACAGTTCTTAAACACTTCGTGCAAAGCCTAACTCTTTTCATTACTCCGTTAATTGGCATTTTTGCCCAATGCAGATTAGGTTTAAATATTTTTTGAGTTACAGGTGCCTTTTTTTTCCATCTGCCGCCCGCCACCCCCGGATGATGGGTGTGGCTTCTGCCAACCATTCTTCCCTTGTCGCAAATAAAGCATTTCATCGCCATAGACAATTTTCCTTTTTTTCATTATACTGGAAAAGGAGAATTTTTACAAATGTCAGTCTCGCTTTTTATCGGTTTAGTTATTCTTGTTTACTCCGCCATCTTGCATGAAGTCGCCCACGGCTTTGTGGCGGATAAACTGGGCGACCCAACCGCCCGTCTTGCCGGAAGATTAACCCTTAACCCCAAAAACCATATTGATCCGATGATGAGTATCGCCCTGCCCTTGCTTTTGTATTTAAACCACAGCTCCGCGGTCTTTGGCGCCGCCAAGCCGGTGCCGGTTGACTATTTTAACCTTAAAGAAGGCAGAAAAGACATTGCCCTTGTTTCCCTGGCCGGGCCTCTGACCAATGTTTTGCTGGCAGTTGCCGCTTCTATTCTTATCCGGGTGTTTTCTGTGCCGTTTATCGAAGCGGTGATTCCTTCTTTCCTGTCTTTGATTATCTATTTTCTATTGTCCAGCATCATAACCTATAATCTCCTCCTGGCGATTTTCAATCTTATTCCAATCCCCCCTCTTGACGGCTCAAAGGTCTTTGCCCTTCTCTTGCCCGAGGAGGAGGCAAACATCTATCTTTCCATCGGCTCTGTCGGCATGTTTATTCTCTTTTTCCTTCTCCTTTTTCCCCTCGGCGGATTTTCTCTGGGCAGCTTTATCTTTAACCTTACAGATTTTGCCCGCGGCCTTCTTATTCCCTAAAACGTCTTCTGCCCGGGTCTTTCTATTGACTATTTAATTAAAAGCTGATAATATATCCTATAGGATAAGATTTCGGATCTATAATTTTCGAGCTATGTCATACCTGGAAACCAAACCCCGAATAACCGGAAAAAAACCAAAGGACACGCAGACATCGGCAGTCTCGGAAGCGCCTGGAGAAACAAGGAGATTCTCGGAAAGCGCCCGGGAATATCTTTTGAGCGAAGGCTACCTTATTTATGAATTAACAGGTCAGTCAATCGAAGACTTACGGAAAAAAGAATCTTTAGAAATAAACCAGCATCTGGATTTAAGCGTTGCTAATTTTGAAAAACTATCCTCAATGCGCTCGGAGGTTGCCATAAATCCCAATAATTTTCTTATGCAGGTGAGCAATAATAAGACTTTGCCGGAGCAGGAAATAATGATAAAAGCCTTCTCGGAAAAGCTAAAAACGGAAGTTAGAGATGTTGAAGCAGTTATGGGACAGGTTCCCGATTACGCGGAGCTGTGGTTTAAATACAAAAGAGAAACAGGCGGGTGTTTATTAGGCCAGAGATTCGGCAGAACAAAAACCCCAAGCGGAATATACTCTAACGCCGATGTCGGTGCCGACCATCGCGGTTTTGTTATTTCATTTTCGAACACTAATGATAGCTCCGAAGACCTCTACGCAGGAGTCCTGCTTGTACCGGCGGCATAAAACGATTGACATAAATATCCTGTAGTGCTATAATCAGCCCATATGAACAAAGAAAGGCCATATTATCATCCCGATCCTAGAAGAACTGTGCGAAACAGATCTTATCATCCCCGCGGGGAACCTAAGCTTACCCGAAGAGATTTTTCCGAAACGCTTGCCAAAACGACTATTGTATTAGCGGGAGTTACGGCTCTCGCGGCGACCATCGCGAAATTAATAAATTTGCCCGATCAGTTGGAAGATCTTGAAACTAGAATAAAAATTGACAACCTGGAACACCCGAAAGCAGGATCTTATCTTGTCCGGAATAAGGAAAACGGACGATGGGAAATCTCCGATAAGCCAGGTCCTGTAGAAAGGGGCAGGCTAACCCCGGCGACCAATGCAACCGGACAGCTCCTTAACAAAGGAAATATTCCCATAAGAAATAATTATCCTGTACTAGGTTTTAACGAAACAAACCTAAAGCCGAATCCTGCCAACCAGGATATTTATTATATAACCGTGGTTGGAGACCCCTATCCCTCTTCCGATGAGAACGGAAAACCAGGAGATATACCGATATATAATCATGGCGTACTGGCAAAAAATCCTAAAGGTATTTGGGCGAAATTGGTAACCGAAGACGGACTGCCTGCAGACATAGACGGCCGGGCGTTAATACCCACTAAAGAAAACCCTCATCCAGAACCTCTTTTTGTGGCGATGAATTTTGTAGGCCCGCGTCCCCCATCCCCTGCCGGATCCCCGGCCAAATAATTTCCATCAATCCCATCAAAAGGCCTTTTTAATGGACGGAATAACCTTATCCCGTAATGGGTCAGGATTTAGCAAAAATGGTTAACCTATCGCTCGTGAACAAAAATTTTTCTGTCCTTCACAACTCGCTCATACTTCGCTCAAACAATCTCAGGCCAAAAAATTTTATTCACTCGCTCTCTTTGTCAATTCCTGAACGGGTACCTTATCCCGATTTGCTTTTTTTCGTTTTTTGTGATATATGTCTTCTGATTTATATAAACCTATAGTTTTCTATTCTGGTTTAGGGGTTTATGACCTATTTATATGAATTCATTAATCGAGTCCCGAGATAAAGGATTTTTAGCGCAGTCTAAAGAAAGACCTATAGACGAAGGGTCGAGACGGAGGCTCTTAAAAATAATGCTTGCGGGAGGATTAACTTTAGGAGAAACAATGATCCATCCTGCGTCCGCCCGGGCAAGGGAGCTTTATGTTTTTCCCGGCACCCCGGAAAACAACCCTTTTTACATGATTCCCGAAACAGCCGAAACAAGAGCCTTTTTGCGAAACTACGGGCAGAAATACGGCCTAAGCTGTGAGATCGCCTCGTTAAAAATGTGTCTTGGGATCCTGGGAACGGAAATTTCCGAAGATTATTTATTAAACGCGATGCCGAAAAACCCGGATCCAAACAAGGGCATACGGGGAAATGAAAGATTAAACGGTCAGACAACAGAAAACTACGGCATCTTGGCAAAAGGGGTTAAAGAGTTTCTTAATAACGGCGGGGGGTTTCGCTATAACAATGCTACCTTTAAAGGAATAGCCATACCTGTTATGGACCAAAACGGACAAATTGATTTAAATCCCATGATCAACGCCTTATCCAGAGGAACACCGCTGATGGTCTGGGCAACCGGAGGGCTTGTTGACACCTGGAAGGCGGAGTTTTATCTCCCCCAAGGAGGCTATCTTCGTCTTCCGGCAGATGAACACTGTATTCTTATTGACGGATATAATCCGGAAACGCAAAAATTCAGGGTAAGAGATCCCTGGAAAAGCATACCCGGCGTGCCAAGACCAGGCACGATTGAAGAATATCCCGACACGGCAAAACTTCTAAATGCCATGTCTTATTATGAACAACCTGTCCTGGCGGTTGAGGCGCTTGACTGCCCGGTCCCCCTGGGCCATTTTTATAAATCGCAGGATTCGGAATCGGAAGAAGGATTTATTATTCCCTCCCAAATACTCGGACAATATCAGTCTCTCGGAGGAAAAGGCGTTTTGGGAGGCCCGATAAGCCGGCTGTCAAAAAGCGGCAGGAACTATCCGTATCTTTACCAGTTAACCGAGCGGGGTGTGTTGCAGTATAATCCGGGTAATAATTCCCTGGCATTGGCAAACACCCTGGATATCTTTTCAGAGAACGGATGGGACTGGTATCTTAGGTTTGTTAATAAAATTCCGCGGCCGATTGGAGAGGACGGCTCTCACGGAGATTATGCCAAAGCCAAAAAAATCCGTCTTGGCTGGCTGACAGATAACGCCATAGAAAAAGCTTATTTAGGGAAAACGGAAAATCAAGAACTTCTTGGGCTTCCCGCCTCGTTCCCGCAAATAATCGGGGAACAGATTGTCCAGCGATTTCAAAGAGGAGCTATTAGCTATAAAGAGGGAAAAATAAGTTTTGTCTGGGGAAGCGAACTGATAAGAAATGTCGGGTTGTTTCCGGGCATAAATTACCGGCCCGAGTCGCTCTTCTCGGCGCTTGTCAGGCAATAACTTAGTAGGTTTCGTAGTAAATAACAACGCTAACCCTAACCGTATTCTGTCCGGGCGTTACATTAGTTTGCGGTGCCCCCCTTTGCCCGGCTGAATTGTAGGCCCCGCCCATCATGGGAAACGGCCTTGGCATATTCGAGGTTTGAACCACGTTTACTATTTTCCCCAAATTTATCCCCGAGGCGCTGGAAAGGTTGCGGGCTTTTTCCTTGGCATTGGCAACTGCCTGGCGCATTGCCTTATCTTCGAGAGCCTTCTCAAGCCCTTTTGAAAAGGCAAAGCTTATCCCGCCGACAAGGTTTGCCCCATCCGAGACCGCAACGTCTATAACCTTATTTACTTTATCAATAGGCGTTACCTTAATTTCGAGGTTCTCCGAAACAGTATAGCCTGCTATATTCCCTCCTCCTCTTACCGGAATCATGGATTGATAAACCGGCGGATAATTCGGGTAAAGGGAATAATTCACGGTCTTGATGTCCTCCGGGGCGATTCCAAGTTTTTTAATGTCCTTTATAATTTTGCCGGAAACCCCGTTTGTCCTGCTTTGCGCCTCACTTACCGTGGCGGAAGTTTGGCTAATGCCCAAATCAACAACCGCCGTATCGGGAACCGCGCCTGCCGTCCCTTCTCCGCGCGCGGAAAAAAGGTCTGTTTTGGCAGTTTGAACGCTTCTTATAAAAAACGGTATGGGCCCCGCCAGCCTTGTATACAAGAAAAAGGCTACGAAAAGTACAGCTATCGTAACAACAGGAGTTTTAAATTCTTGGTAAAACCGCCTCACATAACCATCCTAGTTTAAAGATGGGCCATTTGTCAAGGTTAATAAATCTCGAACGACTCCAGTAGCTTTCTGTTGCCTTCGACCTGATAGCGCAGGAGAGACGAATAAATGCCTTTTTTCTTCGCCAGTTCCCGGGGCGGTCCGCTGTCAACGATTGTTCCCTTGTCAATCACCAAAATCTTCTCAACATTTTGAATAGTCGTAAAGCGATGGGCAATAATAATAACCAGTCTATCCTTCATTAAATTTTGCAGCGCGTCTTGGACCTCTTTTTCGGATTTCGCGTCAAGAGAAGAGGTTGCCTCATCCAGGATAAGAATCGGCGCGTCTTTTAAAATAGCCCGGGCGATTTGGATGCGCTGTTTTTGCCCGCCCGAAAGCCGCACTCCCCGTTCCCCGACCCGGCTCCTGATTCCACTAGGCAGTCTCTGAACAAAATCAAAGGCATTGGCAAGCTTGAGGGCCGAAATTATCTTTTCTTTGCTTGCGTCGGGATTTCCATAGGCGACATTCTCTTTAACGGTTGAGGAAAACAGCTCATTTTCCTGGAAAACCAGGGCTATATTATGCCTGATATACCTTGCTTCCAGATTTTTATAATCTTCGTTTTCTACAGCACTCGCGCCCTCGGATGGTTCATAAAACTTTAACAGCAGATTAACAATCGTTGTTTTGCCGGCGCCGCTATGGCCAACCAAAGCGACTTTTTCTTTGCTCCGAATGGAGAAGGAAACATTTTTTAAGACATTTTCCGAATTCTCGTAACGAAACGACACGTCTCTAAACCGGATTGTCGGGTTCTTAGCGCGTTCTAACGGGGTTTGGATTTTGTAATTTTCTTTTGAAGGAAGGCGCAGGATCTCAAAATACTCTTTTGAACCGCTTTCTGCCATCTGGATTTGGGTGAGGATAAACGACATGGCAAAAAGAGGGATTCGCGCCTGGTTCACCAGCTGCAAGATCAAGACCATTTCCCCAATTGACAAATGTCCCTTAAAGGTGCTGTAGAAAACGACAAGGTTAATGACAAACAAAATGATGTTAAGCGACAAGCCTCTAAAAAAGTCAAAAACATGATAGGTTGTGCTTTGTTTCGCGTAAATCCGGTTTATTTCGGTCAGATTTCGCGACAATGTTTTAAATTCCTGAATTTCGCTGATAAAACCCTTCACCAGGGGCATGTTGGCAATTACTTCCTGAATCCGTCCGCGGCTGGCGTCCTCAATCTGGTTTTTTTTGACCTCTTCCCTGCCCCAGCGAACGGTTGAATAATACGAAAGCACCAAATAAACAGGAAACAAAATAAAAGTAAATAGCGCGATTGGAATATTGTAGTGCGCCAAAACCAAAATAGTGAAAATGCTCTGGAGAAATGTCGGCAGGATAAAATTTGAGACCGCATTTAAGAATGTTTGAATGCTCTGAATGCCGCGGGCCAGCTGATTGACGATTTTTCCCGAGACACTTGAATCAAAATACGACTGAGGAAGAGTAAGCACCTTATCATAGAATTTTTCGGTGAGGAATTGCCGCAGTCTGCCAGCAAAATGATCCCCGATCCGGCCGCTCACCGTGTTTAAAATAAGACTCAAAAGGTTCGCGCCAAAGGCGATAAAGATTAAAAGAATAAGCCTCTGCGCGTTACCGCCTTTGTGCCCAATCTGCGCGACGATTTGATCAACAATGGATTTGGATAAAATCGGCGCCACCAGCGCCAGGGCGGAAGAGACAAGGATTAAACCGGATAAAATCCAAACCAAATAGCGCAGGGGCTTTGAGATACGGATAATATTAGCAATATTCCTCATTAATACATTATACAGGAAGATATATATCTTAAAACCGCACTGCTTGACTCTTTACTATCCGGTAGCGTAAAATTAGTTATATATGAAAAGAGTTTTTGTGAATAAGTATATCGCGGCTGACCCAAGCATTTGTCATGGGAAACCCACCTTTGCGGGAACACGTATTATGGTGTGGCAGGTTTTGGAAATGCTTGCCGCAGGAGAGACGGAAAACGGTATTATCAAGGCATTCCCCAGTTTAAGCAAGAAGCACCTAAAGGCTGCTTTAGACTATGCCAGTTCTCTAACCCGGGAAAGCTATGTCATCATCAACACACAAGCCCCAATTTCTCCTCGATGAGAATGTGCGAAAAGAGCTCTTTACATTTCTTAAAGAGATGGGAATTCCTGTTAGAGTTGCTCCAAAAGGCGCCTCGGATGAAACGCTGGCCAAAATTTCTTACAAAGAAAAATGTGTTATCATCACCAATGACGCAGATTTCAGCGAATACTCCGAGAATGCTATATTTGCTGTGGTGTGGTTAAGAATTCCCCAGAGCGATCCACAGTCATTGCTTAAAATGTTTGCTCAACTTCTTAAAAAATGCGGGGTTTTCAAAGGAAAACTTATTATTTTAGAAAGAAATACATGGAAAGATTGGCCTCTTTCCCGGGATGAGGCGTTGGGAAAGAAATAATCCTTGCTTTTAAGGATACGGCGCTACAAAAAAGAGCGGGGGCTTGACAGGCAGAGAAGAAAAGTAGTTAGATAAAGAGGATAGGAAAGTAAAAAGAAAAAGCAAAGACTATGCAGGAAGAATATCAAAACCCAAGCCTTCAGAATCAAGCCCAAGATCGGCAAGTACCTTTAGATGTTGGTTCAGGGGTACCTGCTGGTTCCCAATCTAATGTTAATCCCAATGGGGAAAAGAAAGGATTGGTTTCAAAGATCCTCTCCGTCTTTGAGGTTGGGCTGTTTGAGATTGTCTTTGTTGCCGTTACCCTTTGCCTTTTCTTTTTTATCCTTAACTACTTTAACCTTATCAGGTTATGGCAGATCTATCCTAAAGAGCTTGGGTTTCTGCCCCACAGGCCTTACCAAAGCCAGACAGACCTTACTGTTAATACAGCCGATGTCTTGAAGGGCAGGCGTTTTACCTCGCCTATTTACCTGACTGATCCATCTGTTGACATGGCGGGAGTATCCTATGCCCTAACAGGTTCCGTGGCTTTTATTGAAAAATTAAAAAACGAGGATGCCTGGAGACTTATTTTCAAAAGCAGGGCAGGCAATATCCTGCCCCAGGATCTTTTCACTCTTCTTCCAACAACGCCTATCTTCGCCTCCATGTCTTCCGCGGCCGCCGCCTTAAAACCCCCTGATCTTAAAAAGAACGATAAAATAACTATTTACTACTGGTGGGATCTTAAAACAGAACAGGGATCAATAACCTCCATAAGAAAACTGTAGAAAGGGAAAGCGGGATTTTTTATAAGACCCTATTTCGGTTTAAGAATGTTTGAGACTGAAGAGCGTATGAAGCCAGATATCTTATAGTGTTTTAACCCTTGCTTTTTCCTTCCCTTTGTGGTAAATAGAGCTCATAGTTGTTTTTTATGAGATCCCTAGCAGAATCCGGGAATACAGGAACGATGCAGGCTGAAGAAGCCTTAAACTCTTCTACTACAAGAAGGGGATTTCTGGGACAGGCGGCAGGGATAATAACAGGGATGACTATTGGAAAAGAGCTTGCCTTCCTGGAAGAAAAGATTTCCGCCGGGAAAGTTTCCCTGGCTTCCTCTAAACCTTCCCCAAGAAGAGATGTTTTTGAAACCGCACTAAAAACCATTAATCCCCTGGAAGCCAAAGCGGTTAAAGCACAGCAGAACACCCTGGCTAATGGCAGAGCCCTGCCTGAGTCAGCGATTGACACGGAACAAGACCCTGCAATGACCAGCCTTATGAAGGCCTACGCTTACGAGAAACTAGGTGCTCCCGGCACCACGGGATACCGCGTTTCTGATGCCTGGAAGGGAAAGGACGGATTCTGGTACCAAGCCTACCAAGGCGCGATCTTACAAACCCCTGATAAGAATACCCCTCCTGTCCTCTGGAACCCCCTTGATCAGATGCATGAATACGGTCTTGACCCAATGCTTGACAACGGCAGTTTAGGGGTAACAATTCCTCCCATGGAGGATTTCAATGACGGAGTTCCCCCCGGCCATACCCAGGAATCCTTTGATATTCGTGTCCAGCACTTCAATGTCCCCCCAAACATTGTTTCCTTTGTCGAGAACCTTCGCAAAACATTTGAAACAGGGGTCTTTACCTCCCACGGCAAAGACTATGGTCCCTACGTTGTCTGGAGAACCGAGCGTATGGCCTTTCAGCTCTGGAAGGTTGACAGCCCCGCCTCTGGGGCTAAAGCAGGTGATATTGAAAGAATCCTCGCGGGAGACGCCGCCAAAAAAGCAGGCCTTGTCCCCGGGCAAGTCCAGCTTGCCTCTCCTGACCTCATCCCCCCAACCGGTCTGGGAGGAGGAAACACGGAAACTCCCCCTGCCTTCCAACCGGAATACGGGGACATTCAGAAAGACGGCTGGCAAATCATTAATCATGGCACAAAGCATGGCTTTAGCATTAACCCTCAGGCACAAGCGGAGCTTACGGCCATTGCCCGCAAATACGAACCAAACCATAAACCAGTCCTTTTTGAGACCTATGATGACTGGCAGACTGTTCCGGAGCTTTTGGTAAAAGGTATTCAACCAGATGGAAGTTCAGTGTCATCAGAGCCTGTTTTTAATTATCTAGACGAGTATGGTAATATACAAGGCTTAACCTATTTTGCTTACACCAGGTATTTCGAACAAAATGGAATTATCCGCTATATCCTGGGATTTTCTCCTAAAATGACAGACAGTGTTCTATATGCCAACCCCCTTCTTTTTAACTACCCATACATACATATTATAGATAACCCAACCTACGCTAAGGAAAGAAGAGACAGTATATCAAAGGAAACTTTTGCTTTTATCGCAGCTCTTATTGAATTTGATAATACCTTGCCGCCGACATGGCCATATTATATAAAAGACAACGTAGGTCATACAAAATATAACCCTGATGTACAAAGCCTCATTGATCAGGTACCCCTGCGTGTCCATTGACAAGATAGATATAATATTAGAATAATAAAGGAGTGAGAAATAGTTATTTTTTCCCTCTTGTATTTTTATTCCTCAGCTCCTTAGCTTTATTTGTCCTTCTGAAAAAACCGCTTTCAGTTTTTGCCACGTCCTCATCGTCATGGTGTCCTAAAACCGCAAACTGCTACCCGGGTTGCGATAATGTTCCGCTATATACAGGCAGCGGGTATGTCTGTGATAAGCCGGGCGATTGCGGCAGCATGAACACGATCTGTGACTATATCGGAATCAATGGATGCGGTTGTTCACAGACAGCCTGGTGCGGAGGCCCTGATCCTAACTCTTGTCAGGGAGTACTAACCTGCACTCCTAACTGTAATGGAACAATTAACGGCGAAACCTATCATTATGTACAGTGTGTTCCAGGATCTTCTTGTACAGGGCCCGCAGACGGAAACGGGTGCGCTTATTGTCAAACTGATTTTTATCCACGGTGTAATCCTGATGGAAGCTGTTCAAATATAGAGTGTACTACTCCTGGAATAGGAGAATGTGGATCATTTCCTAATCCCTGTGGTACCTTTGGAGATTTAATGTCCTGTCCCCAGCCCACCCCCACCACCGTCCCCACGGCCGTTCCAACCGCCCCTCCCAGCTGCACTGTTGTCAAGACTTATCCTCAGTGTGGGGGAACCTGTAATGGAACAAGCTATTCCTCTAGCGATACGGTTATGACAACCCAGTCTTCCTGCAGTAATGGAACAACCCAATATTCCTGTACCGACCTGGGAACCTTGCCCGGGCAGTGTGGTAACCCTTCCGGTGGCCCTCCAAGTTTTTCCTGCGCCTGGTGCGCGGGGCCTGACCAGTGCAGCAAGTCAGGCGGCACAGCTGTTCCGGACAGCTCTTGTAATCCCCCTTACTGTTGCCAACCTAACGGAGGAGGCAAAGTCGATGTCCCCTGCGGCAATCCCTCCAACTCTCAAACCCTCACGGTTAACTCCAGCAATGGCGGGGGTTCCTGCACCTTGACTATTACCAGCGTGGGATATAACAATGGCTACAACAACACGTACGGGCCTGACATGGGAATGAGCTACTGGCAGCCTGGCAGTCAGTCTTTAGCTAACAATCCACTCCCCTCCACCCCTCTCTTAGCAAACATGGCGGGCAGTTCCGAACAGCTTTGGAGATCTGCTACCGAATGCAATACTTCCCAAGACGTTGGTTGCAACAGCTGCGGTTACAAGGCGGGGGGGCACCATAACTGTAATGAGAGCAACCAGATGGGGGGCTTTGCCGTCATGGACTTTGAGAACATGTGGGCATACACCTCTTCTCTTTTAACCATCCAGACAGAGATTCAGAAGTATACCTATGACCAGGGACAGCCAGGGAAGAAAAACGCTGGCTATATTATCCAGTCTGATACCCCGGGCTGCACCATCAACCTTCAAAACGCACCTGTTGACTGTTCAAATACCACCATCTCCCAGAATAATGGCGGGATGACTTCTCTTACCACGGAATGGTGGAGCGGAGGTAACGATGCCTGCTACGTCTACTACCAACCTACCTCAGGCCCCCCCTACTCCGAAACCCATTCCTTTTCTCTGCACTACTGCGGTAATGGGGTCTGCGAGTGCGGGGAGCAGGGAACAAATCCTTCCGGTTCTAACTACTGTCCCCAGGACTGTCCTCCTCCAACC
>JAMCTM010000015.1 GCA_023379465.1 Patescibacteria group bacterium
GCGGTTGGGGAAGCGGTTGATAAGTATGGCATCGGTACAGGCTACAGAACCCTTGCCGGCACGCATACGCTTCATCTTGAACTCGAAAAAGCAATCGCGGAATTTAAAGGAACAGAGGCGGCGGTTGTTTTTTCAAGCGCCTATATGGCAAATTGTGCGGCTATTCAAACCATTATCGGCAAGGAAGATATTGTTATTTCCGACGAGCTGAATCACGCCTCAATTATTGACGCAATTAGGCTTTCTCAGGTTAAAAACAAGCTTATTTATAAGCACAGGGACATTAAGAGCCTGGAAGAGGAGTTGCAAACCGCCGCGAAACTTTCTGAAACTCCGAAATCAAATGGAGAAACCCCTCTTATTTTAATAGTAACCGACGGTGTGTTTTCCATGGACGGGGATTTAGCGCCTCTGCCTGATATTGTTAAACTGGCTGAAAAATACGGTGTTTTAACCATGGTTGACGACGCTCACGGCGAAGGGGTTTTGGGAAAAGGAGGGCGAGGGATTGTGGATCATTTCGGATTGGTAGGCAAGATAGATATTGAGGTTGGCAGCTTATCCAAAGCGTTTTCCGTTTTAGGGGGATTTATCGCGGGAAGAAAGGCACTAATTGATTTTTATAACCAGAAGGCAAGACAGAGGTTATTTTCCATTGCCCTGACTATTCCTGACGCGGCTGCCTCTCTTGAGGCAATTAGGATTCTTGAGGAATCGGACGCGGTTGTTAAAAAATTGTGGGAGAACGTAAATTATCTGAAAGCGGAATTTAAAAAATTGGGTTTTGATACCGGATACTCCGAAACCCCTATTACGCCTGTCATGCTGGGAGATGATGAAATAGCGAAAAAGTTTAGCGTAAGGCTTTTTGAAGAGGGTGTTTTTGCGAGCGCCATAGTTTTTCCAATGGTTCCCAAAGGCAAAGCAAGAATTAGGGTAATTCCCTCTGCTATTCATTCTAAAAAAGACCTGGATTTTGCGGTTGGCGCTTTTAGCAAAATAGCCAAAGAACTCCACGTGCTATAATTTCTTCATGACTGTTTTCGAAGATTTACCTCTTAAGGATATTCTCTACTACAAAATCGGCGGCAGGGCAAGATTTGTGGCAGAGATTCACAACCGAGAAGATCTTCAGGATGCTTTGGAGTTTGCTGTAAAGAATCATATTACAAATATCCTTCCCTTAGGTCTTGGTTCAAATATTTTAATCAGCGATAAGGATTTTAGGGGATTGGTTTTGTGGTTTACAAAACCAGATGCTAATCTTATCAAAAGAAAATCAGAAGCTATTATTGAGTCTTTTTCTTCCAATACCCTAGATCAGGTAATAAACTTTGCTTTTGAGAATCATCTTACCGGTCTTGAATGGGCCGGGGGGTTACCCTCGACCGTTGGCGCGGCGATAAGGGGCAATGTTGGCGCTTTTGGCGGCGAAATTAAAGACTGCGTAAAAGAGATTGAAGCTCTTGAATTGTCGGATAATGGTTCTTTCAGGAATTTAAGATTTACGAATTATGATTTACGATTTTCCTACAGATCGAGTTTGATTAAAGAAAATAAAAATTTAATTATTACGGATGTATTTTTTAAACTTAAAAAAGCCCACGGAAAAGATCTGGAAGAAGCGAAAAAAGTTTACGAGGCGAATATTAATTACAGAAAAAATCATCATCCGACAGAATATCCGTCCTGCGGTTCGGTTTTTAAAAATATCACGGATTTTGGCCAAGTGCGAAAAATGATTGAGACATGGCCGGATATCCAATCATTGGTTGAAAAAAACTGGCACGGCAAGGTTTCGATGGGCTATATCATCGGAAGATTAGGATTTCCGGGCCGAATTATTGGGGGGGCGCAGGTTTCGGAAAAACACAGTAATTATATTGTTAATCTCGGAAGTGCCACTTTCAACGATGTTTATTTCATAATCCAAAAAATAAAAGAAAAATTTTATGCCACTTTCGGTTTTTATCCGCAGGAGGAAGCGGAAATAATTAAGTAAAACAAAAATTATGCTAAAATAGAGTTTATGGAGGAGTACAATTTAAAAGAAATAAGGCTTGAAAAGCTGAAAAAACTAAGAGAGTTAGGCATTAATCCTTATCCGCCCTCTTTTGATAAAAAGCAAACTATTGCCGATTGCTTAAAGAGCTCTGGTAAAACTGTAAAAACCGCAGGCAGAATTTTTTCCTACAGGGAACATGGAAATATCGCCTTTGCCGACTTAAAAGATGACAGCGGTAAAATACAGATATTTTTTCAAAAAAAACTTTTGGGAGAAACTTTCAAAAATCTTAAACTCTTGGACATTGGGGATTACATTGGAGTTGAAGGAGAAGTTGTTAAAACAACAGCGGGAGAAATTTCTATTTCTCCGATCTCTTTTACATTACTTACAAAGTCTCTTCTTCCCTTGCCGAGCGAGTGGTTTGGACTTAAGGATATTGAGACAAGATTAAGAAAGCGTTACCTGGATTTGCTTTTTAATCCTGACTTGAAAGATATTTTTAGAAAAAAGGCTGTTTTTTGGCAGAGCATTAGAAAGTATCTGGTTGAAAAAGGATTTTTGGAGGTTGAAAATCCGGCTTTGGAACCGATCCCCGGAGGAGCGGACGCAAGGCCTTTTATTACCCACCATAATGCCTTGGATATAGATTTATATTTGCGAATTTCGCTTGAGCTCTATCAAAAAAGACTTTTGGTTGGAGGATATGAAAAGGTGTTTGAAATTGGAAAAGTCTTTAGGAACGAAGGGGTTGATTCGGAGCATCTACAGGATTATACGCAAATGGAATTTTATTGGGCTTATGCTAACTATGAGGATCTAATGATAATGCTTGAGGATATGTATAAAAAGGTTACCAAAGAAACCTTCGGAACTCTAAAAATAAAATCTCAAGGCCAGGAGATAGACTGGGGGAGAAAATGGGAAAAAGTGGATTATTTCGAGGCGTTTAAAAAGGCAACAGGTATTGACCTAAACGATGTTTCCAAGGAAGAACTCCTGAAGAAAGCAAGAGAATTAAGATTAAGTCCCGAGGAAAATTTAGGCAAGGGCCGTTTGATAGACCTTATTTATAAAAAAAGAGTAAGACCTTTTATAATCCAGCCGACATTTCTTATAAATCATCCGGTTGAGGTTTCGCCTCTTGCGAAAAGAGATCCAAAAAATCCAAACAAGGTGCAAAGGCTTCAGATTTTGGCTTATGGGTCGGAACTTGGCAACGGTTTTTCGGAACTTAATGACCCTATTGATCAAAGGAAGAGATTTGAAGAGCAGGCAAGATTAAGAAAGGCCGGGGATGAAGAGGCGCAGATGATGGATACGGATTTTGTTGAAGCCCTAGAGTACGGTATGCCGCCGGCGGCAGGTTTTGGTTTGTCGGAAAGACTTTTTGCCTTTCTGGTTGATATGCCGATGAGAGAAGCAGTATTTTTTCCTCCTCTCAGGTCCAAATAGCAGTCCCGCAAATGAAAAGTTTATTGATCGCGACCACAAATGAAGGGAAACGAAAGGAGATATCCTCTTTTTTATCGGATCTGCCGGTTGAGCTTTTGTCCTTGAAGGATCTTGGGATAAACGTTGATTTCGAGGAAGATGGAAAAACCTACAAAGAAAATTCACAGAAAAAAGCACTTTTTTATGCTCAAAAATCAGGACTTCCGGCAATTGCCGATGACGGGGGACTGGAAATTTCAGCACTAGGCGGAGAGCCCGGAATAAAAAGCCGGCGATGGTTAGGTTATGAGGCAACGGATCAGGAATTGATAAATCATATGATTAAAGTTTCCAGAGAACTGCCGGACAAGAACAGAAAAGCCCGTTTTGTAACGGTTGTTTCTTTTGCTCTGCCCAGCGGCAAGGTTTGGGAGAGCTTGGGTCAAGTGGAAGGAGAAATAGCCAGGAAACCCTATCTAAAACTTCTTAAAGGCTATCCTTATCGCTCTTTTTTCTATATTCCTAAGCTGAAAAAATATTATCACGAGAATCAATTATCAGAGAAGGAAGAAAAGTTGTATAATCATAGATATAAGGCAATTAAAAAACTTAGAAACGTATATCTTTGAGTTTTGATTTTTAACTTTTGATTTTATTTTATGTTGGATATAAAACTTATTCGCGAGCAGCCTGAAGCTGTCCAAAAAGCCGCAAAAGATAAAAATATCGAAGTTGATATTGCTCATATTTTGGAGATTGATAAAAAACATCGTGAGCTTTCGCAATCCGTCCAAAGACTTCGGCAAGAGCGTAATGAGTTTACGCGGTCTTTAAAAGGCAAGCCGGCATTAGAACAAATCGAAAAAGGCAAAGAATTAAAAACCCGATTAGAAAAAGAAGAACACGCCCTTACCGCAGTTTTTGAGGAATTAAACAATGAATTATTTAAGATTCCAAACCCCGCAAAAAACGATGTAAAAGTTGGAAAAGATGACAGCGAAAATAAAGTTTTGAAAGAAAGGCAATATAAAGAACCGACAAAATTTGATTTTATACCCAAAGACCATTTAGCTTTAGGAGAACTTTTAGATATTATTGATGTTAAAACAGCGGCAAAAGTTTCCGGTGCGCGTTTTGCCTATCTTAAAAATGAAGGAGTTGTTTTGGAATTAGCGCTGGTGCAATTTGCTTTAGAAATCCTAACTAAGGAAAGGTTTACCCCTGTTATTCCCCCTGTTCTCATTAAAACAGAGGTAATGAAAGGATTAGGATATATGGAAAATGGAGGGGGCGAAGATATGTTTATTTTATCCAAAGATAATCTTGTTTTGGTAGGAACTGCCGAGCATGCTTTAGTACCGATGCATAAAGATGAAGTTTTTTCAAAAAAAGATTTACCAGAAAGATATGTTGGTTTTTCGTCAGCTTTCAGAAGAGAAGCAGGCAGTTACGGAAAAGACACCCGCGGAATCCTGCGCGTTCATCAGTTTGATAAAGTAGAGATGGTTTCTTTCGTGAAGGCAGGGGATGATGATAAAGAACACGAATATCTTTTATCGCTTGAGGAAAAATTGTTCCAAATGCTTGAGATACCATATCAAGTAGTAAAGATGTGTACTGGAGATTTAGGATTTCCGGCGGCAAGAAAATATGACATAGAGGCATGGATACCTTCTCAAAATAAATATCGGGAGGTAACATCTGTTTCTACAGTTACGGATTTTCAGTCGCGAAGGCTAAATATCAAATATCAAGACGCATCCGGAGAAAGAAAGTTTGTTAATATTTTAAACGGGACCGCGTTCGCGATAGGACGAACCATTATCGCGATTTTGGAGAACTACCAGCAAAAAGACGGATCAATTCTTATTCCTAAAGTATTGCAAAAGTATATAGGCAAAACCGTTCTTTCGCCCCGGTAATAATCTCCAATAAAAATTTTTATTTTTAAATTTCTAATTTTTAAGCAATACCTCTGCGAATTTTTAAAATTTAATATTCGATAGTTAAAAATTAAATAAAAATTAGGAATTATGAATTGAAAGTTAATTTTGTGATTTTTGTTGCTATTCCAACCTAAATTACCACTTTTGAAGCAAGGAGAAATGCTTGACAAATGATAAAAAATTATTCACGATTTATTTAGCTTATTTAAGAGTTGGGAGGGGGTGATAAAAAACATGGCTAAGAAAAAGAAGAAAAAGAAGAAGTAGAATTGGTAATTTTTCCGCCATCGGCGGAGTACCAATTGATCAGTTGGTAAACCCTGAAGTAGAATAAATTCACTTCAGGGTTTTATGTTAAAATAAAGAATATGTTAAATTTTCTAGGCCGCTTTTTTGACTCAAACGAAAAACAGCTGGAAAGGGTAAGATCTGTTATCCTGGAAATAAACGCCCTGGAGGAGAAAATAAAAAAACTGAAGGATAAAGATTTTCCTAAAAAAACCGAAGAATTTAAACAAAGAATAAAAAACGGAGAATCCTTAGATCTTTTGCTGCCAGAGGCATTTGCCCTGTGCCGCGAGGCATCCAGAAGGACAATGGGACAGAGACATTTTGATGTGCAGCTTATGGCCTCTGCTGTGCTTTCTGCCGGTAAAATCGCGGAGCAAAAAACAGGAGAAGGAAAAACCCTATCCGCTGTGCCCGCCCTTTTTCTCCACTCCCTAACAGGCAGAAATGTTCATTTGGTTACGGTAAACGATTATCTGGCCCGCCGCGATGCCGGCTGGATGGGTCCTATTTTTAATTTTTTGGGAGTTTCCGTCTCTTCGATAATTTCCGAACAGTCTTTTATCTTTGACCCCTCTTTTATAAATAAACCAGCCAGTGATTTTCGGCTTTATCACCTAAGGCCTGTTTCAAGACAGGAGGCATATAAGGCGGATATTACCTACGGTATTAATTCCGAATTTGGCTTTGATTATCTAAGGGATAATATGGCGCAAAATGCCGCCGATGTTGTGCAAAGGGATTACTATTTTGCGATCGTGGATGAGGTAGATTCTGTTTTGATAGACGAGGCGAGAACTCCCCATATTATTTCGGCTCCTCAAGACGAGCCGTCTCAAAAGTATTACGAATACGCGAGACTGGTTGATAAATTAACCCAGGATACGGATTACAAAATAGACGAGAAGCTTAGAACCGCCCATTTAACCGATCACGGTATTGCCAAAATAGAAAAACTCTATGGGGTTTCCAATATCTACGAAAAAGACTTTGACACGGTTTATCACTTGGAAGCGGCGTTAAAAGCCAGAACCCTTTTTCATAAAGAAAAGGACTATATTGTAAAAGATGATCAGGTTATCTTGGTTGACGAATTTACAGGACGGCTTATGGTGGGAAGACGGCTTTCCGAAGGATTGCATCAGGCGCTGGAGGCAAAAGAGGGGGTTAGTATTCAGAAAGAGTCAAAGACCTTGGCTACTGTTTCTCTTCAGAACTATTTTAGGATGTATGAAAAATTGGCAGGCATGACAGGTACTGCCGTTACGGAAGCGGAGGAGTTTCAAAAGATATATAAATTAGACGTGGTGGTTATTCCAACGAATAAAACAATGATAAGAAAGGATTATCAGGATGCTATTTATAAAACAAGCAGGGCAAAGTTTTCGGCGATAGCCAACGAAATTGAAGAGGCGCATAAAAGAGGACAGCCCGTTTTGGTCGGGACGACATCTATAGATAAGAACGAAATAATATCGGAGCTTCTTCGAAGGCGGGGGATCAGGCACGAGGTTTTAAACGCCAAGAATCATGAAAGAGAAGCCGAAATTATAGCCAAGGCCGGAGAAAAGGGTGCCGTTACCGTTGCGACCAACATGGCCGGCAGGGGAGTGGATATTGTGCTAGGCGGAGACACCCCGAAGGCAGCGGACGGGAAAGAACCCAGGAACACTTCTTTATGGAGAGAATGGGAGAAAAAGCATAACGAAGTTTTGGATCTTGGCGGATTATATGTTATAGGGACAGAGCGTCACGAATCAAGGCGCATAGATAACCAGTTAAGGGGAAGATCGGGCAGACAGGGGGATCCCGGATCATCAAGGTTTTTTGTGGCATTGGATGATGAAATAATGCGTCTTTTTGGCGGAGATACCATCGCAAAACTTATGACACGCTTTAAAATGCCGGAGGATGTCCCTTTGGAGCACCCATTAGTTTCAAGAGCGATAGAACAAGCCCAGATAAAAGTGGAGGGATTTAATTTTGATATCAGAAAGCATCTGGTTGAATACGATGATGTATTAAACAGGCAAAGAGAAATAATTTACAAAAGACGGCATAAGATTATTGAGGCCGAAGGGAAAGAGGAGAGAGAAAATCTGAAATCGGAGATTCTGGAAAAAATATCACTTGCCGTTTCCGGTATCGTTTCGAGGGAGGCTATCGGATATGAAGCGGCTGTTTCGCAGGACGAGAAGATAATAGAGGAATTCGCGACAATCATTCCTTTTGATTCGGCTTCGAAGGAACAGTTGGTTAAGCAGTTGAACCAAATGCCTGATCATAGCCAAAAAATAGAGTTTTTAAACGGTATTGCCCTTGATGTTTATAACAGACGGGAAAAGGAGATAGGAGAAGAGATGTCTTATGATATCGAAAGATTTGTTGTTCTTAGGGTTATTGATAATCTTTGGATGGATCATTTGGATGCGATAGAAAATCTGCGTCAAGGCATTGGTCTTAGGGGCTACGCCCAGCTTGACCCCCTGGTTGAATATAAAAATGAGGCATACAGAATGTTTGAGGCTCTTGTTGGAACAATTGATGATGAGATTGTGCACGCAATATACAAGATACAGGTTCAGCTTCCTGCTGTTTCGGAAAGAAAAGAAAAAATAGTAACCCATGCCGCCGGCAGTACGCCTTTCCCCGCAGGAGATGAATCCCCCCCTCCATCTCCATCTAAAAAATTAGGCCGCAACGATCTCTGCTGGTGCGGATCCGGTAAGAAGTATAAGAAGTGCCATTATCCTAATTAATTCTCTCTATAGTTTTCTATTTTTGCCCCAGGCAACGATTAAGGCATGGTAGTTTTGGTATAGCTCTGAAAGCTTTTTTTGGGGAATTGTCTTAGGGAGATTTTCTTCAAAAAATTCCTTGAGCTTTTTGTAATCTTTGCTATCTAAGAGTTTATGCTGTTTGGCAAATCTTTTTGTATAAGCGTCAATAACAAACGTCGGTTGGTTACCGGCATAAAGAAGCATGGTATCCGCGGTTTCTTCACCGATACCTTTTATCTCCAGCAGTTCCTTTCTTAATTTAGCGGTGTTTTTACTTTTGAAGAATCGGTCAAGATTTTTGTAGTTTTTGACGATATATTTGCAAAAAGTAAAAAGTCTTTCCCCTTTTTGATTGTAAAAACCCGATGGACGGATCAGGGTTTTTAGTTTGTTTATATTTTTTGAGCCGAGATTGTAAATGGCAGTGATGCTGTTTGCTTTCTCTTTTTTAAGATTGAAAAGCGCCTTCTCCACATTTCTCCAGTTTGTGTTTTGGGTGAGTATTGCTCCGATAGCTATTTCATCCGGAGTATGCGCGTCTCCGGCTGTTTTGTTTATATTATGCCATGGCCAGGGACCGGGGTACCCATATTCAAATAAAAGATTCAAATATAAAATCAGCGGCTTTGAAAAAATATAGCTGCCTTCGTTAATAGCAACTAGGCCATTATCAGAAAATATCACGCCTTCTCTGCGGAGTATCTTTTCCTTGGCTTTTACTCCGCCAAAAGCATAACCTGCCAATTGTCCCTTTTTATCAACTATCCTATGACAGGGTACATCTTTGGGATTGTAATTTTTATTCAGGGCAAAGCCGACGGTTCTAGGGCTAACCTTGGCAATTTCTGCTATCCTGCCATAGGTTGAAATCTTGCCTTTGGGGATGAATGATACAGCCGCCCAAACCCTTTCGAACGAATTCATCTGCGGAATTATCTTGATTTATTATCTTTTTCCTTGATAATTCTTTTCTCAATTTTTTTAAGTTTATCGTCTATCGCCCTTTCTATATCCACCCCGGTCACTTGGGCAAGCTGGATTGTGGTAATAATAACGTCCGCGAATTCCTGATAAATATTCCGTTTGTCAAACTTATCCAGTTTTGCTTTACGCTGAAGTTTTAGAATAGATAGTATGTCGTTGCATAATTCTCCAACCTCTTCATTTAATTTGACTGTTTTTGTTAAGATCTCTTTCTCTGTTTGAGAATAGAGTTTGTAGTGGGGTTTGGTTTTTTCATTTATCAGCCCTATTTTTTCTTGTAGGTGTTTTATATTCATGCTATGATTATAACAAATTTTTCATGGAGAAACAGGAATTTTTTCAGGATAAATGGGATAAAGGTAAAATTATTAAAGGATTAGCCATTCTTTTAATATTTGCCTGTTTGCTGTTTTTTGCCTTTAAGATGCACATTCTGGACAAATATCTCAAAAAAAACCTTTCCTCTTCTCAGGGCGCGGCCGGACAGGTTAAGGGCGCCCAGACAACGGAAGCAGATATTTCAGGGTCTAACTCGGCACCTGCTGATTCTTTTCTGCCTCCTTCTTCGGAAAATATTCAATCCTCGCTTAAGGATAGGGTTTCTCAGCTAAAACAAGAGGTTTCAAACCTTAATGTTTTGGAGGTGGCATCTTCTTCTTCTCAGGTTCAAAAGGTATTGCAAGATGTTAAATCATTAGAACAATATCCCCATAATCAGGCTAAGGAGGCCTGTCTTAATATTTGTAATTCTTTATGAAAAAGATTAAAAAGTTTCTAAGAATTTTAGGCCCGGGCTTTATCACGGGAGCATCCGACGATGACCCTTCCGGTATTGCAACTTATTCGCAAACAGGTGCGATTTTTGGTTTTTCCCAAGCTTGGCTGGCTCTTTTTTCCCTGCCTTTTATGATAGTAATGCAGGAGATAAGCGGCAGAATAGGTCTTGTTACCGGTAAAGGCTTAGCCGCTGTTTTAAGGAATTACTATCCAAAGAAGGTTTTGTATTTGGTAGTATCCCTCCTTTTCCTGGCCAATACGATAAATATCGGGGCTGATCTAGGAGCAATGGCCCAGGCTTCTCAGGGCATTATCCATGCTCCTTTTGTTGTTCTTCTTCTTATCATGGTGTTTGCCACGCTTTTTCTTGAAGTTTTCGTTTCTTATAAAACCTATGCCAAGTATCTTACCTACTTGTGTTTTGTGCTTTTATCTTATGTTGCCAGTGTTTTTTTTATCTCTTTAAACCTTAGGCAGGTAGTGTCGTCCATATTCGTGCCGCACATAATATTTGAAAGGACATATATTTTGAATATTGTGGCTGTTTTAGGGACAACAATTTCTCCTTACCTTTTCTTTTGGCAGGCATCCGAAGAGGTAGAGGAGGAGGTATCGCATCATAAGTTATTAAGAATGGGGTATGGCAGGCCCAAGGTTACCGCAAAGGATATATTAAGACTTAAGACAGATACCGTAATAGGCATGTTTTTTTCAAACCTGGTGATGTGGTTTATTATAATTGCCACCGGCGCTACTATATTTACGCATGGAGGAAGGCCCATTGAAACTGCCTACGATGCGGCCTTGGCTCTTAGGCCCTTTGCCGGAGATTTATCGTTCTTGCTTTTTGCGGTCGGTATTATCGGCACCGGACTTTTGGCGGTTCCGATTCTTGCCGGTTCTGCTTCTTACGCGGTTTCTGAAGCCTTCGGATGGCAGGAAGGGCTTTACAGAAAACTTAGAAGCGCGCACGGATTCTACGCAGTAATAATAATTGCAACCCTGGTTGGTATTTTGATCAACTTTTTGGGAATAGGACCAATAGTTGCTTTGTACTATACGGCAGTTATAAATGGTATAATTGCCCCCCCTCTTATGGTAGTACTTTTATTGATTTCCAATAACAGAAAGATTATGGGAGAGAAAAGAAATACGTTAATAACTAATGCGATTGGCGTTGCCGCCGCTGTTATTATGAGTATTTCCGTAGTGATTTTATTAATGTCGTTTTTGATTAAATAAACCATAAACTTATTATGGACGATTTGAAAGATAGGATTTCTAAGCTTTTGAGCGAGCTTAATATCGAGAAGAAGAAAAAAGAGATTAGGGAAATAGAGGGTGCCAGTATTGGTCCGGACTTTTGGCTGGATTATAAAACAGCCTCACTCAGGATGAAAGAGCTGTCCAATCTGCAAAAAGAGGTGGGGGACGCGGAGGAACTTACCGAACTGGCGGAAAGAGGAAAATTTGAAGAGGCGGACAGGCTCTTGAGGGAACTTGAGACCCTCCTTTACCTCTCGGGACCCTACGACCGTGGAAGAGCGATTTTTTCTATACACGCCGGCCAGGGAGGAGTAGAGGCTATGGATTGGGCGGCTATGCTTTACAGGATGTATGTCAGATTTTTTGAGCGAAGAAACTGGCAATACGATGTTTTAGAAGAAATCCTTGGGGAGGAAGCCGGGATAAAATCCGTTACCCTTGAGGTATCAGGGGATTATGCCTACGGCTGTCTTAAAGGAGAATCCGGTGTTCACAGACTGGTTAGACAATCTCCTTTTAATGCCGATAATTTGCGCCAAACATCCTTTGCCTTGATTGAGGTTATGCCGGCGCTTGAGGAGAGGCATGATATTGAGGTAAAAGATGAGGATTTAGAATGGGATTTTTATAGATCCGGGGGGCATGGGGGGCAGAATGTCAACAAGGTTTCAACAGCGGTTAGATTAAGACACCGGCCAACAGGTATTACCGTTACGGCGCAGTCACAGCGTTATCAAGGCCAGAACAGGGAATATGCCCTAAAACTTCTCAGGTCAAGACTCTGGTTTCTGGAGGAAGAGGAGAAGAAAAAGGAAGAAAAAAGATTAAAGGGCGTTTATAAGGCCCCGGGATGGGGAAACCAGATTCGTTCTTATGTTCTGCATCCGTACCATATGGTGAAGGATTTGCGTACTGGTTTTGAAACCGGCAATACAAATTTGGTGCTCGATGGCGATCTTGATGGATTTATAGAAGCAGAGCTGAGACGCAGGGTATAGTTTTTAACTGGTATTGTCAAAAGATGAAATTTGTGTTTTACTAAGGGAGAGAAAAAAGCAATGCTTTGGTTTTCTTGCGTGATAAAATTATTAGGTTAAGTTTTTAACCAAGATTAATATTATTATAAAGGAGGTGATTTAATGGAGACACAAGGACAAGAGCAATCACTGATTCACGATTTTAATAAACAAAGTAACAATAATTCCTTTTTTTCACTTGGTCTTATTATCTTTATAATCGTTGCTATTGTGTTTGGTATAGGAACGGGCTATGCCCTGTCCAAGCATGGGACGGGCACAGGAGGCATAATGAGAGGATTTAGTTTAGGCGCCGCGCCCAAGATAGTTGGATCTAATGATTTAAAAACATTTAAAGACACCGCGGAGGGCGTTTTGAAAAATGGAGGGATTGACGGAGAAGGTCAGTATCATCTTGTTCGCCCGGGCGGAGCCAGCCAAAATGTTTACCTTACCTCTTCCACTCTGGATCTTTCTAAATTTATCAATAAGAAACTAAAGGTGTGGGGTCAGACCCAAAAAGCACAGCACGCCGGATGGCTTATGGATGTTGGCCGTGTGGAGATTTTAAATTAATACTGTAATGATAAAATTAGATAAGGTTTCAAAAAAATTCGGCAACGGATCGGTAGGACTTTCCGAGGTAACGCTTAATATCGAGAAGGGTGAATTTGTTTTTTTGGTGGGACGGACAGGATCCGGCAAAACAACATTTTTCCGCCTTTTAATAAGGGATTTTTTACCATCAGAGGGGAGCATAACAGTCGGCAACTTTGATCTGATTAAGTTACCCAAACATAAAATCGCGCACCTTAGAAGAAAAATAGGGGTAGTGTTTCAGGATCTTAAGCTTTTGATGGACAGAACAATATTCGAGAATATACTTTTGCCCCTTGAGGCATCGGGCTTTAAAGATCAGGACATAAAGAAAAAGACCGAAGACATTATGGAAGAAATGGAGTTATCAAAGCACAGTGATAAATTTCCTCTTCAGCTTTCCGGGGGGGAACTGCAGAGAGTAGCGATAGCAAGGGCCTTAATTCTCGCGCCTGAAATACTTTTGGCCGATGAGCCAACCGGCAATTTGGATCCCCAAACAGGAGAAGGAATTGTAAATCTTCTCATGGATATAAATAAAAAAGGCACAACAGTTGTTATGGCTACGCACAACGATGTCGTTGTTAATAAATTCGCGAAAAGAGTCATTTCACTGGACAAAGGAAAGGTTATAAAAGATCAGGAGAAAGGGAAATATGAGATCTCTTAAAACAACGATCCGTCATATCAGACGTTCCCCTTATCAGGCTTTTGCGGCCGTTCTTATCATGACTGTTACCTTTATGGCTATTTCTATCTTTACCTTTTTGATATTGGGTTCTTCAAAAATTATTTCTTATTTCGAATCAAAGCCTCAGGTAACAGCCTTTTTTAAGGACAGCGCAAAAACGGAGAATATCAGGGCGCTTGAAGATCAGTTGAGTCAAAGCGGAAAGGTTTCGAAAATACATTTTGTTTCCAAACAGGAAGCGCTTAAAATCTATAGGCAGCAGAATAAAAATGACCCTTTGCTTTTGGACCTGGTTACGGCTGATATTTTGCCTGCCTCTTTGGAAATCTCGACTTACAAAATAGAGGATTTGGCAAGTATTTCCAATATGCTGCGCCAGTCGTCTTTTGTGCAGGAGGTTATTTTTCAAAAAGACGTTGTTTCCACCCTTACTGCCTGGACGGATTCCCTAAGAAAGATAGGAATAGCCTTGATAGTAGTTTTGTCTATTGTGTCAATTTTTATCATGATAACTATTATAGGCATTAGGATTTCCCAGAAAAGAGACGAAATAGAAATTATTAGGCTTTTGGGCGCGGGCGGCTGGTATATAAGATGGCCGTTTATTCTGGAAGGCATATTCTATGGTGTTACCGGTGCTTTTATTGCCTGGATTATTTCTTCTATCGGTCTTTTGTATGAAACGCCGTTTCTGGAGTCTTTTCTCAAAGGTATTCCCCTCCTACCTGTTCCCTATCTGTTTTTCTTAGAGATGCTTGGCGTTGAACTTATATTAGCGATTTTGCTGGGGGCTTTTGCAAGTTTTATCGCTGTTCTTCGCTATTTAAAATAGAATTTATCTTCGTTCGACTGGGGACATCGCTATGAAAAAAAACATAGTTATTTTCACTTTTTGCCTAGTTGCTATTTTATTTTTGAGATCGGGTCTTTTTGTCTTGGTAAAAGCAGACTCAACTTCATCATCCAGCGCCTCTTCTCAAACAAGCAGTATCAAGGAGTGCGCCGACAATAAAATTAGCGTTGCGGATTGTCCGAATTTCTTGCAAAACAAAGTTAATGACCTTAATTCTCAGGCAAATACTCTTTCTTCTCAGATAGCTGTTATGGATAGCCAGATAAACCTAACGCAGGCTAGAATATACGCAACTAAGCAGCAGATTGCGACGTTGGCAAAGGATATTAATACCGCCTCCAAAAAAATAGACGGACTTAACGGATATTTAGATAACCTGACAAAGGTTCTTATAAATAGAATCATCGCGACCTATGAGGCTGCCAATATACAGCCAATACAGATATTGTTAACATCGGGAAGCGCTTCGGATTTTCTCTCCCGACTTAGTTATCTGCAGATCGCCCAAGCCCACGACAAGAAATTAATCTACGACACCCAACAGGCAAAGGACGATTACGCCAACCAAAAACAAATTTTTCAGGACAAGAAAAAACAAGTGGAAGCGCTTAGGGCGCAGCTGGAATCCTACACGAAAGAACTTGCCCAGGAAAAACAGTCCAAAAAAGATCTTTTAACCCAGACCCAAGGTAGCGAAGCAAATTACCAAAATTTACTAGCCCAGGCAAAGGCCCAGCTGGCTGCATTTTCAAACTTTGTAACCTCTCAAGGAGGGGTAACTTTAATTACAGCAGATCCTAGTTGGCCCAGTAATTATTATTCTCAATTAGATAAGCGATGGGGAAATGTGGCTATTGCCGGATATTATTCGTCTCCAAACGATGTTACATCTATCGGGGCTTCCGGATGCTTAATAACGTCGGTTGCTATGGTTTCATCAAAAAGAGGAAACGCGATAACGCCTTTAGCAATAGGCACCAATGGATCATACTTTTTTGATGCAGATTTTAGATGGTCTTCTCCTGGGTTAGAATCATTCGGTTTATCTCCAACTTTTTCTAGCGATACATCTATAATTGATACTAATTTATCGCAAGGCAAATGGGTTATTGTAGGTATTAGTAGTTATCCGGGATCGCATTATCCTTTCCATTTTGTCGTCATTACGTCTAAAAATGGTAGTGATTATAATTTATTTGATCCTTGGAAGGGACCGAACGTTTCATTTAACAGCAACTACGGATCGGATTATATAACGGAAATTATAACTTATTAGTTTCATTTTTTAATGAAGGCAATAGTTGTCCTAATTGTTTTATTAGGTTTATTAACATTTACAAAATCTGTTTTTGCCTCTTCGAATGTTGTTATCAACGAGTTTTTGGCCAATCCTGCATCTGGCGGAAATGAGTGGGTTGAGTTATATAATCCAACTTCATCGGATGTAAATTTAAGCGGCTGGGCTTTGAGCGATAAGTCGGGTTCTAAAAAGAGTCTTGATATGCTAAAGGCAATTCCTGCCAATGGTTTTGCGGTTTATGAATATTCAGGAGACGGCTGGCTTAATAACAGCGCCAGCGACTCAAAGCCCGAGTCAATCTCTCTTTTTGATAATAACGGATCTGCCATAGACAGCTTTTCTTATTATTCTGATCAAAAAGAAAGCATAACAACCGGCCGAAGTCCGGACGGATCGGATAACTGGTCTGTTCTTGCGTCTCAAACAAAAGGATCGGCCAATGGTAATCCGCCCGATACCCCAACGCCGACACCTGGTCCAACCGCCGCGCCCGCTAAAATAAAAACACCCACACCCTCCCCTAAACCAACCTTCCCTCCCGCCAAAACACCGGCGGCAACTTCCGCGATATCTCCAACAATAACCGAAGGCAGTATTATCGCTTTGGCAACCCCGGAAACAGCCACGGATTACCCGACAGATTATCCGGACGTTCTGGCAACGGATAGCACGGATGTGTTAGCCACGCAAAACAGCAATATTTCTCCTGCCCCATCAATTAAACCCAGTATGGCAAAAAAGCAATCGGTGAATAATTTGCCCGGAATTTTAATCGCCTTAGGCCTTATCTTTTTTGCCTCTTGTGGTATACTCGTTTTTCAATCGCCTATAAAAAACTTATTTAAAGGATTGTCCGACAAACAAAGTTTATAGAAAAACGAATGTATGGAAAAAGTTTTTGTAACTAATAGTTCTAAAGAGACGCAAAAATTGGGAGAAGAGCTTGTTCAAAAATTTAATTTTAATCAGGGTTTAACTCTTGAAAAAGCTCTTGTTTTGACTCTTTATGGAGATTTGGGCAGCGGCAAAACGACTTTTGTGCAGGGCTTGGCAAAGGGATTGGGAATTGGAGAAAGGATTATTTCTCCGACGTTTGTAATAATGCGCGAGCACAGAATTAAGAATAAAGAATTAAGAATAAAGAATTTTTACCATCTGGATTTATACAGAATTCAAGATAGCAGGGAAATTGAAGATTTGGGCATGCAGGAAATTATAAGCGATCCCCAAGGCATTGTTGCGGTTGAGTGGGCGGAGAGGATAAAAAATATATTGCCGAAGGAAAGAATTGATATAAAATTTGAATATGTTGGTAAGAGGGCGAGAAGAATCACGGTCAGGAATAATTTTTAATTTGAAATTTTTAATTTTTATTGAATGTCAAAAAAAGACGCATGAATGATGCAGAAAAGGCGATTAAAATCTTAAAAAAAGGCGGGATCGTTATTTTTCCAACCGACACCGCTTTTGGGATTGGGTGCCGAATTGACAAAACGGAAGCAATAGAAAAATTATTTAAAATCCGCCGGCGTCCAAAAGAAAAAGCAGTTTCCCTTTTAGTTGACTCGATAGAAATGGCAAGTAAATATTTGGAAGATATTCCAAACGAGGTTCTAAAGCTGATGAAGGATTATTGGCCCGGCGCTCTCACTATAATACTGTGCTGTATTAAAGCGAAGGTGCCGAGTCTCGTTAGGGGAGGAGGGAAAACGATCGGGGTCAGAATGCCGGATCACGAAACAACGCTTTCTCTCATCAAAGGTACGGGTGTACCAATACTTGGTCCGTCCGCGAATTTTCACGGAGAAAAAACGCCTTACAGTTTTGAGGAGTTAGACTCTAATCTTATAAGGCTGGTAGATTATGTAGTTAAAGGAGAATGTAAACTTAAAAAGGCATCTACTGTTATAGACTGCTCGATAAAACCCTGGAAAGTTTTGCGTCAGGGAGAGCTGGTTATATGATAGTTTTACATATAGATACCGCGAGAAGAGAAGAAATTAAGGTTGGGATTGAAATTGACGGAAGGCTTTACGAAAAGAAAATAAAGAATGTAGAATCCCAGGCGGTCCTTCCTCTTATCCAAAGACTTCTCGAAAGTAAAAAAATAGAATTTAATCAGATAGATAATATAAGGGTAAACACCGGACCGGGTTCCTTTACCGGCCTTAGAGTTGGAATTGCAATTGCCAACGCCTTATCCTTTGCCTTGGGTATTCCAATAAATAGCCAAAAGTTGGGCAGGCTGGCAAAACCTGTTTATGTATCCAAGGTTAGATGATATACTTTTAGCGTATGAGGGCTTTTTTCTGTCATTTTTTTACCCCTCAAAAATCTAATAATCACAGAGCAAAACTCTTGCATAGTTTTAGCCTGTTTATTTTCGCCGCGTTTCTTTTTGCCGGGTCATTTTTAATTGATATCGCAAGGGTTCATACCCCGCAAGTTCTGGGAGATTCTATAGATATCTCATCGAACCAGCTGCTTCTTTTAACCAATAGTAAGCGATTAAAAAATGGTGTTTTGCCTTTGCGTCTCAACGCCCAGCTCGAGGCCGCGGCGGATTCCAAAGCGAAGGATATGTTCGCCAAGGATTATTGGGCGCATAACGGGCCCGACGGAGAAACGCCATGGATGTTTATAAAAAAAGCCGGCTATGACTATACTTATGCTGGAGAAAACTTAGCGCGGGGTTTTACTTCATCGGAGGGCGTAATTAACGCCTGGATGGCAAGCCCCGAACATAGAGCCAATATGCTTTCCGGTAACTATCAGGATGTAGGTTTTGCTGTTGAGAATGGTACCCTTGGGGGAGAAAGAACGGTTTTGGTTGTCGAGATGTTTGGGGGGAAAGATCTTGGCGTGCCCGCTCTTGGCCATAAAGAAAAGTCGGTAGCTTCTGCCAGCAAAAACAACAATCAACCCAGATCCCCGCAAAGGATTATTGCTCAGAGGGTGTTTGTTAGTTCCTTATTCGATTCAAAAATTCTAACAAAAAGTATAGTTTTTCTAATCTTGTCTGTGTTTATTGTTGTCCTGTTTTTAGACTTGGTTTTGGCAAGGCGTATGGATATTACTCGGTTTGTAGGCCATAATATAGATCATATGCTTTTCTTTGGACTTTTGGTTATTATGGTTTTTGTTATTAGCCGGGCGGTAATACTTTAATGATAAAAAAATATTTAACAGCAGATAGGGCATATTACCTATCGGTATTTTTTATATTGCTCTTGGCCGTTTTGGCTCTTATATATTTTACCGGCAACATTAGGCTTCAGGGCATTATTGTTATTGGGATTTCATTTATCTATGCTTTTTGGGGAATAATCCATCATTTTATTCATCATGATTTAACCCTTAAAATTGTGGTAGAATATGTTTTGATCGGAACAGTTGGAATGAGCGCGATGCTCTTTTTATTAAAAGGTTTATGAAAGGTGTGATTTTAGCAGGCGGATTGGCAACAAGACTTCGGCCTTTAACGTGGGTTACAAACAAACATTTATTGCCAATTTATAATAAACCCATGATTTATTACCCCCTTGAGGCTCTTGCCAGTGCCGGTATTAAGGAGGTCTTGCTTTTGAGTTCCCCCGATCACAGTGGTCATTTTGCCAATTTATTAAAGGGAGGAGAGGATTTTAATATGCGAATCTATTATGGCGTACAAAAAAATCCAAAGGGGGGAATTGCCGATGGAATTTCATATGCCGAAGAGTTCACCAAAAACGAGAAGATTATTGTCGTTCTGGGAGATAACATTTTTAATGTTGATCTAAGGTCAACCGTAGATAAATTTAAGAAACAAAGCAGAGGAGCAATCGTTTATGGGGTAAAAATGTCGGGAGACGCAAACCAATATGGCGTGATCGAGATGGATAATAGCGGTAAAGTGGTATCCATCGAGGAAAAACCCCAAAATCCCAAGTCGGATATTATTCAAACGGGAATTTATCTGTACGACGAAAGAGTTTTTGACTTTATCAGAAAGCTGACACCGTCCGCCAGGGGAGAACTGGAAGTTACGGATTTAAATAATTACTACCTTAAGGAGGGAACACTTAGCTGCGAGCTTTTGGATTGGTGGGTGGATGCCGGCACCTCCTTTGATGAGCTTTTGAGGGCTAATAACCTGGTTGCTCAAAAGGTAGGCGCCGGAGAATTATAATTAGCTGAAATTCTTTTATATGAAACTCTTAATAACGGGCGGAGCCGGTTTTATGGGCTCCAATTTTATTCGGTACGTGCTCCAAAAGTATTTGGACTACGCAGTGGTTAATATAGACAAACTCACCTATTCTGGAAATTTGGATAATCTAAAAGATGTTGAGAGAAACAGCAGATACCGGTTTGTAAAGGGCGATATCTGCGATAGCAGTCTGATAGAACACTATATAAAAGATATTGATGTGATTATTAACTACGCGGCAGAAACCCATGTTGACCGTTCAATAATGGATGCGTCTTCATTTGTAAAAACAGACGTTGTCGGAACTCAAACATTGCTGGAACTTGCAAGACAATACAAAACTTCCCGTTTTATTCAGATTTCAACAGATGAGGTATTTGGCAGCATAACAGAAGGTAAGTTTACCGAAGAATCGCCGTTTATGCCAAATAGTCCGTATGCCGCGTCTAAAGCAGGAGGAGATCTTATCGCGCGTTCCTATGCGCTAACTTATAATATGCCGATTATTGTTACCCATTCCTGTAATTTTTTTGGCCCCTTTCACTATCCTGAAAAATTTATTCCTCTTACAATCGTCAACCTTTTACAGGATAAAAAAGTGCCTTTGTACGGAGACGGATTAAATGTTCGTGAATGGATTTATACCCAAGATCACTGTTTGGCAATCGATTTAATTCTTCATCAAGGTAAGATTGGCGGGGTCTATAATATTTCTTCGGGCGAAGAATTAAAAAACATTGATGTTCTTAAGTCTATCTTAAAAATTCTTAAAAAAGACGATTCTTATATAGAATATATTTCCGACAGGCCGGGACACGACAGAAGATATGCCATTGACAGCAGTAAATTAAGAAAGGAATTAGGGTGGGTTCCAAAATATGGATTTTTCGATGCCCTGGAGAAAACGATACAATGGTTTAAGAATAATGAGTGGTGGTGGATGCCCCTGGTTGAGTCGCCTGATTATAGATCTTATTATAAAAAACAGTATGGGAAAGTTTTATGAAGATTTTCGGTACCGGATTAAAAGGCATGGTTGGGTCAAGAATCACTGAACTTTTGGGTAAGGAGCATCAATTCGAGATTTCCGACGTAGATATAACAGACAGGGACGCGATTATAAAAAAAATTTCGGAATCAAAGGCTTCAACTATTCTTCATTTAGCGGCTAAGATAGATGTTGATTCGTGCGAAAAAGACGAAGAGGCCGATAGGGAAAAATATTTTATTAAGAATATACCGATATACCAATATATTTATAGTAAGAGCGGGAAGAGCGCGTGGGAGGTCAATGTCATCGGAACAAAAAACGTGACAGATGCCTGTCGGGAAACCAACAAGAAACTCATTTATATATCAACAGATTTTGTGTTCGACGGCGCAAATTTGCCTGAAGGCGGATACACGGAAAAAAGTACTCCAAATCCTATTAACTGGTATGCCGCGACTAAATACGAGGCCGAAAAAATCGTGCGGTCTTCCGGACTTTCTTGCATAATTGCCAGGATAGCTTATCCTTATAGAGCGGATTTTAAAAGAGGTGATTTTGCCCGCAAAATTCTATCTCTTCTTAGAGCCGGTGAAAGGGTAGTTGCCGTAGGGGATCAGATTATAACCCCGACATTTATAGATGATATCGCCAAGGCATTAGATGTTCTTATTAAAAATAACGCACGTGGAATTTATCATCTAACAGGCAGTCAGTTTGTTGACCCGTATGGGGCAGCAGTTAATATCGCAAAAACATTTGATCTCGATAGCTCACTAATTTTAAAAACAACACTTGAGGAATACTTTAAAAACCGCGCGCCACGGCCTTTTAATCTTTCCATGAATAACAGTAAAATACAAAATTTAGGGGTTCGCATGAAGGGTTTTAGCGAAGGCTTGGCAGAAATTAAACGCCAATCAACATCTTGTTAACCGAGTTCCCACCTTCCAGGTGGGAACTCAAAGGTGGGGACTCACCGCGGCTTTTGTTTTTCCGATAGGCATGGTACAATTAAAAATATGACAATAACCTTTATCGGCCATGGATATGTTGGTTTGGTCTCCGCCTCCATTTTTGCGGATTTAGGCAACAAGGTTTGGGTTGTCGGCCACACGAAAGAAAAGATAGAGAATTTAAAAAAGGGAATACTGCCCATTTATGAGCCTGGCCTCGAAGAAATTGTCAAAAGAAACGTTAAGGCAGAAAGATTGTTGTTTACGCTCGATTATTCAGAGTCCGTTCCTGCCTCCGATGTTATTTTTATAGCCGTTGGTACACCTCCTAAGCAGAATGGAGAGGCTGATTTATCCGTTGTCTTTGAGGTTGCGGAAAAAATAGCCGTACATTTGAGCGGCTACAGCGTGGTTGCAACCAAGAGCACGGTTCCCGTTGGAACGAACAGAAAGATAAAAGCAATAATAGAAAAGTTTAAGAAAGAAAAGGCAACATACGATATTGCATCTGTGCCGGAATTTTTAAGAGAGGGACAGGCAATAGCGGATACCCTGCATCCGGATCGGATTGTTATTGGTTCAGAATCTAAAAAGGCAAGAGATATATTAAAAGAGCTTCATAAGAGCATAGATGGAAATTTTGTTTTGTCTAATATTGAAACCGCGGAGATGATTAAATACGCGTCTAATGCCTTTCTTGCTACTAAAATTTCTTTTGCCAATGCCATAGCAGCCCTTTGCGAAAAAACAGGGGCTAATGCCCTGGACGTGCTTCGTGCTGTTGGTCTTGATAAGCGGGCGGGATCTGCTTTCCTTGACTGCGGGGCAGGCTATGGAGGCAGCTGTTTTCCTAAGGATGTTAAGGCTTTAATAGCTATAGCAAAAAACGCAGGTTACGACTTTGATCTTCTTAGGGCAGTTGAAAAAATAAACATGGATGCCAGAAAAGGGATTATTGAGAAGGCAAGGATTCTGGCGGGAGGGAGTTTTAATAAAAAGAGAATAGGTGTTTTGGGGCTCTCATTTAAGCCGGATACCGATGACATGCGAGACGCCCCCTCAATTACCGTAATCAATGCTTTACTCGAGGAAAAAGCACAGATAAAAGCCTATGACCCGATCGCCATGGACAACGCAAAAAAAATAATTAAGGGTATTCGTTTAGAAAATAATCCTTATGATGTAGCAAAAAATTCGGATCTTATCATACTGATGACGCAGTGGAATGAGTTTAGACAATTAGATCTTGAGAGAATCAAAAAAGAAATGAGGACTCCGATCATCCTCGACGCCCGGAACATGTATAACGGCGGCAATCTTAAAAGTCTCGGCTTTACCTACCAAGGCGTTGGTCATTAGCTATGAAAAAAAGAGTCCTGATTACAGGCATTTCCGGATTTGCCGGATCTTATCTTGCCGAATTCCTCAATAAATCGAATCAGTATGAAATAAGCGGTACATATCTTGATGAAAAAAGTCTGGTTAACCTGAACTTTATGAAAGATAAAGTAACATTGCATCAGATTGACTTGCTCGATAAAGAATCACTGACAGATCTAATCGAGAAAACTAAGCCTGACTATATTTTTCATCTGGCCGCTTTAAGCTCGCCTTCCTATAGTTTTACCGACCCTTTGGCAGTCATAACTAATAATATTAACGCCCAGATTAATCTATTTGAGACATTAAGAAAATCCGGTTTATCGGAAACTCGGGTACTGGTTGTATCCTCGGCAGATATTTACGGGGACATTGCCGAGAGTAAGCTTCCTATTGACGAAAATACGCAATTGAGACCCACCAGTCCTTACGCGGTTTCTAAGTTGTCGCAGGATTTTTTAGGCTTAGCATATTTTCTGTCTTATGGCATGAGAATAATAAGAGTTAGACCTTTTAATCATATTGGTCCGCGCCAGTCTCCGGGCTTTGTCGTTTCATCCATTGCTAAAAAAATCGCAGAGATAGAGAAAAACAAGATAGAGCCTGTGCTCTATGTTGGTAATACTAAACCAAAGAGGGATTTTACAGATGTTAGGGATATAGTAAAAGCCTACGGCCTAATAATGGAGAGGGGCATGGTTGGGGATGTTTATAATATAGGTTCGGACCGGTCGTATAAAATTTCAGACATTATAAATATGATGCTTGCTCTTTCGGGCAAAAAAATTTCTGTAAAAACGGATCCGTCCCTTGTCCGACTAGGTGATCCTCCAAATCTTATCTGCAACAGTAAAAAGATTAGAAAAATAACTTTATGGCAGCCGGAGATTGCCATTGAGAAAAGCCTTAGAGACACCCTGGATTATTGGAGAGGGATAGTATAGAATGGAGACAAGGAGTTAAGGATTAAAAATTATGAAAAGCGCTTTAATTACAGGAATAACAGGCCAAGATGGGTCATATCTGGCAGAACTTTTGTTAGAAAAAGGTTATAAAGTATACGGCTTAACCAGAAGAACAAGCACTGTTAATAACGAGAGGATAAAGCACATACAGGATAAGATAGAGCTGGTGCAGGGGGATTTATTGGATCAGGGTTCTTTATCCTCCGCGCTTTTGGAGGCAGAGCCTGACGAGGTGTATAATTTGGCAGCGCAGTCATTTGTCAAAACATCCTGGAATCAGCCGGTTCTAACAGGTGAATTTACCGCGCTTGGTGTTACCAGAATGCTTGAGGCAATCCGGGCCGTGAATCCTAAGATTAAGTTTTACCAAGCCTCTTCCTCCGAAATGTTCGGCAAGGTTACGGAAACACCCCAAAAAGAAACCACCCGTTTTTATCCCAGAAGCCCGTATGGGGTGGCAAAAACTTACGGGCATTATATAACTGTTAATTATAGGGAAAGCTATAATTTATTTGCCTGTTCCGGGATTCTTTTTAATCACGAATCCCCCCGCCGGGGCCTTGAGTTTGTTACCAGGAAGATTAGCCGCGCCGCGGCAATGATTAGTCTTGGCAAAAAAATGAAGCTTGTACTTGGCGCGCTTGAACCCAAAAGAGACTGGGGCTACGCGCCGGACTATACGGAGGCAATGTGGCTGATGCTGCAGCAGGAGAGGCCTGATGATTACGTTATCGCGACAGGCGAAAACCATAGTGTTAAAGAATTTGTGGAAAATGCCTTTGAAACAGCCGGGATTAAAAATTGGCAGGATTTTGTAGTAAGCAATACACCTGAACACATGCGTCCCGCAGACGTGGATTATCTGGTTGGTGACTATACCAAGGCAAAAAACAAGTTGAGATGGAAGCCGAAAACAAGTTTTAGGGATTTGGTTAGGATAATGGTTAAAGCAGATTTAGAATCTATAAAAAAGGAAAATATTAGTCTTAAATAACTCAATGTATGCAGACTGTTTTGGTAGCGGGTGGGGCGGGTTTTATCGGTTCTCATCTGTGTAGAAAATTATTGGAAAAAGGCTATAGGGTTTTCTGCCTCGATAATCTTATAACCGGAGATAAGGAGAATATCAGGGGGCTTTTGGATAACCCCGATTTTCGGTTTGTCCAAGATGATATTACGGAAACTTTAAATTTCAAATTTCAAACTTCAAATTTCAAATTTATCTTCCATCTTGCCTCTCCTGCTTCGCCAAATAAGAAGAGTCCAAGAAGCTATATCAATCATCCCATCGAGACTCTTCTTGCTAATTCCCTGGGCACCTATCATCTTTTGGAGTTAGCGAGAAAGTCGAAGGCAAGATTTCTTTGCGTTTCTTCCTCCATAATCTATGGCGATTCTTCCATCTCGCCTCAGAAAGAAGATTACTTTGGCAACGTAAATCCTAATGGCCCGAGATCTGTCTACGATGAGGGAAAAAGGTTTGGAGAGGCAATCACCATGTCTTATGTCAGAAAATTTGATCTGGACTGCCGGATTGTCCGAATCTTCAATACCTACGGACCCAATATGCAAAAAGATGATGGCAGGGTCATTTCTAATTTTATTAATCAGGCCATAAACAATCAAGAGATTACTATTTATGGCACGGGAACACAGACTCGCAGTTTTTGTTATATAGACGATATGGTTTCGGGTCTTCTTAAGGTCATGTTTAAGGAGGGTCTTAAAGGCGAGGTATTTAATCTTGGCAATCCGGATGAAAGGACAATAAGGGAGATTGCCTCAATAATCAAGGATATGACAGATTCTGATTCGGAAATTATTTTTTCCGATCTTCCCGAGGATGATCCGAAACAAAGGAAGCCTGATGTCGTTAAGGCAGAGAAGATTCTCGGCTGGAAACCTCAAATATTTCTCGAAGAAGGACTAGAAAAAACCATTTCTTACTTTAGAAAGATATGAAGATTGTTGTTATTATCCCAACCTACAACGAAGAAGGTAATATAGGACGGATGCTTTCCGTTTTGGAAAAAGAGGTATTTCCCAAGGTTACCCGCCACAGCATGTATATCTTAGTGGCCGATGATAAATCTTCCGATGGGACCGAAAATGAGATTAAAGAGGCAATGAAAAAATATAAAAATATAGAACTTATCACAGGTAATAAAGAGGGTTTGGGCGCGGCCTATGCCCGGGCAATGAAACATGCCCAGAATCAAATGGACGCGGGAGCGGTTATCGAGCTTGATGCGGATTTCCAGCACGATCCCCACGATGTTACCAGGCTTATTGATGCGATGGATGAGGGTGCGGATTATGTGATTGGCAGCAGGTATATTCCGGGAGGAAAAATACCTCCGGAATGGGGACTTTACCGTAAGTTTGTAAGTTTTTATGGGGGCAGTGTATTTGGCAGATTAGTGCTTTGGATATGGAGTATTCACGACATAACATCCGGATATAAGCTGACCAGGACATCGTATTTGAAAAAGGTTGATCTTGACCATTTGTATTCCAAGTATTACGCGTATAAGATTCATATTCTTCATGATGTAGTTAGGCTGGGTGCTAAGGTTAAGGAGGTACCGATAATCTTTTACGAGAGAAAAAAGGGCTCGAGTAAGATCGAGCAGAAAGATCTTTTTGATTCATTTTGGGTTGTTATTAGGCTTCGGATAAAGGACTCTGAAAAATTTCTAAAATTTTTGGTTGTTGGGGGAATAGGTTTTATCATTAATTTTGTGGTGCTTAAGGTATTATCAGAATCATTTTACTGGAATCATTCTCTGGCAAATTTAGTAGGTGCGGCCATTGCTATTTTTTCCAAATTAAATCTTAATAATGTTTGGACGTTTGGTTACAATAGAATAACAGGTTTCATAATATATATTTGGAAAATGATGCAATTTTATGCAACTTCGGCATTCGGCGTTATTTTTATTCAGACAGGAACAATTTTTTTAGGGGACAGATTTATCGGGGAGGGACAATTTAAATTTATTTTACCCATTAAATACTATTATATTTATTTTGTTGTCGGCACGGGACTTCTTTTAATCTGGAATTTTACGATGTATAGCCGAGTAATTTGGAAAAAACCTCAGAAATGACGCTTCAAACATCAAATATCAAACACTGGATAGGGAAAAATTGGGCAATTATTCTAATTCTGATTCTCGCGGCCTTCCTCAGACTTTACAGGATTGCCGATTACATGACTTTTCTGGGAGATGAAGGCAGGGATGTTTTAGTTGTCTATAAGATCCTGCACGGTCACCTGACCCTGCTTGGCCCGACAGCTTCGGTAGGCGGTTTTTTCTTAGGTCCTATCTATTATTATTTTATGGCTCCCTTCCTTTTCCTTTTTGGCTATAGTCCGGTCGGGCCCGCGGTAATGGTAGCCTTATTTGGGATCGCGACGGTCTGGTTAGTCTATAGAGTGGGGAATGATTTTTTTGGCGGGGGGGGACTTATCGCATCTTTTTTCTATGCCATATCGCCTTTGGTAATTAATTATTCAAGGTCTTCCTGGAACCCTAATCTTTTGCCCTTTTTTTCTTTGCTTTGTCTTTATCTTCTCTATAAAGCAAAATCCTGGAAGATGTTTATTTTCTGCGGATTTTTATTCGGTATACTTATGCAGCTTCATTACATAACTGTTTTCTTGGGCGTAATAATTGCTTTTTATATTCTTATCATAACCCGGCTGGATTATAAAAAAACCTCAATTGCCTTTATCAATTTGATGAGGCGCTACGGTTTGTTTTTGGCCGGATTTATTGTTGGCTGGTCTCCCTTTTTGGCCTTTGAATTTAGACATGGTTTTCCAAATACCAAAAGTATTCTTAATTTTATTTTTCATTCCGGCAACACAGGCGCAAACACTAATTTTTTCCAAACAGTCTATGAAGTCTTTTTTAGATTGTTTGCTAGACTATTAACCAATTTTCCGCCTCCCGGGGAGATTTCTCGGCATACGGATATTTTTCTCTGGCGCTATGCCACGCTTTTATTAGCCCTGGCAGGCGTTTCATTTCTGATATATAAGCTTATAAGAGCCTTTTATGAAGATAGTCTTTCTCTAAAAAAAATGAGCCTTTTGGCGCTCTGGCTTTTTTTAGGAGTGCTGCTTTTTGGTTTTTATAAAAAACCGATTTATGATTATTATTTTGAGTTTATGTTTCCTTTGCCTTTTCTTATGGTTGGCGGCGCTTTAAATTTTGCCCAGCTGAAAATAAGAAGCCTTCGAAGGATGAAATTCTTTCTTTTTGTCCCGCTGGTCCTAGTTTTACTATTTCTGGCATGGGTTAATCTTAAGGATGCGCCCTTTACCTATTATCCCAACCGGCAGCTTTTGCAGTCGCAAACTATATCAAGATTCATTCTTAACAGAACAGGGGGAAAACCATTTAATTTTGCTCTGATAACCAGCAGTAATTCGGATTTTGCCTATCGTTACTTTTTTACCCTTTGGGGAAATCCTCCGGTCACGATTCAAAATTCAATAGCGGATCCTAAAAGAAAGACCGTAACCGGTCAATTGCTGGTTGTCTGCGAGAGCATTCCTTGTTATCCCTTGGGAAATTCTCTATGGGAGATTGCCGGATTCGGCCGGGCGCAGATTATTGGTTTTTGGAATGTTTCGGTGGTTAAGGTTTACAAACTTATCCATTATAAAAAATAATTAAAAATAACGGCTGAATAACAAACCCCTCGTCAAGCGAGGGGTTTTATTTGCTTCTTGAAGAAAGATTTAGAATTCTTCAAGAATGGTTTTGTGAAAAACTAGGCCTTACCGATCTTATACATCCCGGTTCCACAACTTGGACATTTTCCTTTTAGCGCCGGTTTGCCATTTTTCATTGTAACCGATTGAGCGTTTGGATCGTCTCTTTTTGCTCTGCATTTTACGCAATACATTGTTGCCATTTTATTATCACCTCCCTTCTTTTAATATCCCATGGTTGGTAATAGTATATGTTTTTTTAGCGTAAAAAAGAGTAATAAGTCCAAAAAAGAAATAATTAAGGTTACGGCTGAGGTTCTCAATAAATCGTGTTTTAAATAGAGATAGCTATAGCCCTCATTTGCGTTTATGAAGGGGGTTGTTTTTGCAACCGCGTTGCGCAGAGAAATCTTAATTTCAGATTTTTTGCTAGGATCTTCTGCTGGATTTGCAGTTTGGAGCTTTCGGCGAAGATCCGAAATTATTTTTTCCTGACGGGTTTTTCTATGCCTAGCCATGTATGATAGGAAGATTACACTATTGACACCAAGCTGTCAAGAGGCTAATATACCATTATTATGGTAGTAAATCCTGAGCTTGCGGCGCTTTCGGTTTTGGCGCTGTGGCTTGTTTTACTGACTATATTTTTTTTAAAACTTAATATCCATTACAACAGTTTAGTTTCCGGCACAACCAAGAGATCATTAGCCGCAATCCTGGAAGATTTATTGAAAGAGGTAAGAACCGCCCAAAAAGATATTGATTATTTAAAGAGCTGGTGTGATACAATAGAAAAACAGGGACATTCGCATATACAAAAGGTAGGGCTCCTCCGTTTTAATCCGTTTAAAGATACGGGCGGGGACCAAAGTTTTGTTTTAGCGCTTCTGGACGGAAACGACACAGGGATTGTTATTTCGGGACTTTATTCAAGATTGGGAACAAGATGGTACGCAAAAAAGGTACGTTCAGGTAAAGGGATCGAACATCAGCTATCAAGCGAAGAAAAAAAGGCCATGGAGGAAGCAAAGGATTTAGAATAGAATTTGTATGGATAAAAAAAAGATTATAGTTATATTTTTAGGAATAGTTTTATATTTGGTGTCAGCGGGTATTTCCTACCGTTTATTTTCCAAGAGTCAAGCCCAGCAAAAAACAAGCGTTGCCTCTCCTTTGAGTGTATCTTCCGCCAAAACACTGTCGGATAGACTGGTTTTTCCTCAAGGCGCTCCTAAAACAGAGCAGTGTCCGTTAAACGGAGTTTTTTACTCTAAAGATCAGGCGAATTGGTGGGCGGCCCACAGGCCGTTGGGCGTAATGATAGAAAACCAGTCAGAGGCCAGGCCGCAATCCGGTCTGAGCTTTGCCGATGTTATCTATGAAGCAGTTGCCGAAGGCGGCATTACCAGATTTTTGGCTGTTTTTTACTGTCAGGACGCGGGCATAATCGGACCTATTCGCTCCGCAAGAACATACTTTTTGGATTTTATTTCCGAATACGGTTCGCATCCGTTATACACCCATGTGGGCGGGGCGAATGCTCCGGGTCCGGCCGATGCTTTGTCGCAAATTACCGAGTATGGCTGGACAGGATATAACGACTTAAATCAGTTCTCGATCGGATTCCCTACTTTCTGGAGAGATTATACGAGGCAGGGTCACACCGTTGCCACGGAACACACCATGTATTCCACGACAACAAAATTATGGGATTTTGCGGCCAAGTCTAGGGGATTGACTAATGTTGACAAAAACGGTTCCTCATGGGATTCCAATTTTGTGGAATATTCTTTTAAAAACGACGATCCCCTCGCTGAGAGAGGCAATATCCAAAAAATTCATATTGAGTTCTGGCCACACTATGAACATTATGCTGTTGATTGGATATATGACAGGGCATTGAATATATATAAAAGAGAAGACGGAGGGGTTCCCCAGATAGATCGGGACACCAATCAACAGCTTTCCGCAAAAAATATCGTAGTCTTGTTTATGAAGGAGAGTCATGCCAATGACGGATATATGAATAATGAACATTTGCTGTATAATACAAAAGGAATGGGAGATGCCCTTGTTTTTAGGGACGGCAAAAAGATTACGGCAGACTGGAAAAAGGCAGGCCGAACAGCAAGGACACTTCTTTTTGACACAAACGGTTCTCCTGTAAAATTTGATAGGGGAAAGATATGGTTTGAAATTCTGCCCACTTATGGTATAGTCAACGCGAGATAGTGGGTTATGTTTAACGATTTAATTACATCAAAATCGAGGGTAAGGCTTCTCGGTGTTTTTCTTTTAGACCCAGCGGCAATGTATCACGTGCGTGAACTTGTCCGGCGAACGCAGGAGGAGATAAATGCTGTTAGAAGAGAACTTGCGCTTCTTGAAAAGAAAGGTATTTTAACAAGGGAACCCCGGGCCAATAGAGTCTATTATTTCCTTTCAAAAAGCTATCCTTTTTATTTTGATTTATTATCCATGGGGGTGAAAACATTCGGCCTTGGGGCGGAGATTTTAAGGAATAGGGGTAAACTTGGAAAGATAAAATTCGCCATGTTTTCAGGGAAATTTGCCAGAAGACTAAAAAAGGAACCAGACGATGTTGATTTCTTGGTTGTGGGCACAGTTGTTTTGCCCGAGCTTGCCGCGCTGGTTAGAAATGAAGAGAGGCGTTTATCCGCCGAGATAAATTATACTGCCATGTCGGACGAAGAATTTGCCTTTAGGAAAAGCAAGCGGGACCCTTTTATTCTTAGAATTCTTTCGGGCTCCAGGGTTATGCTTTTGGGCGATGAGGAAGATATGCTTTCATGAAAAATCCAAGGGTTTTATTCTGGTTTATAATCGTATTCTCGATAGCGGCACTTTTGATAGATCTGCCGAGCAATTTCCATCTTTCCCTAGAATCCCCTAACCTTCCCCTTATCAACAAAAAAATAGCCATACATAAAAGTATATCTCCCCCAAATATTAATTTCTTTATCGCAGGCATACACATTGAGAAGAGTTTTTATTATCAGAGGGGACTGGATCTTGAAGGCGGAACCAGTATAACCCTTAAGGCAGATACGAGTAAAATTCCCCCCGGCTCCCGGCAGGACGCACTCGCGGGGGCAAAAGCGATTATTGAAAAAAGAATTAACTTGTTTGGGGTATCGCAGCCAACAGTGCAAAGAGCAGAGGTTAACGGTCAGGCAAGGATTATAGTGGATCTGCCTGGGATAAGCAATTTAAATGAGGCAGTAAGTTTAATAGGCAGCACAGCGCAGTTATCGTTTTGGGAGGAGGGGGCAACCGGTTCGGCAAGAATCGCGTCTTCCTCGGCTTTGCCTCAGGGATTAAGCGAAGTATTAGGTTCCAATCCGGTTAAAACCAATTTAACAGGCAAGGATTTGGAGGCTTCAAGCGTTACATTTGACCAGAATACCGGAAAGCCCCAGGTTTCTTTGGTATTTACCCCTCAAGGCGCACAAAAATTCGCCGAGATCACCAAAAGAAATGTTAATAAAAGGGTGGCTATAGTTTTGGACAACCGTCTTTTAGAGGCTCCGGTGGTTAATCAGACAATAACAGGAGGCAATGCCGTAATTACAGGAGGCTTTACAACAGAAACCGCTAAGGCCTTGAGTATTCAGCTTAATGCAGGGGCACTGCCTGTCCCTTTATCTATACTAAAAGAACACGCGATAGGACCTACCCTTGGAGCTTCGTCTTTAGTAAAAAGTCTTTTTGCCGGAGGCTTGGCTATTCTAACTATCATAATTTTTATGAGTTTTATATATGGCAGGCTAGGTATTTTGGCAAGCTGCGCCCTTCTTATCTATACATTATTTGTGTTGGCGATTTTTAAGTTCATACCCGTTACCCTTACTCTTGCCGGCATTGCCGGATTTATCCTTTCTATAGGCATGGCGGTTGACGCAAATATTCTTATTTTTGAGAGGACAAAAGAAGAACTTAGAAGAGGCAGAAGAAAAGACATGGCTATAGAGCTTGGTTTTTCAAGGGCGTGGACATCCATTAGGGACTCGAATGTCTCAAGCATTATCACCAGTTTTATTCTGTATAAATTTGGCACCGGTATTGTGCGGGGTTTTGCCTTAACGCTTGCTATCGGTGTATTGGTTTCGATGTTTTCGGCAATCGTTATCACGAGAACATTTTTGAGGTTAACCTATAAAGCGTCTGATCACTAGAGCTGATTGCGATATGGATATAATCGGAAAAAAATATTTATATTTTGCTATTTCCCTTACCGTCATTATACCGGGGCTTCTTTCGCTTATATTTTTCGGACTTAATTTATCTATAGATTTCGCCGGAGGGTCGCGCATAACCCTTCTTTTTCCCCAAAACGTGAATCAAAAAATGGTTGATCAGGCGAAGAATATAATAGAAGGGCAAAAATTAAAGACAGTAAGCATTGAGCCCCTGGTAAAGGAAATGATTATAAGAACAAGCGTTATAGACACCTCCCAAAATTCACTTCTTATGGATGCGTTGCGTAGCAGACTGGGCAAGTTTAAAGAAGAAGATTACGAAACTATCGGGCCGATAATAGGGAGCGAAACTACTAAAAATGCCCTGACCGCCGTTCTTATAGCCTCGGTTTTTATCGTGGTTTATATAGCCTGGGCATTCAGGGAGATTCCTAAACCTGCCAGCAGTTTCAGATTCGGTATCTGCGCGATCGCGGCACTCTTGCATGACGTTCTGGTTGTAACCGGTATATTTTCTATTCTGGGACATTTCTTTGCTGTTGAAGTGGACAGTCTTTTCTTTACGGCTATCTTGACCGTAATCGGATTTTCCGTGCACGATACGATTGTGGTATTCGACAGGATAAGAGAAAATTTAAAAAGAATGGGCGCCGGCAGGCCCTTTTCCGCAATTGTTAACGACTCTATTCTTCAGACGCTTGACCGTTCCCTAAACACCTCCTTAACTGTTCTTTTGGTGCTTTTTGCTCTTTTGCTTTTTGGCGGAGAAAGCACTAAATGGTTTGTGACAGCTCTTATTATAGGGGTTGTAAGCGGCACCTATTCTTCAATTTTTAATGCCTCGCCTCTTTTGGTTGTGTGGCAGGAATTCGTTGATCGGAAGAACAAGGATTAGTTTTTAGAGAGGCAGACTTTCTTTAACGATTTTACTAACCAGTGAGCCATCGGATTTTCCTTTAATTTTTGCCATAACAATAGCCATTACTTTTCCCATATCCCGTAGTCCTTTTGCCTTCGTTTCGCTGATTGTCTCAACGACTAATTTCTTAATTTCTTCCTCATTTATTTGTTCCGGGAGATAGGTTTTTAAAATTTCAAGCTCTTCGGCTTCTTTCTTCGCCAAATCCCAACGGCTGCCTTTTTGAAACTGCCCGATTGAATCCTTTCTTTGTTTAACCTCTTTTTGTATAACTGATAATATGTCAGCATCACTTGCTTCATAACCGGCGCCGCCCTTTTGAATCTCAAAGTAGCGGATCGCGGAGATTAACATGCGAAGAACGGATGTTTCAAGTGTTTTTCTGGCCAGTATTGACTGCCTTAGGTTTTCCTGTAATTTTTGCTTTAGCGGCATATTTAAATTAGCTTACTAAGCCCGGAAGTTTTGCTTTTATTAAACATAACTATAAAAAATACGACCGCTAATGTCAAATAGATAATGTTTAACCCAAAACTTATGGCAAACTTAGCCAATGATACGTTGCCTGTTAAGAGGATTCCCCTCATTGTTTCGAACATGTAGCTTGTTGGAACAAATACGCTTATTTTTTGCGCCCAGGAGGGAAGTATTGCCACCGGATAGTAGAGAGCGGAAAACGGCGCGATTACGAAAGCGCCCATCCAGGCGATTGTCTGAATTTTTTGTCCAAAACGGATAATAAATCCGGCAACAGTGAATCCCAGTGCCCACCCGGTTAAAATAAGGCTTAGGATAATCGGTATCGTATAAAATCCATATATAAAAAGAGGGTAATGATATAGCAGTAAAGCCAGAAGGCCGGAAAAAGCCAGGCTTAGAAGCATTTTAAGAAGTCCAAATATCACAACAGCCGAAATCCACTCACCAACGGTTAAAGGCGAAGCAAAGATATTTACTAGGTTTTGATCCCACATCTCCGAAAGAAGATTAACGGTTATTTCATATTGAGCCCTCCAAACAACCAGCCAATAGATAATTCCTGTTAAAAGGATAATGATCGCGTTGTGACTATTTTTGGAAAGCCCGGCAAAATAATACCCTGTTAACCCCCATACGAATAAATCCATGGCAGGCCAATAAAACATGTCCGTCAGTCTGTCAAAACTGTGCTGCATGTTTAGTCGGTAGCGGTAGATAATGGCCAGTATTCTATTGAAATTAAGCATATTATTTATTTTCAATTATCTGTAAAAAGTAATCCTCGAGGTCGGGTTTTTTAATAGTAATATCTTCGTACCCTATCTTTTCTTTGGCCAGGAGGGTTAAAAATTCGGCGATATTTTTTTCATCTATCACAAGATTAAATATATTCCCGTTTCCCGTAAAAGGCATTTCCAGTTTTTGGAAAAGTCTGACGGCTTTTTCCTTATCCCTTTTTATGAAAAGTTCCAACTGGCTTTCGGCAATGCTTTTTATTAGGTTCAAGGGCGTGTCCTGCGCAATGATTTTGCCGTGGGATAAAACAATTACCCTGTCGCACATCTCCTCGACCTCATCCATATTATGGGAAGTGAAAAGCATGGAAACGTTATATTCCTCCTTTTCCTTTTTGAGAAATTGCCGGATTTTTACCGCAACATCGGGATCCAAAGAGGCGGTTGGTTCATCCAGCAGAATAAGCCTTGGATAGTTCAGAAAGGCCTTGGTTAGCAAAAGTCTTGTTCTTTCCCCTGCCGAGAGCATATTAAATTCCTTGTGCTTTAGGTGTTCTATTTCAAACTCGGCCAAAAGTTTTTCGATGCGCTTTTTGCGGTTTGGGATTTCGTAGAGTCTGGCAAACAATTCCAGAATTTCTTCCACCCTGAACCACCAGGGCAGGCTTATATAGGTGGATGAGAAATTTATGGATTTTAATATTTGTTCTCTATGTTTTTTGAATTCTTTGCCGAAGTAGAGAATCTTTCCTTCGGTTGGTGTGGTAGCGCCCAGAAGCATTTGGATTGTGGTTGTTTTTCCCGCTCCGTTTGGACCAAGAAGACCCAGTATTTCCCCATCCTTAATAGAAAAGGAAATGTTTTTAACCGCGTTAAAGTTTCCTTTTTTGGAAGGAAACGATTTTGCCAGATTTTTAACCTCTAAGACTTTATCCATAGAAATACCTTCAGGAGCAAATCCGGGTTTATCGAGGAAATACAGAAGATAAGTTCATACGGCTATGGTATTTCTTAATAAATCTCCCGAGTAAACCGAGAGATTGGCTACTTAATAATCTTATTATACGTTAAATTTTCTTTAAGTCAAATTTTTGTATCTCTCTTATTTTATTTATTTTTTCCCAAGGGAGGTCAAGGTCTGGCCTGCCAAAATGGCCATAGGCCGCCACTTGTCTATAAATGGGCCGTCTTAGGTTTAAATTTTTAATAATCATGCCCGGCCTTAGATCAAATACCTTTGTAATAATACTGCCTATTTTTTCATCGGCTATTTTCCCTGTTCCGAAGGTGTCTACAAAAACGGACATTGGTTCGGGTTTGCCTATGGCGTAAGAAATCTGCACCTCGCATTTGCGGGACAGACCCGAGGCAACAATATTTTTGGCAACGTAGCGGGCCATGTATTGAGCGGAACGGTCAACCTTGGTCGGATCTTTTCCGGATAGGCTTCCGCCTCCATGTCTGGCATACCCGCCATAGGTATCAACAATATTTTTCCGTCCTGTTAATCCTGTATCCGCCTGCGGTCCCCCGATGACAAATCTTCCGGTTGTGTTGACAAAATATTTGGTTTTATTATCCGCCAGCCCTTTTGGCAGGGAAGGGAGGATAACTTTGTTTATGATATCCTTTCTTAGTTTTTCAGCTCTTACGTCCTCGTCGTGCTGGGCGGCAATAAGAACACTCTCTATTCTGTAAGGCGCGCCGTTTCTGTATTCAACCGTAACTTGCGATTTCCCATCCGGGCGAAGTCCGCCTATTATCTTTTTCTTCCGAACATGGGCAAGCCGCAGACAAAGACTATGCGCAAGGACTATTGGAAGAGGCATCAGCTCCGGCGTTTCGTCGCAGGCAAAGCCAAACATAAGTCCTTGGTCACCGGCGCCGAGATTTTCCAAATCCTCTTTGAAGATCTTTCCTTTCTTTGTTTCTTTATAGTTGTCAACGCCCCTTGCGATGTCGGATGATTGGGTATGTATGGCAACAAGTACGCCGCTGGTTTCGTAATGAAACCCATATTTTGCGTCAACATATCCGATATCTTTAATAACCCTCCCGACAATTTCCGGTATTTCAACGTAGGCATCGGTGGTTATTTCGCCTGCTATCAGGATAACTCCATTTGTTGTAAGGGCCTCGACGGCAACCCGTGCCTTTGGGTCATTGGCTATGATTTCATCAAGAATAGCATCAGCAATCTGATCGCACATCTTATCAGGATGCCCCTCTGTTACCGATTCCGAGGTAAAAAATCTTCTCATATAATTTCTTTAGGCAAGGGCTTTAATTCGTTTTAATAAATACTCCCGGTTGTTTTTGTTCAAATCTTCGTCAACCTCCTCAAATAAAAGTTTTAAAATTTTGCCTACCCTTGGCCCCGGCCTAATTCCCGACTCCCGCATTATATCATGGCCGTCTACTGCCAAGTCGTTTATCGAAAAAGGAGCAGGTTCGAGTTGTTTTTCAACACGTTTCCTAAAAAGGGCAAAGCGCCAGCTGTCGAATTTTGCCCCGCTGCCTAATCGGTCAGCTATCCGCAGGTCAAGCATATCCTTTATGTTTTCCGTCCCCACCCTTCTTATAAATCTTCTTACCGCGCTATCGGTGGCTTTTTCATCAACCGTGAACATGTGCCAGCGAATAAGATTAATAATTTTGTCCCTGTCCTTGTTTGAAAATCTAAGCCTTTTGCATATTTCCTCAGCCATTCTCGCGCCGACAATTTCGTGGTTATGAAATATTATTAAGCCCTGTTCGTCTTTTGCCGCTGCCCGTGGTTTGCCTATGTCATGTATTAAAGCGGCAAAGCGGACAATGGGATTTTTTGAGGGACAAAACTTTAGGGATAAAAGATTATGGTTAAAGACATCGGTTTTGTGGTGCCGGCCTGGTCTAACCTGCGAGACGCCGGCTCCCTCAAGAAGTTCAGGGACGATAATTTCTAAAAGCCCAACGTTTTTTAAAAGCAGGATTCCTTCATAAGGATAAGGGCTTGCCAGAATCCGTAAAAACTCTTCTTTTATCCGTTCGGAGGAGACATGGGAAAGGAGGGGAGCGTCTTTTCGCATTTCCCTTAGGGTGTTTTCTTCAATTGTAAAACCAAGCTCAGTGGCGATTCTGATAGCCCTTAAAAATCTTAGGGCGTCTTCTTTAAACCTTTGGGCGGGATCGCCTACCGCGCGGATCAGTTTTTGCCCAAGGTCTTTTTGACCATTATAAGGATCAATGATGTTAGTTGCTGGTTCCGAGTTGCCTGTTGCTAAGTTCATGGCGATGGCATTGATGGTAAAATCGCGCCTTCCCAAATCCTCTTCAATTGTTTCCCCCCATTTGATTACATCGGGACGGCGTCTGTCGCTATAACCTGTCTCGCTTCTGAAAGTGGTGATTTCAATCATCCTTTTTTCACTGCCAGCCTCAATTGGCATCCCGACTGTGCCGAAGATATTATCGTAAAAGCTTTCCGGAAAGATTTTTAGGATTTCTTCGGGTTCTGCGTTGGTGGCAAAATCCCAGTCCTTGATTTTTCGCCTGAGCAAAAGATCGCGCACGCATCCGCCCACAAAATAAACATCAAACCCTTCATCTTGTAATTTTTTATAAACAGCTAAAACTTCCTGTGGAATCCCTTTAGTCATACATGTTATAGTATAGCAGAAGAATCATGAATCAAGAATTAAGAATTAAGAGTAAAAAGTGGGAAATAATAGGTAAACTTAAAACTCAAAATTCAAAGGTTGAGATTAGCGATTTGCTGAAGGTTCTTTTGAAGAATCGGGGAATAAATACAAAGAAAGAAATCGGGAAATTTTTGAATCCAAAGCTTGAGGCGGTTAGCGCCGGTTCGGTGGGAATTGACAAAGAGCAGCTGCAAAAAGCCCTCAAGAGAATTAAAAAGGCAATCCGGGATAAAGAAGAAATTGTCGTTTACGGCGATTATGATGTGGATGGAATTTGCGGTGCCGCTATTGTCTGGGAAACGCTTTATGGACTGGGAGCCAAAGTAATGCCGTATATTCCGCATAGAATGGACGAGGGTTACGGACTTTCGGTCAAAGGAATTGAAAATTGTAAATTGAAAATTGAAAATTGTTCGCTGATTATCACGGTGGATAACGGGATTGTGGCCAGTAAAGCGGTTGATTTTGCCAATAAAAACGGCATTGATGTTATTATTACGGACCATCATGTTTCCTCTAAAAAACTACCCAGGGCATATTCAATAGTTCATACTACAAAGTTATGCGGGGCGGGAGTAGCATACCTGCTGTCGCGGGAAATTTCAAAATTCAAATTTCAAAATTCCAAAACATCAGATACCCATTTGGAGCTGGTTGCCCTAGCGACAGTGGCGGATTTGGTGCTTCTTACAGGCGCCAACAGGACCCTTCTTAAGTTTGGTTTGGAAAGGCTTAGGAAAACAAAAAGGCCGGGACTTTTGGAGATTTTTAAAGAGGGGCGGATAGATAAGGATAAAATTGGAGTTTATGAAATTGGACATATTATAGCGCCCCGGCTTAATGCCATGGGGCGTTTGGAACACGCCATGGATTCCTTAAGGATTTTGTGCACCAATAACGCGGAAAAGGCCGGGCAGCTTGCCCGTAGACTTGGATTAACGAATCGGGAGAGACAGCAGATGACGAAGGAGGCAGTACAACACGCGGTATCAGCTATCAGCTATCAGGTATCAGGTATCAAGAAATTGATTTTTGTAGGGCACGAAGATTATCAGCAGGGGGTGATTGGGTTGGTGGCGGGTAAGCTGGTAGAGGAGTTTTATCGGCCGTCCATTGTTGTTTCTATCGGAAAGAGATATTCCAAGGCCTCGGCGCGTTCGGTTTCGGGGTTTAATATCATCGAGTTTATAAGAGGGGCATCAGACCTTCTGATTGACGCGGGAGGCCATCCGATGGCAGCCGGATTTACGGTTGAAACAGAAAAACTTTCTCTTCTTCGTTCTTTTCTGGAAAAACGCTCGCAAGAAGTTCTCGACTCGCGGATGCTGACAAGAACGCTTAAGATAGATTTGGTTTTGCCGCTAGGGCGCATCAGTCAGGAATTATATAATGAGATTCAAAAACTATCTCCCTTTGGCATGGGTAATCCGGAGCCAACCTTTATGTCGGAAAACGTTATGATCGAAGATATGAGAACAGTGGGAGAGGGCGGAAAACATCTTAAAATAAAGGTCAAAAATCAAAGGTCAAAAATCAAAGGTCAATTTGACGGAATTGGGTTTGGGATGGGGGAAAGAATGGAGGAGTTGCGTATTGGGGATAAGGCGGATATTATTTACGCGATTGATGAAAATAGATGGAACGGCAAAACAAGCTTACAGTTAAAGATAAAAGATATAAAAAGAAAAGCCGTTTAGCCTTTTCTGTTTTTTCTTGGTTTTACATGCTTATCCATCATTCTTTGAGAAATAATTTCATAGAGGTGTCCGGGATACAAAAGCTCATATAAAGACGCTTCCGTGGGATTTTCCCTATCACGGGCCAGGATTCGCATGGCTTCGTAATTGCCCTTGAAGTCGTCTTCAAGTTTTTCCGCAAAACCCCAGAAACCCGCTTTGCCTAATTGTGCCACCGATTGTGTATGGGTTGATTCAAATGGATAAATACACACCTCGATTAATTGAGTTTGGCCGTTGGAATTTTGCAGAGAGATCACAAATTTCTCGCGGGCTATCGCGTTTCCTTTTGACCCCGGCCTTTTTCCGCCCCCATTTTCTTTAGCGATCATTTCTTCACTTTCGTTACTGCCGGAGCGCATAAAAGAGTCTACCCGATCAAGCGATGTTCGTTTATAGGTGCCGTCCTGTACCGAAACTTCCCACCCCGATAAAGGATCTTTATTTAACTCTTGTTGGATATGCGAGAGTAATGTCTCCCGAAAATTTTGCGTTGCCTTTAAGCGCTGTTCCAGAGGATTATGGTCATCGAAATTATCGTCCGCGAGTACAAAGTTGACGCTATAGATATCGTTGAGCTCCGGATTACCCATGCCAAAGCTTACAGCCGATAGCGGGGTTTTCTTGAGCCGTTCGTCGGTAATCACGTGTAATTTTCTTCCGGCCACTTCTACAGCTGTTGTTCGGTGATACACAGGGTGGAGTCTGCCATCGCCAAGATTAACATATTCTCTTTGCGGAGGAAAGCTAAACATTGTGTCAAGCGCTGATTGAAACAGGTTGTTATCCGCTTCCTGCAATTTTTGCGTAACCTCAAGCGCTGCGGAAAATACCGCCAAATCCCTTATTGCTTCAAAGCGCAGAATACGAAGTCCGTCTTGACTCCTTGCGATCGGAATATTCGGATGAAGGCCTAAGGCAAAAATTACACGGGTGAATAGTGTAGAATTTGAGATTTCGTTCATTGGACGAAACTCTTGAAAAACCCCTTCTTTTAAATCTCTTTGCCGTTGCAGACTTCTGGTAATAAAGTCATGAAACTCTTCGGTTGTTTCCAGGGCTTTTCCAATATTTTCCCTAGAGACCCCCGTTTGCCGGCTAAGTTCTTGGATCATTGCCTCATTCGCCCTTTTTATCAGCTCCACCCGTTGGGTTGGAGGAAGTCCTAATACCTTTGGCCAGCTATCCTGTAAAGTCGCGGACGGATCGCCCGTTTCAGTTATAATCGTTTCCGCTCCCTTCCTAAAGCTTTTTTCAAGTCTGATTACAGCGCGAAGTGCTTCGTGGGTTGGCGTTGAAAGGAGCAGTTCCGGGAATATTTCTGTTGGTAATTCTTCGGCGGCTAAATAGTTGGCAACCTTGAGCAAATCTGCCTTGTCGGGGGGTTGAGAAGCGCGGTTTATTTCCCGCTGTCGTTCGCCGGCAAGCCCAAGACGCATTTGTGCCGCAACGAAGGCTCTGATTAATTCATCTTGGGAGCATATGGATAAATCGCGTGCCAGGGCTGTTTGTTTTGCCCATCTTACCCGATTTACTTCCCCAAGCATTGTCTCCCGCAGTCTAGCCTCGAATGCCCTGACATCCTCCGTAATGCCATTAAGAACTGTCCGGCGCATAGCCTTATTCACACCCGATATGCTAATAGAATTATCGTCTATAGCAGTAAAATGACCTGCCGCGCGGATTATTTTCCTGCCGCGCTCAAGACTTCCCTTATCAATTAACTGTTCTAATTCTTTAGGAGAAAAGGAAACAATCCGCTCAATTTTGTCTTCTGAACCGTTTTTTCCTTCTCTGGGTTTATGAACGGAAAAAGAACGGGATGCTACAGGCAAAACAAACATTTGAAGTTCTCTGGGGGCATTATAGCCCGGAATCCCAAACGTAAAAGACGGATGAAAAGGATTAGTATTCCATGCTTGTTTTGCCTCACCCTGGGCCAGAGAAAGTAAGGTTGTTTCTTCTCCTATCTCCCGCAAGCCTCCCGCAAAGGCTGATTCTTCGCTGTCAATTTCTCCGCCAGGCGGCATGACAAGTCCCGCGCTTGGATTACTGTTGGTGCTTTTCTGAATTAAAAGAACTTCCGAGAGAAAAATACGCTCAATAGGGATTCCCCCGCGCAATTTTTCGGCAAGCTCAGGAACCGGAATCGGCGCCACAGGCACCACGCGGGCGATTCGCATAACAGGCTGGTTTTCGGTTGGCAAAAGGGTTTCTGCTGATTTCATAGATAAAATTCATTCAGGACTTACGTGTTTTTCGTAAGCCCTGTTCTTTTTATTTTAGCATAAATATAAAGGGGTATCAAGACTATAGGATGTAAAAGCTTTTGGCTTCTTGTCAAGCGGGGTTATTTTATTTAAAATAGTAACAAATGGCAGGTTTTAAATTAATGAGAACCCTCGTATCGGATGCGCCTTCCTTAATAAATAAGGAGATTTTATTAAAAGGCTGGGTGAAAAGGCGGCGCGATCACGGAAAATTGATTTTTATTGATTTGTGGGACAGATCGGGAACCATTCAGATGGCAGTCAATAACAAGGTTTCGCCTAAGGCATATAAAACAGCCAAAGAATTGTCTGTGGAATCCGCGGTGGAGGTTTTGGGAAAAGTTAACAGGCGTCCGGATGGGGCGGTTAACAAAGATCTGGCAACAGGCGAAATAGAATTAGAGGTTTTAGAGATTAAGGTTTTGTCAATGGCCCATACCCTGCCTTTTGACATGGGGCAGGAAACTTTGGATCTTGAACTGCCCACCCTTCTTGATTATCGGTCACTAACGCTTCGCCATCCAAAGATTAAAGAAATATTTAAAGTTCAGGAAATAGTAATTGATGCCTTTAGGGATGCTTTAAGAGAAAAAGGCTTTACCGAGTTTCAGGCACCGGTCATTATTCCTCAAACAGCCGAGGGCGGGGCGGAAATTTTTGCCGTCAATTATTTTGGGCAGAAAGCCTATCTTGCCCAAAGTCCCCAGTTCTATAAGCAGATTATGGTTGGGGTATTTGAGCGGGTATTTGCAGTTAACAAAACTCTTAGGGCTGAACCTTCGGTTACAACCCGCCATTTGACAGAGGTAACCACATTGGATGCGGAAATGGGCTTTATTGATTCTTGGGAAGATATTATGGACATGGTGGAATATATTATTAGATATGTCTTTCAAAGAATAGAGAAAGATGCCGGTCAGTCTTTAAAGGTCCATGGCGCAACTGTGCCAAGGTTGTCAGAGAAAATTCCGCGGGTTAAATTGCGGGAGGCGCAGGGAATTATTTTTAAAAGAACAGGTGTTGATCACCGGGAAGAACCTGATCTGATGCCGGAGGATGAGCGGGAAATTACACGATGGGCAAAGGAAGAGCATGGCAGCGAACTTGTTTTTGTTACGCATTATCCGGTTAACAAAAGGCCATTCTATACGTTTGAGGATCCGAAAGATCCGGGATATACCTTAAGTTTTGATCTGATTGGACGGGGAACAGAGTGGTTAACAGGCGGCCAGAGAATTAACGATCTTAAGGTTTTAATGGAGAAAGCTGCAGAAAGAAATATAGACTTAAAAAAGAGCGAGTTGTATTTGCAGGCGTTTCGTTTTGGACTTCCGCCCGAAGGAGGTTTTTCTTTTGGCTCGGAGAGGATTACTATGCATATTCTAGGATTGTCCAATATCCGCGAGGCGTCTCTTTTTCCAAGAGACATGGAGCGGATAGATGTAAGATTCTCTCTAATAGATGAAAAAAATCAGGCAAAAAATAAATAAATTCGGGACTTTTTTTTCGCGGATCCCTATTTTTCTTTTGGCTTTTACGATTTTGTTCTTTATTTTATGTGATATTTTACTTGTCTTCAAAATAATCAGTAATAAGATAAAGCAAGAGTTATTACTGCAAAATCCAATTATAGACTTTTCCCCTTCCGATTATCCAATTCTTTCGCCCTCCGCTTTTAAAAATCTTTACGTTTCGGCCAAAGCCGTGGTTGTTTTAGACGGCCCAAGCGGTACGATTTTGTACTCAAAAAATGCTGACCTCCGGTTTGCTCCTGCCTCCACAACCAAAATTATGACCGCTCTTATTGCCCTTTCTTATTATCGCCAAAATGATATTTTGCAAGTTAAAAGAGCCTATGTGGAAGGTTCCAAGGTCGGGCTTGTATTGGGGGATAGATTAACGTTTAGGGATATGCTTTACGGCATGCTTTTGCCATCCGGCAATGACGCGGCCGATGCGATCGCGGATAATTATAAAATCGGAGAGCGGGAATTTGTCAGGCAGATGAATATGAAGGCCAGAAAGCTTAATTTGTATAATACCCATTTCGCGGATCCGGCCGGACTGGATGATGACGGAGATTATACAACCGCTTTGGACTTGGCCCATCTTGCCTTCTCTGCCATGAAAAACAAAATTTTCGCCAAGGCAGTTGATACAAGGCAGGCTGTGATATCAAATATAGACGGCAGTCATGTTTACGCGATCAAAAATCTTAATAAACTTTTGGGAATAGACGGTGTTTATGGCATTAAGACAGGCACAACAGAGGAGGCAGAGCAGGTTTTGGTGTTATGCAAGGATTACAACCGGCATAGGGTAATAATAGTTATTATGGGAAGCAGACATAGATTTCAAGACGCGGAAGCCATACTTTCTGTTCTTGACAGACATATTACCTACCTATCCATTCATCCTTAACGGCAGATACGTAGGCGAAAAAGCCGTTATCGCCCTTAAAAACAATAATCGGCATCAGGTACGAAGATTTAACATCGGGAACAAAATAGGCTAGAAAAACATCCCTTATGTTTATTGTTTTATTTATGCCGTAATAAGAGGCGATATAGGCGCTGCCGTTTTTCAGAGATTTGAAAGCCGCGCCGCTAGTTGCTATCGGATAGGTGGCAGAGTTTTCAAAATCAATGTCCTGATGAAAAAAATGTGCCTCAACTACTTGAGGGCTGTTTGGTCCCGAAGCGACTAAATCGTTGATGTTGGTAAAAGGAGGATGGGGATAGAAAAGCGGCAGATTGTTTACGTCTTTCTGAAAAAAGTCAGCCCGGATTACTTGGGCTTCGGAAAGACTGGATGCTTTTTTTAGGCTCGGACCGACAATTTTATAAAGGGTTGTTTGGGTTTTTCCTAAATCAATATCATTTGGCAGGGAAAGGGGTGAAAAAAAGCCTACCGAGGTATTAACGGCGGTATTTTCATCGCCTAAATTTTGGGCGGATTGAACTGTTGGGTCGGAAATAAAATCGGAAAGCATGGTAAAATTATGGCTGATAATATTAATAGTTAGATTTCGATAGGGAGGATTAGTGTCGTAAAAGCGATAAAGCGTATCGGAAAGGGCTCTGGGTTTACTGTTAAAGCCGGCATTTCCTACCTGGGCTATGGTATCGTTAAGAGAAGAGAGGCTGGGTTTTTGCTTAATCATTTTATAGACAGCGGCTCTGTCCGGAAGATTCGGCAAGGTGCCGGAGATTGTATCCAATTTATAATTAAGACGTAAAACAGTGGCGTTTGGCGGAAAATTAATAGCCGGCAGTTTGCCGAAAGCAACGGTTGGAGGGGGAAGAGGGGTTGGAAAAAAACGTTCCTTAAGGGCATTGCCTGTTCTAAGTAATATCAAAAACAAAAATACAGCGCCTATTAAGATTAAACCCCACTTGAAAACCGTTTTGGTCTCCTCTATGGTTTTATGCAGAGTCAGCATATCTTGAGTATAGATAAACTTTAGGTTACAATGCAACTATGCCAACCGCAGTCAGAACAAGAATTGCTCCCAGCCCGACCGGAATTCCCCATATCGGCAATACCAGGACAGCCCTTTTTGATTACCTGTTTGCCAGACATAATAAAGGGGCATTTATTTTGCGGATTGAAGATACCGATCAGTCAAGAAAAGCCCCGGGAGCACAAGAGGCGATAGAGGAAATTTTAAATTGGTTGGGTTTGATTCCCGACGAAAAATATATTCAGTCCGAGAGACTGGATCTTTATCGAAAGAAAACAGATGAGCTTATAGAAAAAGGATTTGCCAAGAAGGATGAAGGAGCGGTTAGGTTTATTGTTCCTAAGGAAAGAACTATTTCCTGGACCGACGCTGTCGGCAATAAAAAAATTTCTTTCAATTCAAACGACATTGAGGATTTTATTATTCTTAAATCCGATGGATTTCCAACCTATCATTTAGCCAGCGTTGTTGACGATAGCGAAATGAGGATTTCTCACGTGGTAAGAGGTGAAGAGTGGATTTCCTCAACCCCCAAACATCTTCTTTTGTATGAGGCCTTTGGCTTTAGGCCGCCTGTCTTTGTTCATTTGCCGGTTATTTTAGGGACTGACAGGGCAAAACTTTCTAAGCGCCACGGCGCAAAATCGGCTTTGGATTATAAACATGAAGGGTATCTTAAAGAAGCATTATTAAATTATATGGCCCTGCTGGGATGGAGCCCCGGCCAAGATAAAGAGATTATGAGCATGGAGGAAATGATTAGCCTGTTTGATCTTAAGGACATAAATACCGCCAGTCCGGTCTTTGACCCGGTTAAGCTTACCTGGATGAACGGGGTCTATATCAGAAAAACCCAAAACTCAAGGCTTAAAACTCAAATCTTGGCTCAAAACCCAAAACTCAAAGAAATTAACGCCAGACTTTTAGAGGCGTTTGTTCCCTTAGCGAAAGACCGCATGAAGACCTTGAATGATTTTCCCGAATTGGTTATGCCATTTCTGAATGAGCCAAAAATTGACCTGTCTAATACGGAAAAAAGTATGGCTAAAGATCTATATCAGGCGTTAAGCAAGGTTTCGGCCTGGAAGGAAGAGGCGATATTAGCTGTTCTTAGGCAAATCTTAAAAGAAAAAAAGATTAAGATGAATATTATCTATAAAATTATAACCGGCAGTCAGCAAGGGTTGCCTCTTCCTAAAGCATTGGAAATCCTGGAGAAGGCAGAGGTATTAAGGCGATTAAAAGCCATAGCATAAAATGAATAAAAAAATTCTTGCCAGATTTATTTCTTACATATTCCATCCCGTTTTATTTTTCTTGATCATGCCCTTTTTTGTGGTATATAGGCAGACCGCGAGTAGCCTTTACGCGTTAAAATGGATGAGTTTTTCCTCCGTGTTTATTCTTTTTGGGGTAATGATAATACTATTCGAAACCGTAGAGGGAAAATTCTCTGATTTTGATATTTCCAACAAAGTAGAACGCTCTAAATTCTATCTGATCCTCTCGGTTTTGGGACTTTCGTATTTCGCGCTTTCTCTTTTTATCAGGGGGATATTTTTTCCGCTTAGCTAATATCTTTGGGAATACTCTTGGGTCTTATCTTTTTTGCTTTCATGAATCATTTTGCGAAGATAAGTATTCATGCGGCGGTTATTTTCGCATTTGTGATATCAATGGCTTTTATGTATGGCGCTAAGGCTTTGATTGCGACTTTTTGGATGATCCCTCTTGTCGCCTGGGCGCGGATAGAGAGCAAGAAACATACGGTTGGGGAGGTAGTCTTGGGCGGATTATCGGGCAGTTTAATTACGGTGATAACTTTTATTTTAGGAAAGATAATGCTGTAGTTTTAGGAATTTTCAACCAGAAGCTTCTCGTCGTCCGGTGTGATTTTATCCACGAGTTTAGTCAGGTATATAGTTGCCGGTGTTCCCAGGGCAAAAAGTGAAAAGCCCACAACCAGAAGTTGGGCGATGTTTAAAGGCACGGAGTTGAAAAACGCCCCGAGTGGGGAATAAAGGACCACCATCTGAATAACTGACGAAGTGAATATGGAAAGATTGACATATTTATTTATGAAAAAGTTCACCCCTTCGTTAACCCTGATTGAGAGGATGCGTATAAAATGAGACAGCACCAGCCAGGTGAAGGTTGCGGTTCTGGCAACGGCAATGTCCCAAAACTTAAGGCAGACTATAAACACGCCAATCATGATAATGGTTTTTTTGATGCCTATTACCAGGGTTAATCCCACCACGCGGCTTCCTAAGACATGTTCCTTAACCCCTCTTGGCTTTTGCCGCATAATTTCTTTTGGGGCAGGGTCAACGCCAATGGCCATTGCCGGAAAGACATCGGTAACGAAATTTGTCCAGAGTATTTGGGTGGCGGTTAATGGAACAAAACCAAAGAGAGAGGTTATAAATATGACCATTACTTCAGACACATTTGAGCTTAGAATATAGTTAACGAATTTGCGAAGATTGTGGAAGATTGTCCTTCCTTCCCTAATGCCTTTTACAATTGTCGCGAAATTATCATCGAGAAGAATTACATGGGATACTTCTTTTGCCAGTTCCGTTCCCCTTATGCCCATGGCCAGAGAGATATCCGCTTTCTTTAGGGCCGGAGCGTCATTAACGCCGTCTCCTGTCATGGCAACCCGATGACCGTTTTTCTGAAGCATATCAAGTATTCTTAATTTAAAGCTCGGATCCATGCGCGAGAAAATATCTGTTTTTTCAACCAGCTCTTTTAATTTGTCATCGGTTATATCCTTCAAGCCGGTCGCGTCAATAACCCGCTGTCCCAAGCCAATTTCCTTGGCGATTGCCTGGGCTGTAAGCCCGTAGTCTCCGGTCAGCATGATAATCTTAATGCCCGCTTCCTGCGCCTGCTGGATGGCGCTTTTGACTTCGGGCCGGGGCGGGTCTTTTAATCCGATAAGGGCGATAAAAGACATATCATTCATCTCTCCAATTTCCGCGTCCTTAGTTTCCTTAGCGGCTATGGCAATTATTCTGAGGGCCTGTTTGGAAAATTCTTCTTCTTTGGCAAGAATATTTTTCTTTTCCTCATCGGATAGTTCCGGAGATTTATTGTCAAGAAGAATCCTATCGCATTTGGCAAGAATGACCTCCGGCGCGCCTGTTATAAACAGTTTATTATTTTTTGGGAATCTATATAAGCTGGAGCTGAATCTTGTGTCCGAAGAAAAAGGGGCAAGATCTAATCTCTCTGTCTCCGTTTTTATTCTTTTCGGATCTATGCCGTTAATTTGGGCAAGGTCAAGAAGGGAGATCTCGGTGGGATCCCCGGAAAAAGTTCCATCCTTATTTACTTGCGCTTCATTAGCAAGCGCTATGGTGTGTAAAAAAGTATCGGCTACCTCATGACTTAAAACAGCTGATAAATGCTTGTCCGCGGTTAGATCTATATCGTGATTATTTAAAAATATCCTTTCAATAGCCATCTTGTTCTGGGTGAGGGTTCCGGTTTTATCCGTTGCGATGACATCTATTGACCCAAGGCTTTCGATTGAGGACAGTCTTTTGACCAGAAAATTATTTTTAAGCATCTTTTGGCTGCCCAAGGCAAGGACAAAGGTGGTAATGGCAGGCAGTCCTTCGGGAATTGCTCCGACGGCCAGACTGACGCTGATTATGAAAACATAAGGGAGAGGCATTCGGTGATAGGAGAGGATTAAGGCTATTATAATGATAACTATTCCTATGACAAGGGCTATTTTTTTGCCTACCGCATCTATCTCTTTTTCAAAAGAGGTTTTCTCATCCCTTGTTTTATTTAATGAGGCAAAGATTTTTCCCACCTCGGTTTTCATGCCAATAGTTGTAACGATCGCTTTCGCCTCTCCCTTAACAACAAAGGTTTGGGAGAAAACCATATTATTTCTTTCCGCCAGAAGCCTATCCTCGTTTATTTCCACCGCCTCTTTTGCCACAGGCGTGCTCTCGCCTGTTAGCGAGGATTCATCCGTCTCAAGATTTTTTGCTTCGATAAGTCTCGCGTCGGACGGAATCTTGTCTCCTTCGTTAAGAATGATGATATCGCCTATTGTCAGATCGTCCGCGTCCGCCTCTTCTTCCTGGCCGTTTCTTAAAACCTTGGTTCTTGTTTTAAGCATGGATTTAAGCTGTTTGGCATTCCTTTGGGCCTGAAATTCCTGGAAAAAACCCAAGAAAGCGTTGGCGAGGATTATGAAGGTGATTACCACCAGATTAAAGAAATATTCTTGCTTGGCAAACCTTATCCACAAAAAGATACTGCCCGCGTCCGCCAAAATCAGAAGCCATACCAGAAAACTTTTAAATTGATCCAAAAATATTGCCAGGCCGGATTTTTCTTTGAGGGGCTTAATTATGTTCGCGCCGTATTTTTTTCTTCTTTCTTGAGCCTGACTGTCCGAAAGTCCATTTTTATCCGCATTTAACAGTTCAAATACCTTATTAAGGGAAAGTCTATATAAATCCTGAGGCATATCTTTATTTTAATACTAAAAGAAAAGCTTGTGCAACAAATTGGGTTTATGCTACATTTATTTATATGGAAATTAGATCCGTAACATTTTTCGGCAGTTCAAACACGAAACCCTCCGAAGAAGATTTTAAACTTGCCAGAAAAACCGCCCATGAAGTTGCCAAAAACGGTATCAGGGTTGTTAACGGAGGGGGAGCCGGTATTATGCTTGCCGCCACAAAAGGGGCAACAGATGCTGACGGAAAGACAACGGTTGTTTATTACAGGCCTGAACTGGCTACGGATTTTGAAGGATCATCAACCGTTAATTTGGCTCAGGAAAGCTTTGAAAAGGAGAATTATATCGAGAGAACAAGAAAGCTTCTTGAATTGGGGGAGGCGTATATTATATTCAGAGGCGGGACAGGCACTATTTCGGAATTTGGCATGGCTTGGGGGCTGGCCAGATTGTATTTTGGTCATCACAAACCCCTTATTTTATTTGGTGAATTTTGGGAAGATATTATTGCCTCTTTCAAAAAATATATGAAGATAAGGCCGCCGGATTTGGAGGTTTATACCATAGTTAAAACACCCAATCAGGTAATGGAGGCTATTAAAAAATACGACTTAATACTTGCTAAAAATCGCCACAATCATCTAAACTGCACCGATACCGAATGCAAACTGCTTTTGTAGAAGAAAGACTCTAAGCCGAGGCAAGGTTAAATAACCTGGCAATAAGGTAGCCGGCCGCGGCCGAACCCAGGCCGATAACAAGCATTCTAAATCCGCTTTTCCACCAGCTGCCAACCAGGGTAAGCGCCTGGTAAACGCCTGTTGCGAAAAGGGTCAGGGCGCTTATAGCAATAGCCATGATTAGGCCCGGCAAATGAGCGGTAAAGAAAAACGGGGTAAGGGGAATAAAGTGGCCGATCACGGTAGCCAGGGTTACAGTGAAGGCGCTTTTGAGCATGGTTTTTGCATGAATAGGCTGGATATGCAATTCTTCCGACATCATAGTGTCAAGCCAAATTTTTTTGTCGGCAGTTATGGCGCTGACCACTTCTTCCAGGGCTTGTCCTTTTAGCCCCTTTGCCTCATAGATTCTTCTGACTTCTTCTCTCTCCATTTCAGGAGTTAAGCGAATTTCTTCCAATTCTTTTTTGCGCTCGCTGTGATAAAAATCTTTTTGAGCCAGATTTGAGGTATAGGAAACAGCTCCCATCGAGAAAGACTCGGCAATACTGGCTGCCAAAACAGTAGCAATTAGGATGTGGATATTTGAGGTGGCGGCCGAAACGCCGAGAATAATACCCAAGGCATTAACCAGGCCGTCCTGTCCGCCTAAAATTACATCGCGCAAAGGATTGTCAAGTTTATGCCTTTCTCCGTTTTTATGTCTTAGGAATTCTTCTTGAGTTGGCCTAATATTACTTTCTGCCATCACAACTGATTATAGTTTATAATTAAGCTAAGGTCTAGGATAATTCAGAGAGTTTTCTTAGTTAAGTTTTGCCCGTCTTAAGAGAAGAGCGTTAAATACGACAATTATTGATGAGGCGCTCACGAGAAGGGCAATTGTTGCTAGACAATATTCAAAAATTGTGTAAAAATACCTATATGGCAAATAATGTTACCCTTCAACAAATATCTAAACTCTTGGATGACAAACTGGTTCCCATTCAGAGGACTCTGAATGAGCACGGAAAGATGTTGAATGAGCACGGAAAGATGTTGAATGAGCACGGAAAGATGTTGAATGAGCACGGAAAGATGTTGAATGAGCACGGAAAGATGTTGAATGAGCACGGAAAGATGTTGAAGTCCCTTAAAAAAGACCAGAATATCATGCTTGATATGCTAGACAAAGAACAAATGGAACAATTAAAAAGAATTAAACGAATCGAGGAAAGACTTGATATTATCACTCCTGTTGCCTGAAGAAGTTTAGCGAATATAATCTATTTGTTTAGAATTTATTGGCCAAACGCGCGAATCTCTTAGCTTTTTTTCGTCATCACCCAGAGATTCTTAAGTTTATTATAGTAGAGCGCTGTTCCAAACCAGGCCCAGTTTTGATCATAATAGTTATTTTTATTTCCCCAGTAGCCTCCGTTATAATTAAATTTTTTTTCAAAAAGCCTCTTATATAAAACCCCCGAAATCTTCTTATCCGAAACGGTTAAATTAGAGAGCGGGCCCGAAGACGTGCTCAGGTTAGCGTATGGAGTTTTTCGCGTCCCATCAAGATTATATACCGACGCGAAACCCTGTTCCTTCCGCCATTCTTTTACAAAAAAGGGTTTGGTTTTTTCTAGATATTTTACCGCTTGTTTACTCTTAAACCATTTGGCATCCAAGGCCACTCTCCACATTATTCTGAAAGCGTCAAATCCGTAAGCGTTCTTATCCTTATTGTTCACGTATTTTGCCGGAGAAGCGATATCGCCGGTGGATTTATTTATAAAAACCCAGTTTGGCGGAAGATGGGTAGAGTTTCCCGGCATGTCAGCCAGTTTTGAAAGCAGATAATAGCTGCTACCGGATAATTCATTCCAGGGATGTCTTTTGTCAGCCAGGGTAAAAATTCTATAAGTAGCCGGTGAAAGATACGATGGATTAACAATATATCCGTTCTTATGTCCCGCGGATGTGCCTGCCGTCAGATAATAACGGTCTCTTATTTTGACAACCTCCTGTTGCCAAATATCGTTGATGACCTTTCCGGCAAGAGATAAATATTCTTTATTATTCCATCTCTTGTAGGCAAAAAGCAAGGCAAGCGCGATATCCTCGTCCGCGTCTGATGCGGAAGCGGAATCTCCAAGAACATAAGTATTCCCCTTTTTCTCCCATAGCCAAGAAAAAAGCTTATCTTGCCTTCGGTGTTCCAGGTGGTCTTTCGTCCATGCCCAGACTCCGTCAAAGGTAGTTTTGTCATTCTGCCAAACAGCCCTCAATAGGGCATATGACTGTCCCTCCGAGGTTGTGGCGTCATTGTTTTGGGGGTCTATTACCTGCCCGTAAGACTTAATAAAGTTAGCTTTATAGTATTTCCAGGAACTATCCAGCAGAATCGTTTTTTTACTGTTGAGCTTAAATATTGCCATCCAGTCTCCGTTAGTGCTGATATAACTTGCCAGGTTAATATAAGAAGTGCTGCCTTTTCTAAAGTCGGCGGCAATATGCGAGTTCTTAAAAGCGTCTTTAAGAAAACCCTGCGTTCCTTCTCCCATTTGCTTTAGCATTTCGTGGCTTAACATAATGTAGTTTATCTTTCTCCAGTTGTTATGGTATTTGTTTCTTACCTGCGGGTCATAATATATTTTCCAAAACCAATCGGCATTTGGGTAAACAGTGTCTCCTTTAAATCTTTTCGCGTGCAGGTCAACGTAATCATAGTCATCAATCGCTATGTACGCGTTTTGGGGCACATGGGCCTTGACCCAATCGGTTGCTTTAATTTGCGCGGATGTTTCGTCTTTTGTGTATTGTCCGATAGGATGAAATAGTAGCCAGGCGCATATAAAAAAAGTAAATATAGAAAAGAGTACGGCTGTCTCCCGTTTTTTTTCAAAAGCGGCAAATTTTGATAAAAGGTAAACGAATATTCCTATATTAAGCGCCAAAAGAGGAATTAGAGGAGCGATATAAAAATCAATCACCTCTTTGCCCCGCAGTAAAAATATCCAGAATAAAATTGCCAGAAATATTGGAATCCTTAATGCCTTTATTCTAAAGCAGAGTATTGCTCCCAGTGCCGTTGCTGCTATCCCTAGCATAACGGTAAGCGTATCGCGCGTAATCCATTCCCTTAGGTTGGTCATAAAAATGCTGTTTTGGTTCCAGAACGGCACTGCGTTTCCTCTTCCGATCTGAAAGGCAAAGGTTTCCAGCATACTGACATGAGGAGTGTGATTGCCAAGAAATCCCACCGGGAAAAACTCTCCCTTCAAAAGGGCATAGATAAAGTAGGTTGATATAATAAGCCCCGAGACACAAATCCATTTGGCAATTGCGAAAGACCGGTGGGCAACCCCGGGTTTTACGGCAATGAGATAAATAAACGCCGGGATAAAAAATACGGCGTATTCTTTTGATAAAACCCCTATGCCAAACGTAACCGCGCTTAGAATAATCTGGCTTAATCGCAGCCTGTCTTTTAAGAGAATTGCCAAAGAAAGCAAAACCCAAAAAACCATGATGTTGTCAAGAAGCACTCTTCTTTGAAAATATATCCCCAGGGGCGAGAGTGAAAATATTAATACCGCCAGTATTCCGGGAAGTTTGCTTTGGGTGAGCTTTTTGGCAATATAGTACAGAAAATAGGCGGAGGCGACGTGCAAAACAAGCATTAAAACCCTCCCCGAGTTAACAGAGGTGCCAAAAGTAAAAAAACCCCCTGTCAGCTTTACCCAAAGAGCAATTAAAATCCATCCGGCCGGGGCATGATCATACCAATAGGTGTAAGGAGCAAGCCTGCCCTGGGTAAGAAGAGACCAGGCCTGGGACATATAGGTTCCTTCGTCATTTTCGAAGTAAGGGAAATGAAACATGTTGTAGCCGTGAGCGATTCCCGAGATCAATAAAAGTGTTGCGACCGTTAATGCCTCCAGCTTATTATTCTTTATTTTTTCAATAATCTTTTTCATTTTTATGCCGCATTCACCTCGTCAAATGCCAGAGAACTTAATATCTTTCTGTGTTCGTTTGCGTGATGGGTTTTTTCCCAGCCGTTCTGATTGCGTATGATCCGGTACAGTGCCCTAAAAGAAGAAAAAGCATGCAGGAGCTGGTAAGGATAAAAAACCAGAATTATTTTAAACGGCATCCATAAGGGAAATTTAAGCCGATATTCTTTTGTAAATTTATGTAATCCGATAATTATCGTTACAGCCTGGAGAACAAAAAGAAAAAGCGGGAGAAAAGAAAAAAGAGCCAGCAAAAGAGATACTTTTTGGTTAAGAATGATCCAAACCCCAAGGACGGTATAGAGCAAAAGAATGGCCTGAAGACCCGGGGATAAAAGAATATAGCCTGCGACTATTTTTTGGCGGAGTTTCGGGAGTCTTAGCCAGTCGTTTTTAATAAGTACCTGCAAAAATCCCTGATTCCACCTAGTTCTCTGCTTAATAAACTCCTTTATGCTGTGCGGCGTTTCCTCCTTTGTAACATATTGCTCGTCGTAGACTACTTTTATCTTTGCTCCGTTTTGGACGAGTCTTATGCCAATATCCGCGTCTTCCGTAAGGCAGCTGTCGTCCCATCCGCCTACATCTTTAAGTAAGGGGGTTTTTATAAAGACGGTGTTTCCTCCAAGCGGTATAACCTGACCCACCCTCGCGAAAAAATTAAGACCCGATTTAAACCAGAAAAAGTATTCCATGCAATTAAAGGCCGAAAACCAGTGAGACCGATAGTTTATAAGCTGTACGCCTGATTGTATTATATCCGCTCTTTCTTTAAGCATGACGGTGTTCACGATATGATAAATATCCGGATGCGGTTCATCCTCCGCGTCAAAGATCGCAATTATTTCATTTTTTGAGGTGTTTAGGCCAAGGTTTAGGGCGTGCGGTTTGTTGATGGGAAAATCGTTAAAAACAACCAGCCTGATATTTTTATTATTTAATTCTTCTATGACGGATTTAACCTTGGAAATTGTTTTTTCATCGTCTTCTCTTAAAATAACTAAGATTTCTTTAAGATTTTCCGGGTAGTTAATGTTATTTATGCTTCGTATCGTATCCGCGATAACCTTTTCTTCCCGCCGCGCCGGAACCAAAGCGGTAAAGGAAAGCCTGGCCGGCAAAAATTTTTTTGGGGCCTTATGCTGATCAATATAGTCAGGATCTTCCCAGGCGTAAAGCATCCATGTTAAAGTCAGTATGCCGTAAACCGAAAGGAAAAAAGAAAAAATTACTACGACTATAGGGATCAAATCGCGATAATTTAAAACAAGAGGATGCCTAAATAAGAAGATCGCTGTAGAGAGAAGCAAAGGTACGGGTGAAAAAGCCTTAATAATTTTGACGATTCTTTTATGCTCCATAGACAATAAAGCTCTAAAAAGGGAAATAAGAGAAACAGGGAATAATTAGGCCCTATATATAGAACGAATGAATGTGTTTTTCGTATCACAGCATCTAACCAATTGTCCCAAAATGGCTTTTTATTTTTATAAATATAATTGTCAAGTGGCAAAAGAGACTGAATCTACCCTCAAAACCCTTTTATAAAAATATATAAATATTAAGGGTGTACAATCCTGCTATATGAGAGTGTTTGAGCTTTTTTTAGAGGAAAATAAGGTAACTGCTTCGGATTGGCAGAGGATGGTTTTTGGCATCAGTGAATACGAAGGTAATTTTACTCTTGAAGTAGAGTTTGGAACTAATAAAATAGAATTTTATATTTACGCACAAAAAGATCTATCGCTTTTAGCAACAAAGCTGGAAGGATTTATATTAAAACCAACTGTCAGACAGCCAGTTACTAGCGAAAATAATCTTCGGTATAAGAAAATAGGCTTTAAATTAGCTCCCAAAAATATACTTGAGCAAAGAGAGGCCGAAGAAATCAAGAGACAGAGAATAATTCATAGAGTAACCGTGAATTTTAGAAAAATATTTACCATTAATGTTCATTTTGTAACCGTGTTTCTTAAAGATGTCAAAGAAGGGGATGTCTATTCATCATATTGCAGTCTAACTAATCCGCTTCTCAATTTTGAATTTGATTTTTCCAATAACGTGAAGCTTAAGAAAAAATCAGTACCGCTTTATTTAAAAATTGATGATGCGGCCAATCTATTTACCCATAGCGAGCAGGGGGCGTTTTTAGAAGTATTTGGATTTCCTTACTTTTCAAACCCTACCTATTTTCCTTTAGAGAAATTTGAATTTGGCAAGCATAGTCTTATTGTTGGGCAAACAGGCGTTGGCAAATCAAAGTTTATAGAGCTTCTTGTTAAAAACATTGCCAAGTATTCGGCACAGGATGAATATTCGGTTGTTATTATTGATCCTCATGCTTCGTTATATTCTCAATTTCTGGCCATGGAGCAGGCAAAACTAAATTTTGACTTCATCCGCAATTCCTGCGATTTGTTCCCGCCTTTTTCCGAACCAAAAGTTGCCACGGAATTAACAATTCTTCTCTTTAAGACTCTCTTAAAGGACCAATTTAACGCCAAGATGGAAAGAGTATTAAAATATTCGGTATACCTTTTATTTCTTCAGAACAAGATGTCGCTTATTGCGCTAAAGAAGTTCTTAACAGAGCTGGAATTCAGAAAAGAAGTATTATCATCTCTTCGTGAAGAAGGTGAACATCTTGGGCATTTCTTTGAAACAGAGTTTGTAGAAATGCAAACAAAGTTTTATGAAATTGCGATTATGCCTATTTTGGTTTTAATTGACGAATTAAGTTTTATTCCCGCTTTTTTCAATAACGTCTCTTCTTACAGTATCGAGGAAGCTTTAAAAAACAATTTTCTCCTTACCTTCTCTTTAAATCGGATATTTCTTGGAGAAAAGGCAACCAGGCTTATAGCGGGATTAATCATCCAACAACTTTTCCTTATAGCTCAAAAGGGTTCGGTTGGCAAGAAAATTATTCTCATAATTGATGAGGTGTCGATTGTAGAAAATGAAAGCTTGATAAATATTCTTTCCGAAGCAAGAAAGTTTAACTTGTCCCTTTTCTTATCCCAACAATATTTAACACAAATTATGCCGGAACTTCTAAAAGGAATTTTATCAAACGTATATAACTACTTTGTCTTCAAGGTGTCTGATGAAGACGCAAAAATTCTCGCAAAAAACCTTGATATAACGTTTCCCGATGAAATCCTTATAAAACAAAAAGAGAAAGGTTTTTCAGATGAAGACTTAAAAAGAAATTTATTGGTAAACCTTAATCCGAGGGAATGCCTGGTTCGTCCTTTTGCGGATGGCAAGTTTTATTCTTGTTTTAAGGCAAGAACCATGCCGATTAATTAACCATGGATTCACAAAATGCAAGGAAAATCGCTGACTATATATTTAAGGATGTATTTGGAATCGAAAACAAATATACCCTGGAGGAATTAAAGAAAAAGTTTGCAATTGATATTCCTTCTGTTCGGAAAGTGAAATGTGCTTTGTCAAATACTGACACGTGGACTTTCTCTTCAGGGGAGGAAAAAATAGCTTCGCAACAAGCCATTACAGAACAATTTAAAAAGGATGAGTGGATTAAGAAAAAGAAACAGCTTAACTCAATAGAGGATATTTTAAGTTCATGGCAGGAAATAAATTACTTGACAGGCGAGAAATATATTAGCTCAAAAGACGTAGCTGATTCTGATGGGATTTACAACAGTGCGTCAGTTTACCATAGCGTATCAATATTTGATTCTAAGAATATTATCTTTTCCTACAAAATATTTGATTGTAATTATATGCTTGCTTCTCGGGATAATTCTTCTTGCACACTGGGAATACGCATGAAGGAAAGTATATTTTGTTCTTCCGGGTTTGAAATATCGTGGTCAAATAAGGTGTCTAAGTCCATGTTTATACATGATAGTTACGATTTATATGAATGTCTTTTCTGTTCACATCTTAGATCAAGAAAATACTGCATAGCTAATATGCAATTTGAAAAAGAAGAATATTTAAGACTTAAGAAAATAGTAACCGATTGGATCATCAAGGATTAATTTAAAATGGCTTGGTCAGAATCCATGCTTGGGGGTTCGACCTATAGCTAAATCTTCGAGAACTTGAGTTGTTTATGGTATAATATATGTATGAAATCAAATGGAATATTAAAATATTGGTACTACGAATCACCTCTAAGGGGGGCTTTATTGTCGTAGTCTAATTTAATATTGAAGACAGTAAAACCTCCCGCTGGGAGGTTTTTTTGTGGTAAAGAAAGGAGTTTATGAAAACAGTAGGAATAATAGGAGGTTTAGGACCAGAGACAACGACAAAATTTTATATGGATCTTGTTTTTGCTTGTTCAAATAAAGCTAAACAAAGAC
>JAMCTM010000016.1 GCA_023379465.1 Patescibacteria group bacterium
ACACCCAAAGGGTCAGAAACAAAAGCAATCCTTACTTCTCTTTTTGATACCTGGCAATTACAAAATCTTAATCCCTTTCAACAATGCAAACTTCTTTTATCTACGTGTCAGTAGTGTGAGTTCGTTCGATAATAAAGATAGATTTGACTTATCCTATAGTTAGTGCTAGAATAGTATTTCGTTTATGAGAGAAAGAGATAAAAATACATCTTCTAAATCAGGCGTATCCAATTCGTCAGGATCTATATTCCATAATGATATGCCAGTGAACCGATCTTATAAGTCAAGCGATATCTATAATAAAGAAAAGCTTGATCGTGAGAGTAGAGAACGAGTATTAGAGCTTAAAAGACTGCAAGATGGATTAAGGGGAGTAAAAATTAGGACATGTTCCGATGAAGATGCTAGGCAACATCATTCATGGACTCAAACACAAGAAGACACATGGGCGGTTGCTGACTATTTAGCTTCTTTAGACGAGCCATATGCTGCCAGCGTTGAAAGCTCTATGACGGGTAAAAAACCACTGACTGTAGGAGAATTTTGCCGCTATCAAGTTTTGGGTGTCGGAGGATGTCTTATAATTAGGGAAAATCTCAGTAGGGAAATGCGCTATGCGCAAAGAGTGGGAGTTGCCGATATTATTAAGCCATATATAGATTTGCAGAAATTTACTCTTGGAGCAAGCGCTTTAGATATAAAGATCAACGGGGTTTCTTGGGCTGATGTTTTGGATATTGCTCAAAGAAACGACGGGACAGCTTTGCAATATAAATTTTTAGTTGATGCCATGATTCTTCTTCTGAAAATGTCTCATCAATCAATTTTTGAGGAAAATAATAAAGGTTTGTTTGGTCAATATCCTAACACTGCCAAACATATGATTGAGGGTTCAGCGATATTAATAAAGGCTGGTATTTTAAGCAGTCCGGATGTAGTAGATAGTGAAATTTTCAATAATTCTGGAGTTGCAAAAAAAGTAGCTCAAAGAGGCAAAGAATTCCTTTTGCGCGTAGGTAATATCCGTGAAAAAACATATAATAATGTTTTCAATCCCAATTCCCCAGAATTTCCTTGCCTGAAAGACACTTTGTCTTTCTATCTCAAACAGGGGTTTAATGAAAGATATCTGGCGCTTTCTGTCTTAGGGATTGATAAGTATGATTTTGCCGTTTGGGCGTACAGAGCCGCTAAAAATTTTCAAAAGCAAGGAATAGAGGAAAGTTTCTACGAATCTTTGGCAGGCTTCATAGAAGAATATCTTAATTATGAGCCAACAGACAAAACTATTTTGCGGGAGGGAGACGCGGGAGACATTCTTGATGAGACCCAAACCGGAGATTTTTCTCCGGTTGAAATAGAATCAAGTTCGCTCGGGTTAATTATTTCCTCTATATTTTCAAAACAATCGCACAGAGTCTTTGCTGACATTAATCCTTTAATTATTGACTCGACCGGCTTGATCAAGCCTCAGGCTATTGCTGTTGTTTTTGATCAAAACAGACCTCAGAAATTTGCGGTATTTCTTGATTGGGAAAACGATTTGGGAGAATCAACAGAGGTTAACCTTTATTTTGATACTAAGAAAAATTTGTTTGACTGGAATTTTCTTAAAAGTCCTAACGACGAAGAGATGGGAGTTATTAGGGTCGCAATGCTAAAGGCAACGCGGGCTATTCTTCTTTCTATTCAAAGGCAGGCTTTAACAGATTATCAAAACAAAAAAGAGAGAAATTCGTCTTTGGCGCCTCACGAAGTTAAACCTAAGCAGAGGAGAGAACAAGTGACGGATGAGATATATACACTGCGAAGGCAAATTAAAAGAGATAATGCGGAGAAGACACAAAATAACAGGCAAATAGACCCAAGAGGAGCGGATATGCCAAGAACCCAAGAGGCTACTGTGAAAAAACAAATCTTATTGCCGGAGAAGGATAGGCTGCGGGGATTGTTGGAAGGCATTGATTTTAGCAAAAGAGATAATGTAGAGAGAGCCATAGACAGATTTAACAACGAGGGGGTCGGTCAATTTACAAGAAAGCACGCGAGAGGCAACAACGGCGAGATTCTTTATACATTACGGGTGGGCAATATCAGGGTTCTTGTTTATGAAACAGAATCTTTAGAAGGAATTAGGCAGTTTGTGATAAAGGATATTGATTATAGGTCAAATGTCTACCGAAGGAATAAAATGTAACCTAGCGTTAAATAATTAAGGACAGCAGAAACACCCCCAAGGCCATTAAATCGGAGAGTCCGCAGTATTGGCAGATTGCCTTCAAAATAAAAAGCTGGATAGAGAGATAGATCAGGGAAATAGCAAGACCTAATCCCGTAAGAAGCAATAGGGGTATCTTATATCGGACGGATTTTCCATAAATAAAAATAGAAGATAAGCCTATCAGGATAAGATAATATAAAGAGCCTATCAGGGAGATAGGCAGGCCGAGGATAGTTGCGTATTTGCTGATCAGGACGGTTTCGCAGCCGTTAGTCAGAGAGCAGGAGGGAATGACGTTTTTGTAATGAAGAATTGTCAGGTAGGAAAGATCCAAGAAGCCCAAAAACGAGATAAACAAAAGGAGCAGTAAGAGCGCGGCAGGTGCCTTGTCTTTTTTCATTATTTGGCAAATCCTCAAAAAATTCATTCACTCGCTTTTTTGGGAAATCCCGAGAGACTACTTGAGATATTTTTTAATTAAATTTTTAAACGCGTCATAACCTGGCGGATTCTGGATTTTAACGCCGTTTAGGAAAAAGGTAGGAGTTGAGTTAACGCCAACGGCAGAGCCTTTGTTTTCTTCGTTATTAATAAAAAGCTTGGCCTTTTCCGAAGCCATGTCTTTTTTAAAAAGATCAATATTGAGTCCGATTCTTCCGGCATAATCCACAAAGGTACTTTCGGCATTAGTGGAGTCGGCCCATGAAGTCTGGTTTTCAAAAAGGAGGTCATGCATCTGCCAGAATTTACCCTGCTGATTGGCGGCGTAGGCGGCTTCCGCTGAACTAAGGGCGTTTCGATGAATCTCGTTTAGAGGGAAAAAACGATAGACGAAAAGGATTCTGCCCTTGAAATGGGAGGTCAATTTCTTAACCAAGGGATAGTAGGCGCCGCAGGCGGGACACTGAAAATCCGCGTATTCGATAAGACTGACCTTGGCGTTTTTGTTGCCCATGGTGATATCGCTTTTTGAGATGGGCGGCGCCTTGATAGAGCTTTGCGGACTCGCCGAGCCTGAGCCGGAGATCAATACCAGGCCGATAACGCTGGCAATTATGATCAGGGGGACTCCGATAAATAAAGCCAGGGTTTTGAGATTTTGTTTATGCTTGGCTTTCTTTTCTTCAAGAAGTCTCTCCTGATGCCTTTGTTCCTTGATCTCTCTTTTGGTTAGTTTTTCTTCCACGGAAAAAATCATCTCACATTTTTTGTTTTTAGACAAGCCTTAAAATGTAAGATGTGGTATACTTTTGAAAGGCACGGTGGCTATTAAGACATATCATAATCATTACCGTTTTAATTACACAACCTCTTTGAGGCGGCATTTTTCTTCTCTTGTCATAGTCATTCTGGTCATCCTGGCGATTCTTACTCTCGGATTAAACTTTGCCATACCCAAGCAAGGCGTTAATCTGGCCAAGCCCTCTTTCCTTATTATTCTTGTCGCCAGTTTTAATACGCTTATTCGTTTATCAGTTGCCTATGCTATTGCCTTGGTTCTGGCTGTGCCGCTTGCCCTTTTTATAACCAAAAGCCCAAGGATTGAAACAACCTTTCTGCCGATAACCGATATTATCCAGTCGGTGCCGATACTGGCGTTTTTCCCGGTAATTGTTCTGGTTTTTGTAAAGATTGATTTTTTTGACGGGGCGGCAATTTTTATCCTGTTTATGTCCATGGTTTGGAATATTGTTTTCAGCCTTATCGGAGGCTTAAAGGCTATTCCTTCTGATATTAAATCCGCCGCCTGGATCTTTAAGGCAAGGGGATTTCGCAGGCTCTGGTTTGTTACCCTGCCCTCTATTTTTCCCGCGATTGTGACCGGTTCTTTTTTGGCATGGGGCCAGGGCTGGAATATACTAATCGTTGCCGAGGCCATCCATAAATATATACCGAACGGCTCGTCCTCGCAGGATCTTTTCGGATTGGGCAGTCTTTTGGTTGATTCTTTTTCCAGGGGAGAAAATTCGGTGTTTCTGGCCTCTCTTGTTGCCATGATAGTTATCATCAGCTTCCTGAATCTTTTTGTCTGGCAGAGGCTTTTGGTTCTGGCGGAAAGGTATAAATTTGACTGATATTATTGTCCTTGACCATGTTAGCAAGTTTTATTCTCCCTTAAGAAACAGGGCGGTTTTTGATTTGTCTCTTAAAATCCGCGAGGGAGAATTTTTCTGTCTGGCGGGACAATCCGGATCGGGAAAATCCACCATTTTAAAATTAATCGCCGGCATTGAAAAGCCGTCCCAGGGGAAGGTGGCCGCTCCGGAGAATATCGGCATGGTTTTTCAGCTCGGAGCCCTTCTTCCCTGGCTGACAGTTAGCGAAAACGCCGCCTTTGGATTAAAAATGAAAGGCGCCAACAAAACAAAAATCAAAGAGACCACCCATAAATATTTGGAGCTGGTTGGCCTAAAAGAATACCGTAAAAAATATCCCAGGGAACTTTCGGGCGGACAAAGGCAGAGGGTAGGCATTGCCAGGGCGCTTGCGGTGGAACCGCCGGTTTTGCTTTTGGATGAGCCTTTTTCATCGCTTGATTTCCTGACAACAGAGGAACTGCATAAGGATCTGCTGGACATTTGGAAAATGACAAAAAAGACCATCGTTATGGTGTCGCATTTAATGGAAGAGGCGGTAATGCTCGCGGACAGGGTTGGGGTGATGAAGGAGGGAAGACTCGGCGCGGTTCTGGAGGTAGGCCTGCCCAGGCCCAGAAGCTATAAAAAGGAGGAGTTTGCGAGGGAGGTTGAGAGGATAAGAAAGACGATTTAGTTGCTTTTCTGCTTGGAAAAATAGTTTTTAAAAAGTATTTTTCTTCATCGCTAGCATTTGGAGCGACATATCAGATATATTGTGTTGGGAAATTACTGTTCTTACTCTTTTAGCTTCTTCTATATAGGTTTGAGCTGCCGCTGTATCTCCTTTACGTACTTGAGCAAGAGCAAGACGTTCTAAATAAATAGGTATTGCCATAGTAGCTACGAATGAATTAAAACTTGCTTTTTTACTAGAGCCAGTAACTTCTCTCCATATTGCATTAGCTTCTTGTGTTGGCTCTAAAGCCCAAGATAACCCATCTTGATTACTTGGTACAGCAGCTAAGACATGCCCCTTTCCAATTCCTCTTTCTGCCATAAATCTTTTTATAAGTTCTGATGCCTTTTGCTGGTTACTGGTACTAATATATAAAACCATATCATCTGTTCTTTTTTCTAATCCGGCAGGACTTACACATTTGCCTGAGAAATCAATATCTGCATCATACATGGTTAGACATAAGTCAACAAAGCATCTTTGTAGTGCCTGAGTTTCATTAGGAGCTAAGGTAAGATAGGCTCTTGTAAGTTGTTCATTAGGATTTTTATAATGAGAACTGGATTTATTAAAATAAAAGAGGTGGTCTCTTCCGGCATTGGTATCTCCTTGAAAATGAAAACCATCTGTGCCTGATTGCCTATCAATTCCAAAAGTAAGTCTGTTATCACCACCATTAAGCCTAGCTTGTAGTTGTTGTTTTACATAATCAGAATAATCCTGTCTGGCTATTTTTCCTGCGTCAACTATCCTTTTGGCTTCTTCTGCGGAAGCAGGACGTTGATACCCCTGTCTTGTTATTAAATCTTCATATACTTTTGCAACCGCCTTCCCCGCAAGTGTAGGGGTATCGTTCTCACCAAACATATTCGTTACAACTGGCGTAATCAGCTCGTTGGGTTTTGGCGGATTTTGTTCATTTAATTGAAATGTATTTCCAATTTGTTCAAAGTCCATTATTTGGCTAGCAGTTCTTGCTTCTGTTGGGGTTGTGAGCGTTGTTGCTTGATTTTCTTGTTTCGTTTGCGTGGCATCTGTGCTATTAGCTGATTCTATAATAGTTGTTATACCAAGGTACGCGCCTTGTCCATCAACTCTTGGCATTACTGTTGCTTTATAATCAGTTCCTTGGGCGTGTTTATGACTTGCTAAACGACCTTCATATAGATCCGCATTTAACGCTAGTGGTTGTCCCTGGAGCGTAAGCCATTCGGGTTGACCATTTTGGCCCATCCTAACATACATAATTAAATCCTCAGAGATAGATGCTTCCTGCGGGTTTTCATAAGTCATACGAAAACGTTTTGGCTCGTATCCTCTTGTATCAATTAGTATTTCCTCAAATCCAGAACGTTTTCCCTCTTCTCCTTGCTCCGACCTCATTTCTATATTGCGAACTTCTTCTACCCGTTGCCTGTTATATGCCTGTCCTTCCGGTGGTTGTAAATCACCTCTGATTCTTTGAGATTTTTCAATGCGTATTTTTGCTTGCTGAAATGCTTGAGTTTCTAAACTTTGCCTTGGTAATTCCTGAATTGCTGCGTCCGCCATATTTGCTTCTTATAGAATAACATAAGGGAATGTATTTTTGCACAGTTTATATTTATTTATACAACAGACGATTAAAATTGGTTTATTACATTCAGAGCAAACCTTAAAGAAGCACAGGCGAATGTTGTAAAAGATAAGAAAGTCTTGTCTTGTCAATTAAATTCACCATTCAATAAGTTTGTGAAAAATGCTGAGCTCCTATACAGCCTCGCTGAAACAATTATCTCACACCGGAATTATAAAATACTTGATGAGCGGTTGCTCCGATTGGAGGAAGAGTATAGCAACACTAGTTTTAACCTCTTCGAGCTGCTGCTTCTGCTGCTTCTATCTCAGCTCTCAAAAATTCGATATGTCTTGGAACATATTGTTTATGCTTACCGATTGCGTACCAAACTTCCGGAAGCGCTTCTCCAAACTCCGCTGCAACTCTCTCCACAGTTGAACGTGGAGCGTTCAGTTTGACATTTTGACCTTTCCAATGAACTCTATTTTCTAACTCTGCCGTTTCAAAAGCTCTTCCGTCAAATCTTACTCCAGTCTCAGGAAACATAAATATTTGTGCGTCTCCTGTAAGTTTGCCTTCATATACATCAGGTCTGAAAAACATTTCCATAAATCGAAGATATTCGCCGCCTTCAACTGGTGACGCTTCTCGCCATTGCCATCTGTAGGTATTTTCATCTTGTACTAGCTTCAAGGGACTTTTGGGTTCTTCACCTGCCCGCGCCTCTGATTCTTTTCCGAATGTGTTTACAGTGAATTCGCCTGCTGCATCATGTAAAGCAGAGAACCATCTGGATAATAGAAGTTCTTCAGGAGATGGAAGAACTAATCTTCTTTCAGCTTCAGGAACTGCTTGTTCCTCGTCGCCTGTTGTGCGTTCATGATTTGCCATAATTCTTCACCTCATTTACTGGACAGTTTGATATATTTTGTATTATTATACTATAACCTTGCAAGTTCTGTGGCGAGGCTGTCCCGCCTTTCAGGCGGAAGAGCACAGGCGGACATATTTTATTGGACTAATTGCATACCCATTCCAAAATCAATACTTCCATTTGCGGTTAGGGAAGTAGGCTCAATTAGTATTTCATGTTGTCTTATGCTTTTGGGGACACTTGGGTTACTAGGATTAGTTCCTTTTAAATAACATTCTCCTTTAATTGCATCTTCTGACATAGATCGTTGGACAAGTTGGTCGTATGGAACTTCCCAACCTGGATTATCTGAATTAGGAGTTAGTCTGTTTCTCATTAGTATTGCCTGTCGTTCAGTTCCTGAAAGTGCTGATATTGGTAAATCTAAAACAGCAATAGTTGGTTTATTTATAAACCTTTTGCGTTCAAGCCAGTAAAATACCTCTTGCGGGGTAGCAAATACAGGTAATCCTGGGACTCGTGTGCCATAAATTTCATTAATTCGGTAAGGAGAAAACTGCGCAAAGGATAGGTTAGTCTCAAATATTCCATACTGCCTAATCCTTTCTGGGTCAGTTCCTTCAAACATCCACTCGCCATTTACATTTTTACCAGCACCGGTAATGGCTCTATAAAGTTGTATTCTAGGTTCATCTCCAGCCCTTTCTTTTCTGGTTGTTAAGATAAGTTCACGCAGTTGCGCTGCCTGCGTTTGTCTATTTGTTGCTGATGTCGCATCCAACTGAAATGGTCTATATTCTGCGCTTTGGTCTGTCATATTGTTTCAAAATTAGAATAGCATAATTTTGAGACTATGCATAATATGCTGAATTGTTGTCTGGTCGGGGTGCTGGGAATTGAACCCAGTGGCTCTTCGTCCCGAACGAAGCGTGATACCGGTTCACTACACCCCGTGCGTTCCCGAGAGGAGTCGGACCCCCATTGGCCCCTTAGGACGGGGCTGTTCTATCCGTTGAACTACGGGAACACATTTGTATTTTAGCACACAAGAAGCTAAAATGAAAAAATGACCAAGAGGGAAATTATCAAATTCTTAATTCTTCGTTCGATTGGCAATTTTTTGGTTTTGTTCGCCCTGTTTGGCGTGGGCGCTACTTTTGGCCCAACCCTTTACTACGAAGCCCTTTTTAGGCTAAGTCAGGCAAGAGGCGTTCATTATACGGTAGAACAGCCCGCGGTAAGGTCTTCCTTGGGACAGGTTCTAAAAAGCCGTGGGACAGCGCCGAAATTAGATCTGGCAGATGTCTTATCCGGCAACAAAGAGCAGGTTTTGACACCGATTGATACACAGTTTGATATTTTGATACCAAAAATCGGCGCCAACGCCCGCGTTTTTCCCAATGTTGATCCTAGCAATTCACATATCTTTCTGCCAATTTTACAAAAAGGCGTTGCCCAGGCCGCGGGAAGCGTTTTTCCCGGCATGAATGGCAATATTTATCTTTTTGCCCATTCCACGGATAATTTTTGGGATGTGGGACGGTATAATGCCGTTTTCTACCTCATTAAGGATTTGGTGCCGGGAGACGGCATTGTTATATTCTTCGAAAATCAGCGGTACGACTACACGGTAACAGGATCGCGCATTGTTGATCCTTCTAATGTTTCTTATCTTCTGGACAGTCAAAAGCAGAATAGACAGCAGTTGATTCTCCAGACCTGCTGGCCGCCCGGAACCACCTGGAAGAGGCTCCTGGTTTTTGCCAGTCCTAAATAAATTCCAATCTACTTTAGACCTATTGTATAGAGGTTCGGGCTGGTGTTCGAGTTGCCGAGATTTGTCAGTATAACAATCTTTGATCCGTCCGGCCAGGGGAAAACGAAGCTGTCAATAAAAGGACCGGCGTAGATTGTTGTCATGTTTGTGCCGTCGTAATCCATAATGTTTATCGCGCCCTTTTCCACATAAATGAGATGTCTTGAGTCCGTAAACCACATCAGGTGAGGGTTTGGGCTAATGTTTGGTATCTTAAAGTTTTTATCCTCCTTCATGTCATATACATAGATGGAGCCTTTTTGGATTTGCCGCTCCTGCGGGGTTGGATCCGTTCCTATGAGAGGGGGGGTGATAACAGGAGGAAGATTCGCGGAGCGGCTGGCTTGGTAAAGAATCTTTGTTTCGTCAGGCGACCACTGCATGATACGAAAGTCGCTTAAGATAATATGTTTTAGATCCTTTGGCAGTGTGCTTATTCTGGAGTTATTTTTCTCTTCCTTTTCTTTTTTCCAGCGGTTTATGGTTGTGTCAAGGGTTGCCGTTATGTCCTGGGGCGTTTGGTTGAATTCATTGGCGTTCAGAAGATAGGTGGTTGGATTGTTTGACGCGGAAATAGTGGCCAGAAGCTGGGATCCGTCGGGCGACCAGGTAAGACTCGCTTTCGAGAAAAAGTCGGTTGTGTCGTTGACTATCTGCGTTGAGGCGCTTTGGAGAGTGAGAATAGGGCGGCTGGTCATATCCAATATATAAATGCCGTTTTTTGCCGCGGACTGGGAAGCAACAGTATAGGCGATGCGGGTGCCGGAGGGATCAAGCGTTGGCGTTTGGACGCCAATCGAGGTTATGCTTTCGAGCTTTGGCGCTATGGGAAAAAGACGGGCCTGCGCCTTTGCCACAACCTCTTTTTGGATCTTAATTTTTTTCTTCCAGGAAAAATAGCCTTCTTTGGCAATGCGCACCTTATATTCTCCCGGCAGGAGGTTAATGGTATTGTTGGTCGCGGTTGTCAGGTGCCCGTCTATAAAAACCTGGGCTCCGTCCGGGGTGCTTGTGGCAACCAGCATGCCGGTTGAGGATAATTCAATCTTTCCCTGATTCAAACCGAATCTGTACCCTTCCGCGTAGAGAACAGCTATTATGCTTGCCGTAAGTAAAAAAACCATGACGGAAAATGTAATTATCAGCTGTTTTTTCATAGGCTTATTATATCTGTCTAAAATAACACTTGCAAGAGATTAAAACGGGACATATAATAAAACTTATCAAGGCTGGGTGGCATTTTGATACATTAAGTAGGTAGTTTGATTATGTTATCTAAAAGAGTAGGCATAGATCTTGGCACAGCCAATACCCTTGTTTATCTGGCCGGGGAAGGCATAGTTTTAGATGAGCCGACTGTTGTGGCTGTAACCGCGGAGGAAAACAGGGTTGTGGCGGTTGGCAGAGAAGCAAAGGAAATGCTTGGGAGAACCCCGGGCAATATCGCGGCGATGAGGCCTTTAAGAGACGGCGTGATCGCGGACTACACAATTACCAAGGCTATGCTTTCCTATTTCATAGACAAGTCCTGCGGCAAATCGAGATTTTTTAAGCCCGAGGTTATGATCTGCATTCCCTCAGGCGTAACCCAGGTTGAGAGACGGGCTGTTTTGGACGCGACAATGAGCGCCGGGGCGAAGATTGCCTATCTGATAGAAGAGTCATTGGCGGCCGCGATCGGGGCAAAAATTCCCATCGCCCAGGCGGCCGGGCATATGATCGTTGACATAGGCGGAGGATCAACGGAATGCGCGGTGATTTCCCTAGGCGGAGTGGTTGTTCATAATTCGGTCAGGGTTGCCGGCAACAGAATAGACGAGGCTATTGCCCAATACACCAAGAAAAAGTTTAACCTTTTGATTGGCGAGCGGACGGCCGAGGAAATAAAAATCGGCATAGGCAATGCCTTACTGCCTTTGGAAAAAAAGAAATCGGAGCCGGACCGAAAAATGGAAATAAGGGGCAGAGACAGTGTTTCCGGGCTTCCCAGGACAATCGAGCTTTTGGAGTCCCAAATAAGCGAGGCTATCAGACCGGTTCTCATGGATATTGTTCAGGGAGTAAAGGGTGTTTTGGAACAGACCCCGCCTGAGCTGGCAAGCGACATTATAGATAAGGGTGTGGTTATGTCGGGCGGAACTTCGCTCTTGTTCAATTTTGATAAATTAATGACCCAGGCAACAGGCGTGCCGTGTCATGTGGCAGAGGATTCGCTACTGTGCGTTGTCAGGGGAACAGGGGTGGCGCTTGAGAACATAGAGCTTTATAAAAGAAGTATCAGCAAGAAGTAGATTAGCGACTCTTAATTAAATTTTAAAATAAAAATTTCAAATTAAAAATTAGAGCGATGAGTCCTATAATTAGTTTTAGCGATATTTTAAGGTTATAAAATTTCACAAAAAACAATAAAAATTGTATCCTGTAACATAAATTGACCGCGCCGCAACAAAAAATTAAAAACGAAAGACAAATCTTAAAATAATATTGCTGTATCAATCAAAAATAAAATTGAGCCAGTGTACAACAAAAATGATCAATAGGCATATTTTAAATCTTATATTATTAAATTTGATAGACTTATAATTATCAATTAGTTATGGTGAAAACTGAAATTTTGGGGGTTAGTATAACAAATGAAACAGAAGACAATATCCTAGAGTATGTACTTAAAACCCTACGAAACAGGGGGGAAAACTACTACATTGTTACCCCAAACCCGGAGATAATAGTCTATTCCAAAAAAGATAAGCAGTTTAAAACTATCATCAATCAGGCACGATTAGCCCTTTGCGACGGGACGGGTGTATTGCTGGCCGGTTTGGTTCTCGGCAAAAAAATAAAACAGAGGATAACCGGTGTTGATTTTATGGTTAATTTGTGCAAAAGGGTTTCCGAAGAAAATATTCAACACGCGAGAAAGCCTATAACGGTGGGATTTTTGGGGGCAGGACCAAAAATAGCAGAAAGGACTGCCGAGTGCTTAGAATCAAAATACCCAGGCGTAAAGATAGTTTTCCTCGCTGAAGAGTGGGGAGAGGAAGGGTTTATTCGAGCAAGTCAAAGATCAAAAGTCAAAGATCAAAAGTCAAAACCACAACTTAAAAGTAAAAACTCAAGCGAGAAAAAACAACTGTATCCTAAACCCTATACGCTAAATGCTATTGATATTCTTTTTGTTGCTTTTGGTTTTCCCAAACAGGAGATCTGGATGGCAGGGCATATTAATCATCTGCCTGTCAGGGTAATGATCGGGGTAGGCGGGGCGTTTGATTATGTTAGCGGCAATGTTTCCCGCGCCCCCTTTATTGTCAGGCTTTTTGGTTTTGAGTGGCTCTACCGTTTGGTAAGAGAACCGTGGAGAATAAGGCGCCAGTTAGCCATTCTAAAATTCGTCTGCCTAGTTATTAAGGAAAGATTTAGCTGAGGCCTTGGGTTGACAGGCCTTGCCGTGGTTTGTTACTATCTAAATAGATGAGAATCGGCATCATTGGTACCATTTGGTACAACACGCCGCCTAAAGGCTACGGCGGCACAGAAGAGGTTGTCTATAATCTGGTTAATGGCTTGGCTGAGAGGGGGCATGAAGTTTCTTTGTTTGGTCCGTCAACCGCCAATACCCGTGCCAAGCTTTACCCGACCGTTGATAAACCCCTTAGGGAAAAAGGAGTTGATTGGGAGAACGTTTCTTACACCCTTTACCATTTAACCGAGGCCTTTGACCGGGAAAGCGAGTTTGATATTCTGCACATGCATCTTAATAAAGCCCAGGATTATCTGGCCCTGCCTTTGGCGTTTAGGTCAAAGGTTCCGGTTGTTTTTACCTTTCATTTTAAACTGCCGACCCCGGATTACAAGCCCGACCGATACCGCCTCTTGCAAAAATACCGCAAACTTCCCTTTATCAGCATTTCCAATTCGCAAAGAGGAGGCAGGGACTGGAATTTTACAGCCACTGTCTATAACGGTTTGAATATTGATGATTTTCCCTTTTGCGAAAAAGCGGAAGATTATTTTGTTTGGATCGGCAAGGTGAATCCGGCCAAAGGCACTAAGGAGGCAATCATGGCCGCCAAAAAAGCAGGGGTAAAGCTTTATCTAATGGGCGTAGTGGATACGGGAGTGCCAGAGCTTTTGTCGTATTATCAAGAAGAGGTTAAGCCTTTAGTTGACAATAAAAATATCATCTGGGTGGGAGAGGTGGGAATAAAGGAAAAGGCGAAAATCTTAGGCGGGGCAAAGGCCTTTTTAAACCCGATCGCCTGGGAAGAGCCTTTTGGTCTGGTAATGACCCAGTCCCAGGCAGTGGGTACTCCTGTCATCTCCTTTAACAGGGGTTCCGCGCCCGAATTAATTATCAACGGCAAAACCGGTTTTCTGGTTAATGATCTCGGGGAAATGGCGGATAAGATTGCCCGGGTTGATAGCCTCTCCCGTTTCAGCTGCCGGAAAAACGTTGAAGAACATTTTACGATTGAAAAAATGGTTTCGGGCTATGAGGGCGCTTACAGAGATCTTATAAACAAATTTCAATAAAAAAACCATTCACCCGCTTTCCTATTTCCCATATATGATAAAATACTTTTATGCTTTCCTATTTTGATCTTAAGGATTTTGCCAAAGAGAATAAAGTCAATATGATTATGGCCTCCGACGGATCGCCCCGGATAAGCTATCAAGATAATGGAGAGATAAAGCAGTCTTCAATTGCCGGCGGGGTCTCTCTTACGCTTGAGCCGATTGCCAAGGCCTTTTCCGCCCTCTATATCACCCGCGCCAGGACAGAGGAAGACAGAAAGACGGCGGGCAAAAAGATTTCTATTACAAGTACCGACGGCGCCTATTTTCTGGAACGGCTTAACCTTTTGGAAGAGGAAACAGACAATTATTATAACGGTTTTGCCAATCAAACCCTTTGGCCTTTGTGCCACATTGCCTTTGAACAGCCGATTTTTGAAAATCGCTGGTACGAGGACTTTAAAAAAGTAAATCAGAAATTTGCCAAAAGCATTTCCGAGCGGGCAAAGGAGGGGAGTTTTATCTGGGTTAATGACTATCAGCTGTCCCTGGTGCCTTCGTTTCTAAAAAAACCCAAAAACTCCACTCTGGCTTTTTTTTGGCATATCCCCTGGCCGACCTGGGAGATATTCCGCATTCTGCCCCAGAAGCTCGATATTCTGGAGAGTTTGTTAAACTGTGATTTTCTTGGTTTTCACCGGGGATATCAGGTCAACAATTTTTTCAATTGCCTGGATCGTGAACTGCCGGTTAGAATAGACCACGAAACCAACACGGTTTACTATAAGGATAAAAAAACAGTGGTTAAGAATCTGCCGCTGGGGATAGATATTGACGTTATCAACTCACTGGTTAAAAAAGAGGAAGAGCGTCCATGGATGTTTGGGATTATTAAAAAGATTCTGGGCGAAGATAGTCCAAAGGACAGCAGCTCGGAGGATCCTTTGCGGGTAATTTTCGACAGGTTCAAGGTGATTATCGGGGTGGACCGCCTGGACTACACCAAGGGCCTAAGCCTGCGCTTATTGGCTTTGGAAAAGTTTTTCCTCCAAAATCCCAAGTATCAAAACAAGGTGGTTTATATTTCAATTATTTCCCCCTCCAGAGAGAAAATACCCGCCTACATGGTCTTAAAACAGGAGATTACGGCCCTGACGGATAGAATAAACACGGCTTTGGGAAACGGCAGGTGGAAACCTGTTTATCTAATTTATAAAACCTTCAGAAGGGAAGATATTGTTAATTTCTATCGGCAGTCGGATCTTTGTTTGGTAACCCCTAGAGACGACGGCATGAATTTAGTCTCAAAAGAGTTTGTGGTTGCCTCAAGCTCTTCCCGTAACCCCGGCATGCTGGTTCTTTCCCGATTCGCCGGCTCCGCCATAGATTTAACCGAGGCCTTAATTGTTAATCCTTATGATTTGGATGAAATGGTTAGGGCAATTAAGGAAGGTTTGGAGATGGGCTCAAAAGACAAGAAGGAAAGGCTGGGGAGAATGGTTCAGGTTCTCTCCGAAAGAAATATCTATCAATGGGCGCAGGATTTTGTAAAGACAGCCCTTTTTGCCAAAGTAAATAATCATGTTTTGCTATGAGCGATTTTAGGTTTTTGGAGAATCCTCTTACTAAAAATTGGGTTATTCTGGCGCCCCGGCGGGCAAAACGGCCCAATGCTGCATTGGGGAGAGAGCCTGTTTGTCCTTTTTGTCCGGGAAGAGAAGGAGATGAGGAAGAGTTGTACAGGGTTCCAAATTCGGAAAACTCGGTAAACCAGAGTATCAGACGCTCAGATAAAAAGGAAGCAGATTGGCTCGTTAGAGTAGTTCCTAACAAATATCCCTTTGCCTCAATTCACGAGATTATCATTCATTCCCCCAATCACCATAAGAACTTTGGCGATTTATCCCTTGGGCAGACGGAATTAATTTTTCAAACCTACAGGCAAAGATATAATACGCATAAAGATAAGGGCCAGGTTTATATCTTTCACAATCACGGCGGGGGAGGCGGGGAGAGCCTGCCCCATCCCCACAGTCAATTGACTGTTGTTCCCAAAGAAGTCAAAATGGATATGCCTCGCTTGTATCCTTACTTATCATTTGGATATACTTTGAAACCTTTTGATCTTAGGTCAAAAAAGGGGGGAGTGGAGAAAGAGTTGATGGTTGAAAACAGCAGATTTTATCTTTTCTGTCCGCAAACCTCTCAATGGCCCGATGAGGTTTGGGTTTCTCCAAAAAAGCGCGGACTTACCTTTGGGGAGATAACAGACGGGCAGATAACAGATCTTGTTGCTATTCTCCTGCGGTTAGTTAAGATCATGGATCTTCGGCACGGACATGAATTTCCCTTTAATTTCTATATTTATCCGGGCAAAGACTGGTATCTTCGTCTTATTCCAAGGGTTAAAATGCTGGGAGGCTTTGAGATCGGCACCGGTATCTTTGTCAACACCCAGGATCCCAACGAAACCATTGCCTTTATCAAGGAACATTTCGAAAATCCGGATATTGAAAAGATTAAAAGGGAACAGCAGGCGGACTACGAGAAAAGGGTCTAAAACGATCTTTTTGATAAGCCATCACCATCACCATCAAGTGCCTGATGGTGGCATAAAAGACTCCCAATGGTGATGGTGATTTGGTCGTCAAATCAAGCTAATTACCATCGCCATCCATCAATGGTACCATCAATGGCGAGGCTGATGGAAAGACAAATACAGGAAGAAAGCTGGAGATATATTTTACGGTTAGAAATAAGAAAATACGAGTGATTGCTTCATGGGACATGAGTAGACGAGCAAGAGCGGTATACCTGTCACAAGAAGAACAGAAATAGAAAGAAGGTGAGAAAACATGAGAGAGCTTAAACAATTGCCGGATTTCAAAAACGAAGATGAAGAGCGGGAGTTTTGGGCAAATCATAATTTACTTGATTACTTTGACATAAACAAAGCAATTGTCAATCCTATGTTTCCAAATCTTAAACCATCAACCAGAAGCATTACTCTTCGCTTGCCGGAATGGCTTTTTGGCTCATTAAAGACAATTGCCAATAAACGGGATGTGCCGTATCAGTCGCTAATGAAGATGTTTTTGGCCGAAAAGGTCAAAGAAGAAACCGCGACATAAAATTAAATTGTATATTAGAAAACAATATACCCTTGACAAATCCCAAAATTAGTACTAATATTGGGAATATGATCCCAAGATCAATAGAAGATTTGGTACTATCGAGCCTAACTGCCTCGCGTAAGTTAATCCTGGTTCTGGGAGCGCGTCAAGTGGGGAAAACCACCCTCATTAAAGATATCGGCAGCGCATTAGAAGGAGAAGGAAGGAAGGTTTTATATCTTAACTGCGATTTGAGCGAGGATATTACCGCGATCAATACCGCTTCAAAGGCAGTTTTAGAGAGGTTGCTCGTGCTGCCAAAGGCGGACGTTTTACTTATTGACGAGGCTCAGAGACTTGATAATCCGGGACTCAGCTTAAAAATCATCCACGATAATTTTCCACAGGTGCGAGTTTTAGCTACCGGTTCTTCGAGTTTTGATCTAAAAAATAAATTAAGCGATCCCCTAACCGGTCGGTATTTGGATTTCACTTTATATCCGTTTTCCTTTACGGAGGTTTTGGGTTTAACCGGTTCCGCAAACGAGATTCTCTTAAAAAATCGGGCTAATGAACTTTTGCCCCACGCAGTGTTGTACGGACTGTATCCGGAGGTATATCTGGAAACTAATATTGGCCAAAAACAAATACTGCTCGGCAAACTCGTTGAGAGCTATTTATTTAAAGATATTCTAACTTTTCAGAGAGTTAAAAACGCGCAAGCAATTAAAGATTTAACAAAAGCATTAGCGTATCAGATTGGTTCCGAGGTAAATGAAAATGAGCTTTCCCGGAGACTCAAAATAGATCGTAAAACTGTAGTAAGCTACTTGGATGTTTTGGAAAAAGCCTACGTCATTGTCAGTGCCCACCCCTATTCTAAAAACCCAAGACGCGAGATAGGCAAAAACTATAAAATTTACTTTGTTGATTTAGGTATTAGGAATGCCTTAATCGGCGACTTTAATCCCATTACGCTTAGAGCTGATCTGGGTGCCGTGTGGGAGAATTTTCTTTTTATGGAGAGAAGAAAGTTATTTGCCAACTCTCAAAAAAGCCTCACCTCATATTTCTGGAGAAGCTATTCAGGTTCAGAGGTTGATTACATTGAAAAAATTTCAAACAAAGATATTCAAGCGTTTGAATTTAAATATAGAGGGGCGTCATTAAGCAAAGGGGCGGGCTCGTTTATTAGTCAATACAATACAGAGGTAAAATTAGTTAACAAGGAGAATTATCTAGGGTTTCTCCAAGCCGCATAGAACTTTACCTGAAAGGTAGAACAGCTTCGCCGCCTTGGGTTTTTAAGCTGTAAGATTCCTTTTCTCATTGCGTCAATTTTTGCGGCAACATCTCGGATTGCCCCCCGTGTATTGGTTGGTTTGACAATGATATATACAAGTGTTATACTTCCGTTATATGAACACAGCATCAGTACTTTTTAGAACAGAACCGGAAATAAAAACAAAGGCTCAAAAAATCGCAAATGAGCTCGGCATTAGCCTGAGCGTCGTGTTGAATGGGTTTTTAAGAGAGTTTGTAAAAACAAAAACAGTAACATTTACTACCGAAGAACTTACTCCGTACGCAAAAGAGGGAATTAAAAAGGCAAAAAAGAGTTTTATCAAACAAAAACATAATCGTCTATATCCTCCGGTTGGCACTTGACAGTTTTACCCTTTTACTATAAACTATCACTTGATGGTTCATGGTAATCCGCCAAGCCATATTGAAATAATTAAAGAATATGCCTAGTTTAAAAAAAGTAAAAAGTGAGGCATGGATTTATTACAATAAGTGGCGTAAAGAGAAAACTCACGCGCCTGCTTTCAAAAGTGAGGTTAGAGTTTCATTGATGGGCTGGAGACATATATCGGGAGCCGCAGGGTATAAGAAACGACCGTTGCATGACACTTATAGAAGATTAAAATTGCTTCCTTACGCTAAAGAGATTATTGAAAAATCAACGACCATACAAAATATTACAACAAAGGGCAAGAGAACATTTTACGCTTTAGAAGCTATGATAATGGTTAAAGAGGATAGAAAAGAAGATTTGCGAAAGGTAAGAGTTATTCTTGTTGAGGATGCAAAAGGAAATAAAATTTTTTACTCAGTGATGGATAAAAAACAGAAGGGGAAAAAGATGCAAAAAAGTGGAACGCCTCACGCTTAGGTTTTTAACTTTAGCGTCATGGAGAGTGAAAACTCTCTCGTTCCACGAGAGATATTATAACAAGCGATATATAGTTTGTCAATTCTAAAAAAAAGAGTTTTATTATGGATGAGGCATTTGAAAAACTAACAAAGAAAAAAAAGGAACTGGATACATATAGACCTCTGCCGCCGGAGCTGGTAAAAAATCTTGAAGAATGGTTGGATGTTGAGCTGACGTATACCTCAAACGCCATCGAAGGCAACACACTAACGCGTCTGGAAACAGCCTTAGTTATCGAAAAAGGCATTACGGTTGAGGGAAAGAGTCTGCGGGAGCACTTAGAGGCAATAAATCATAAAAAGGCATTGGAAGAAATTAGAGAACTCGCCAAAAAAGGACATCGGTTTTTAGAAGAACGGGACATTTTGAATATCCACGCTCTTATCCTTAAAGGGATAGATGATGAATGGGCGGGGAGATACAGGCAGGTGCCCGTTCGGATTTCCGGCTCGGATCTCGTTTTGCCAAACTGCGTGAAAGTACCAAGTCTTATGAAGGATTTTACGCGATGGCTTACAACAATTGCCGGCGAGCATCCTGTCAAGATTGCCGCCGACGCTCATTATAAACTGGTTTCTATTCATCCATGGGTTGATGGTAACGGGAGAACCTCACGGCTTTTAATGGACTTGATACTTATTCAGGCAGGCTTTCCGCCGGCCATCATCCAAAAAGAAGAACGAAGACTTTATTTCAACAGTCTTAAGGAAGCACAGATGGCAGGGGGCATTCAAAAATTTTATGATTTGATGATCCAAGCGGAAGCCAGAGCGCTTGATATTTATCTTAACGCCGCGAAAGGAGAACTCGCGCCCATAGGATTAAAAGAAGAAAAATTACTTAAAATAGGACAGCTGGCGAAAACAGCCGGTATTTCCGCGTCGGCACTGCGATTCTATGTTGGGCGGGGGCTTATAGCACCGGAAGCGCATAGCGAAGGCGGATTTATGCTTTTTAAGCAAGGCATCGCGGAAAAAATAAAAAAGATTAAAAAACTGCAAAGAGAAGAGCGGCTAAGCATAAACGCGATAAGAAAAAGTTTAGAGGGCAGCTGAGCTCGGAACGCTTCAGGGATAGATTTGGTAGATTTCCACCCTGTCTTCCTTTACCAATAAAATGCCTTTCTCAAGAGGGAAACGCACTATTTCTTTTTTCCCTCCCAATTTTTCAAGTTCCAGGAATTGAGAGATAACAGCTACAAAATTGGCGTGATAAGGATAAATATCAAACTCGCCTTTTTCGTTGTAAGAGCTGACGCGCCGGATGAGACCCTCAAACAGGAGCGACTGTTTCTTTCTGATAACAACCGTAATCGCCGGCTCAGGCATTGATTCCTCCAATCATAAAAAAATCCTGCGGATCTGAATGGTCGTACTTGCCGCTTATTATATCTTCCACATCCTCAATCGTTTTATCCAGTTTAACCGTTACCCCTTTTTTCCCGGATTGTTTCTCGGTAACAAAAAAGGGCTGGGTCATATAATTCTGGATCAAAAGCGCCCGATGATAGATAGTTCGGTTCTCAGGCGACAGCTCCGATTCGCCGACAAGGGCCACCATCCGCTCCAGGTCTCTTGCCCTTTTTAATAATTGCAGGGTTTTAATAGTGGCTACGTAGTGTTTCAGACTTACGATTTCCAAGGATATCATGGAAGAGGTGGTGGCCAGTAGGTCAATGGCGGGCAGCCGCCCCTGCTGGTAGACATCGCGCGATAGCGTGATAACCGAATCAAGAAACGGGTAAATTGCCTGAACACCGCTGTCCAAAAGGTCATCCGAGGGAACATAGATTGCCTCAATGGTTGATACCGCCGCTTTTTCCGAGGCTGTCAGCCGTTCATGAAAAGCGGCCATTTCGGAAACTAAGGTCGGCTGATAGCCGTCTTCGGAAGGAAGGCGTTTGGTTAAGGTGGAAAGTTCCATGCCGGCCTGGGCGAATCGGAAGATGTTGTCTACAAAGAACAAAACATCGTTTCTCTTTTCGTCCCGGAAGTATTCGGCGATAGCAACCGCCGCCATGCTGGTTAAGAAACGGATCGAGGCGTTTTCGCCCATGGTGCCGTAGACCAGGCTAACCTTAGGCAGAACGCCCCGCTCCGAGAGCTCCTGATACAGCTCCTGGCCTTCTCTAACCCTCTCTCCCACGCCGGCGAAAACCGAGATCGGATTATGCCTTTTGCCGTGTTTGGTTAAAATGATATTATGCAGGATTTCGGAGAGAAGAATCGTTTTTCCCACGCCCGCCCCGCCAAAAAGGCCGATTTTTCCGCCTTTGGTAAGCGGGGCAAAAAAGTCTATCGCCTTAATCCCTGTCTGCCAAATTTCCTTCTTGATCGCTATTCTCTCGTAAGAGGGAAGAGAGTGGTTTAATATCGGTTTCCTTTTGCCTGCTGTCAAGGGACCTTTATTATCAATCGGTTCGCCGAACAAATTAATTACCCGTCCCAGCACCCCGTCTCCCACCGGGACAGAGAGCGGATCGCTTGATAGATATACCTCCATGCCTAAGACAAGCTCCTGTTGCCCCCTAAGGATTATGCAGGAGTAGGTACTGTCCTTGGCCGAGGCATAGACCTGCAGTATAATCGAGCCGTTTTTAGCCGTTAAGACACTGTTTATCTGGGGCGATTGATTGGAAAAAGACACCTCCGCCGTGTCCCCGATAATTTTTTCGACAATGCCCGAAACTCTTTTCATCTCCTGTCTAACCTCCTCATGACGCTTACGATCATGGAACTTTGCTTTTTTTCCAGAAGGCGCTTTCTCGCCTTGTATTTTTCCTCCCTGAGGGTCGCGAGCAGATGATTGGTTTTCTCGATGGCCTGATCAAGATGCATCAGCCTTGAGGCGAGCCGGGCAAGGCCGGCTTCCAGAATCATCTGCTCAATCACCTGAGAGAGAATCTCTTTGGTAAAAAGCTCCGAAACAGGGTAAAGCGATGGCTCGTAGAGATATTTCATCCGTCTTTTTGCCAGGGCTTTTAAATCCTCCTCTTCCTGGGGGAACATCTTTCCCGACACCTCGCCGATATCCGGGGTCTGAATAACGATATTCTTAAACTTACCGTAGAACACATGGATTTGATGAAAGGAGGCAACGGTTTCCAAAAGCTGAGAGGTCGGTGTTTCTATCTCCTCGTTTGGGTAAGGAATGGCGGTAAATCTGATGCCTTTGGCGTATTCTTTCATAAATTCTTCTCCCACAGCCCCCAGAACAAAATTTTCCGTCTTATGGGTTTTTATGTATTGCAGAAACAGACGGAAGGTTTCCTCGACAATATTTCCGTATAATCTTTTATTGGCCGCGATCAAAAGCGCGGCCTCGCGCGGCCTTTCCGCTTTCAGAACGGATTGGAAATCACTTCCCACCTCAAGGGACAGCCGCGCCAGCCCGTCATGGTAATCTCTTGCATCAACAATTTTTCCTTTTACCAGGCGTATTTTACGGGCGGCAATATCCTCGTAAATGTCAATCAGGATCCTAAACTCGGCAACGTCCTTTGTCCTTTCGATAATAGTTTTTAGGCTGTTCATGTAAATTCGGGAAATCCTTCTTGCGCCAGTTTCCTAAACTCCTTAAACGTTGAGGCTGTCTCCATGAGCCGATTAAGTTTTTCCCTAAAACCGCTTTTTGTCTCGTAATTTTTTACCAAGGAAAGCCGTGTTTTTTCCAGGTCAATTTTGTCAATTTTTCCAAGCCAAATGAGGGAGGCTATCATTATTTGGACAGGAACAGGGACACTGATATAGCCTATCTGGTTAAAAAAACGCGTCAGATTTTGTCCCCGCGAAATCATCTCCCGAATGTCCGAAGACAGCTCCGTTTGAAACCGCATAAACCGGCGGGCGTACTCATACTGTTTTAATAAACGCAGAAGTTCGTAACCGGTATCTCTTAGCAGGTCCGATTGGGTTTGGCGCCCCACCCGGGTTACCGAGAGAAAGATATTGATTGGAGGCCGTCTTCCGGCAAAGTACTGCTCTGCGTCAAAGTAGATGTGGCCGTCGGTCATGGACATGAGGTTTGTTTGGATATAACCGGTAAGGTCTCCTCCGGTGCTTTCGGCTACAGGCAGACAGGTTAAGGTTACCTGATTGCCGTTAATCAGAAACGATCCTGCCCTTTCCATGAGCTTTGACTGGACATGAAAAATGTCTCCCGGATAGCTTTCGCGCCCTGGAAGGCTGTTGGCCAAAAGGGCGATTTCCCGATAGTATTTGGCGTGCATAGTTAAATCATCGAGTATCAATAGGCTGTCCCGTCCCATGTCCCGGAAATACTCGGCAATGGCCATGGCCGTGTAGGGCGCCAGATAGACCTCGCCCGGACTGGCGTATGAGTCGGCCGCGACAATAATGCAGTTGTCCATTACGCCTTTTTTAAGCAAAAAGGCATCGGTTTCCTTTATGGCGTTTTTCCGTTTGCCAATGGCGGCGTAAATACACACGGTGCCGCGTTTTGCCTGAGAAAGCATAGTCGAAAGGAGAAAATGGGTTTTGCCCGACTGCCTGTCTCCGATAACAAGCTCTCTCTGACCAAATCCCAAAGGGAGCAAAAGGTCAACAACGGAAATGCCTGTTTCCAAAAAGCTGGAGATGCGCGACCTTTGTCCAATGCCCAAAGGGGGAGCTTCGATTGCCCGTTTTTCCGGAACAAAACTTTTCTGCCGTCTGGTGGTGAGGGAATGTCCCAGGGTATTAATCATGTGTCCCAAGAGCCCCTCTCCTGCTGAAATACTTAAGGGTACACCGGTTCGGGCCGCTTTTGTTTTTGACTTAAGGGGGGATCGGGACAAGGCCAAAACCCAGGCTCCGTCTCGGTCAAGGGCCATAACCTGTCCGTGGGTTTCGTTTTCAAAGGTTACGCCTTCGCCAATCTTGGCTCCGCTAAGTCCGGAAATTCGTATCAGAAACTCGTTTGTTTGGGTAATTTCTCCCACTTCTCCTATTTTTTCGATGCAGTAAGCAAATGAATGTACCATTTTTATATAGTTAAGATGACATAGGCCAGGAACAGCCCGGCCACAATCATAACAACAGTCAAGCCCACGTTAAAAGCAATGCCAATACTTATCACCCTAGCTTTATAGGGATTTCGGCCCAAGGCCTCGATGCCTGTCTTGCCGAATCTTCCGAAATACAAAAAACCAAAGATAAACGAGGCCGCGGTAACCGCCACAGCCAACAGGTAGCGCATTGAGGTCAGAGGACTTAAAAAAGGCGAGGAAACAGCGGTTTTTAAATAATTTAAAAGATTAATTCCGCGCTCATTGGAGACAGCCGTGTTATAGCCCGGCTTAAGGGCAACTAAAATCATGCCTGTTTGGCTGCCGGTGCCTTTGAACGGTTCAAGAGCCATTCCGATCATATAGCCGTTTTCATCCGCCTTCTGTCCGACTCCCGGAATTTTTGAGCTGGTGATAAAATTTCCTTTATTTATACCTCCGTTAATAGCGGACACCCTCACGTACACCTCGCCCGAAGTGATTACCGGATACAAATTGGCAAAGGCCGTGTTTTTAAAGGAAACAGCCGGGTTTTCTACCACCACTCCGTAGATCGCCGGGTCATAGGCGGTACTGCTTAGAACATAGCCTTTCGGGACAGAAGAAATAATCGAGCCGTTCTCTATATTTTTTCCAAAAATCGGCAGGGAGTTGGCAATGCCGGAGGAGACCTGTCCTTTTGCGGATGGCGGATAAAAAAGGGCGTTTGCCAATAAACAAAAATATAAGAGAGGGAGCAAAAAAGATTTCTTTTTCATACGTTTTTTAATCCCTGGCCCTAATTTTATTGTGGGCTATTTTTAAATTCATGTCAACACCGCAAAAACCGCCCAAACTTGGACAAAACAGCTATTGACAAAGGAATAGCAAGTGTTATTGTAGATATATACCATTATAATAATATATGGACCTGCCCAAATTCTCCAGGATTATAAACATATCCGAAGCGGCCAGACTGCTTGGGATTTCGACCAAAACACTGCGACGGTGGGAACGGGAGGGCAAAATAATTCCTTCAAGGACAGCGGGGGGGCAAAGAAGATACACCCTGAATCAAATTGAGAATTTTAGAAACAGCACCTCAAAAAAAATAAGATACCGGGTTAAAATTAAAAGGATTAAGAGAATAATAAAAGGGAGATTAGGTCTAAGCAGAGGCCTTTTGTTAAGTCCGAAACAGAGGTTTCTTTTTGCCGGGGGATTTTCGCTTATTTTGCTTTTTGCGGCCTCTATCTTTTTTATATCGGGATTTTCTTCGCATCCCAAACCCGCTCTTTTGGCAAAGAAGAATATCCCCCGTCAGGATTCGGCGGTACTTGGCGCTTCGATTATGAACCCGGGCTTTGTTTTTAGCGTTAATGTGCCGGCGGATTTTGGCTCTGATGCCCTGTTTGACAAAAATGTTAATATTAAAGGAGAGCTTACCGCTGCCAATATCATTAACTCCATAAAGCAGGGAACGGGGATAAAGGTTGAGAACGGTCAGAACCCCACGGTTTCCAATACCGGCGTTTTGTCTTTGCAGGGCTCAACAGGCGCGCTTTCTCTAACAGCCGGTTCCGGGATAACAATAAGCGGCCTAACTATCACAAATAGCGGCATTACCGCCTTAACGGCCGGCACAGGCATTTCTGTTTCGGGTTCAACTATTACCAATTCCGACACCGGCTCTTCCCAGGATATTTTTAAAAACATCGCGGTCTCGGGGCAAACCACCATTGCCGCTGGTTCAAACTCCGACACCCTTACCTTTGCCAGCGGCACCGGCATTGCCATTACCACCGATTCTACCAATAAAAAGCTTACCATTGCCTCGAGCCTTGCCGGCAACTGGCAAAGGGACGCGACTAACGGTTACGTGTATCTTGTCAATTCAACCGATAAAGTGGGCATAGGTACTTCTTTGCCCTCGACTGCCTTGGATGTTTCCGGCGCCTCAACCCTGGCGGGTTCGGTTGCACTCGGAGGAACATCAGCGGACAATATTACCTTTACCGGGAGATTGGCAAACGGCACCAGTATTCTTCCCGGCACCGATTTAGGCAGTGATTTGGGTTCGTCTTCGCACCGCTTTAATAATGTATGGGCGGCAAATATAAACAGCAACAGCTCTCAGTCTTTTGCGGGGCAGACAACCTTTTCCTATGCGCCAACCTCAACTGCTATTACCCAAGCCTCTGTTCTTATTAATCCCACGGCTCCTGTTACCAACGGCCAGCTTTTAGGGCTTGGGGTTGCCGGCTACCAAAGGGCCTTGATTGACGCGGAAGGGGATATAATTTTAGGCTATAACGGATTAACCTCGGCTCCTGTTACGGATTATCCTTTGACCATCTACGGCCATAACGCCGCCAATGTTTCCTACATTGACACCTCGGGCAATGCCTACTTTGCCGGCAACCTCGGCATCGGCACCACCAATCCTTCCTCTTTCAGTCTCCAAACAGCAGGCAGTATCGGGCCTAATGCAACCAATACCTATAACCTTGGCTCATCTTCTTTACAATGGGCAAATGTATACGGACAAACCTTTTACGCAAACGCAACAGCGGGTCAAACAGTTGCCTCTGCCTCCTGTATTACCTCCATAGGAGGAATTGTTACAGGAAGCGGTGCCTGTCCAGGAAGTTCTACTTCTCTTTACTGGAACCAGCAGTCAGGCGCTCTCTTTCCCAACAACTCAACAGTTGATCTTTTAGTTGGAGGCCAGGCAACCTCAAGTGCAAAGTTTGCCGTGCTCAATGTTAATTCGGGTACTCCTGTCGCATCTGTTGCGGGAAATATGGTGCTTGGCTCCTCCGGAGGAACAACAAGAACCATTGGGGCAGAGGCCATGAATAACCTTCAGCTTGGTGACGCTAACACCGGAGGCATAGCCCTTGCCCCTGCCGGTTCAACCGCTCTCTTTGTGGCCAACGGGGGAAACGTGGGAGTGGGGACAAATAATCCTGTAGGGCAACTAAATGTACAAAGCAGTTCTTATCGGACAGGACAAACTGTTTTAAGCGATGGCGTAACCGGCGCCCCGCCATCGTATCCCAACAGCTTCAAACCATCGCTCACGGTACAAACGAGTGAAGTTACTGGATCACGACCTCTGTTCTTTGGATATAACAACAGTGGTTCCTGGGCATCTTACCTGACAGCTGGGGCTTGCGGCACCTTCGATCAGATGTGTCTTGACATGGGTGATACCGCAGTTGCCTTTTACACTGCTCTTCAAAATCAAGGCAACACCTTAAATATTGGAGGCGGTTCATCCACGGATGGAACATTCGCAGCCGTAGATATTATTCCCAACACTACCATAAGTGGAACATTGGGGGTTACAGGAGCAACTACCTTATCCTCAACCCTAGGAGTAACAGGAGCTTCCACCTTTACAGGTCTTGCCACCTTTAATGGGGGGGCAACTATTGCATCAGGCCAAAACTTAACAGTCTCAGGCAGTGTAGCCTCTAACCTTATCCCGTCTGTAACAGATACCTACAACCTTGGTTCCTCCTCTTTGGAGTGGAATAATATCTATGCGAAGAGTCTGATAGTCAATGGCGCAACCATTGCCAGTTATTGGCAAAGAGGGAATGGTGCTCTCTCTCCCACCAACATAACCGATGATTTCTTGCTTGGTGGAATCTCCACCCCATCAGCCAAGTTTGCTTTTCTTAATGTGGCAGGGGGGACACCAACCGCCAGTGTCTCCGGCAACCTTTCCCTGGCTGTGCCGACAACAGCGGGAGCAAACACACTTAATCTATTAAACAACAGCTCATTAAATATCCAGAGAAGCCCTGGAGGAGACGCGGGCTTAACCTCCACTCTCTACCTTGGAAACGACGGCAACGTGGGAATTGGTACAACGGCACCAACTTCTAATCTCACCCTTTATCAATCGGGAAGTGGCGCAGCAGCCGGATTTAGATTCACCGGTAATTCAATCGGCGGAGGTAATGGCGGAACCGGATTTTTGTATTCTCTTGGATATAACATCTCAAATAACAAGCAAATGTGGTATGGAGACCCTGATTATATTGGGAATAGCAACTCTTCTTTTATAAGGATTGTTAGTTTCAATGGTTATTCATACATTGATGCTGTAGATGGAGCAAATTCAGGAATAAAACCTCTTGTTCTTATGGGGGGCGGCGGTAATGTCGGGATTGGAACCACAAATCCACTGGGGAAATTAGACATTGCCGGCGGGGCCGATGCCAACGGGAGTAATGACCAATACGACATTGCGCTTCAGTACCGTAGCGGTGGTTATAGAGATAGAATAAGCAGCAGACACAATGGAAGTTCTACCTCCGGCAATGATATTGATTTTTACCTTTGGCACTACGGAGTTGATGCAGCTACAGCTATCGGCACCCTGCCGGTGATGACTCTACAGGGTAACGGTGGTGTGGCTATTGGTTCCAGTACAGGTTACGCAGCCAATGACAATGCTCCAGCTAACGGCTTGATTGTTGCCGGCAACGTCGGTATCGGCACCACCGCTCCTCTTACGGCGCTTGATGTGGCAGGTTCCGCTTCGGAGTCGGGCAATCTTACCTTCAGGGGAACCACAACTACCATTAACCAGCTAAACGGAGGAGCCTTGAATTTTCAAACTTCTCCAGGAGGGGATACGGGGCTTACCTCAAGGCTTTATATTGCCAATAACGGCAGCGTCGGGATTGGCACAACGACGCCGGGGTATCCTTTAGTTGTTACAGGCGATATGGATGCTTACGCAAAAGGTCCGCTTTATATCCAGGGCACTCCCTACGGGTCTTACGGCACAGCATTTAATCTTGACGCGTCCGCTCAGTCCAATGGAAGGGTTTTTACTTTTATGGCCGGAGCCGGTTCGGCCTTCCTTCCCGGGGGTTTTGCTATTTATGATTCAACAGGCGGCGCCTACAGATTTTCGATTTCTTCGGCAGGAAATGTATTAATCGGTAATCTCACTTCTCAAGGACAAGTATCGGGCAGTCTTTTAGGTGTAAGGGGCAATCTTTCGGTAGGCTCTTCTTATTATTCAAGCGCGGCTCCAACCGATGGAATGATAGTCCAGGGCAGTGTGGGCATCGGTACCACCTCGCCTGTTGGGATTCTGAATGTGAACGGCGCTGTTACCGGCAAAGCGCTTTCAATTTTTAACGAAACAGGAGATCAGGCGCTTTTAACCGCCTCCTCTTCGGGAACCCCGGAGTTTACTGTTTACCATCATGGTTTAGCGGATGCTTCAGTCGGGGGTCTGGCAACAAAGGTGAACGCGGGGGTTGTTTCGGATTCAACCTTTTCCGATACCGCTCCCAACGGCACTATGGCTTTGGATTCAACCGACGGAAGAATTTACTTCCGCTACGCCGGCGCCTGGCACTATGTGGCGCAAACCGCCGGTTTCCAGATACCCTCCCAGGAAGCCTTTAGCTTTACCTTCGGCAATTCAGCGCCCGGAAGTATAGGAAGTTTTGACAAGTCTAAGCCGCTTAAACCGGGGGATTTTCTTATTCCTTTTGTGGAAAAGGCCATGTCCGATGGAGCCCTGCACGGCTTGTACGCCAACTTTGCCGATGTAAGAGGCCAGCTCTTGTCTCCCGAGGACAGCGCGATTACTTCTCTCAAACAGCAGGTGGCCACCCTTTCCGGACTTTTAGATCAATCCCAAGCGACTCCAAGCGGAAGCCTTTCCAATACAGCCAATGTTTTGAATCTTAATGTTTTGGACAAAATGGTAGCTCAGGGCGCCGTTACCTTCCAAAGCGAGGTAGATTTTAACGGCAATACTATTTTTAACAGCCTGGCGCGGTTTTTTAGCAATGTTATTTTTCACGGCGCGGTCAGCTTTGAAAAACCACCGACATTTAACTCGGATACAGGAGGCTATGCCACCATTAAAGCCGGGGCAGGAAGCGTTGATGTATCGTTTTCAACTCCTTATGATAAAGCGCCGATTGTTACCGCCTCTCCCATTTCCCAGGTTAAGCTTGACTGGTGGAGGATAACCAATATCACTTCCTCCGGCTTTACCATTGAGGTCTTTCCCCTCCAAGCCCAGGATGTTTCTTTTACCTGGATAGCCTTGGCGGTTAATAACCCAACGACAACTGTTGGCAGTTCTGCCGGTTCCGGCCCTGTCTTAACCCCTTCCTCTTCTGTCCCGCCTGGTTCCGGTATGTCTTTGCCAACCGCTGTTCCAACTCCGACTCCGGCAAGCCCATCGGGTAAAACAGCTACTCTATCCGCTGTCCCGACCCCGACTTCTGCCCCAAGTCCTTCTCCTTCGCCAAGTCCTTTGCCGAGTAACGCTCCCATATCCAGTTCATCGGCCATGCCAAAGCCCTAAGGCTTGGGAGGGATAAATAATGCGCAATAAACTGACAGACAGGATAAATCATCTAAAAGACAGCGATAGGCTAAAGAGTTTAAGAATTCTTGTTTATACCGGTTATACCAGGCTAAGGTTTTCCGCCGCCAGGAAGAAAATTTTATTAGGGGTTTCTATCCTCATCCTTTTTATTCTTGGTTTTGCCTTTTATTCGCGTCTCAGGTATCAAAAGAGCAGGGAATTTTCGCAAAGTCCAAAGGAAGCGGCAAGGCTTGAGAAACAGGCAATTCTGCCCAAACTTTCAAGACTTATTAAGCTTCCGGAAGGAGAACAGCCTTTAATCGCCACTGTGGTGCATGCCTCAAAACTAAGGCAGGAGCCATTTTTTAAGGATGCCAGAAACGGGGACAAGATCGTTATCTACATGAAGGCCCGTAAAGCCATTCTGTATCGGCCCGGGGAAAATAAAATCATTAACTTTTCCAGCCTTAAGGAGAAATAGCTCAAGATCCGGGGTTTATTCTGCCTTGCCCTGAATGCCAAGTATCCACATGACAGCCTCTTTTTTGTAGCGTCTGTCGCCTCTGGAGTTGATTCTGATTGCCGGCAGTTTGCCTCTTTTCCCCCAGCGCTTAATGGTAAGAGGGGAGACCCTTAAAACCTGGGCAACCTCCCTAACTGTTAAAAGATCCGGAAGATTATCTATTGATATTGTTTGATTGTTCATAGGCTCGAGAGTATAACATTCACTATCATTATAAATGATATATGGTTACAAAGTAACAAAGTATAACAGGTTTGTCAAGAGACAAAAGGATTGACAGCCTCATAAAAATGAGCCTAGAATAGGTCAATGGCTAATATTTATGACCTAAAGAAAAAGCAAAAAGCGTTTTACAAAAGCATTGTTTCCGTTTTTTGTCCCATCTTAAACGATACCGTATACTTTACTTCCGAAGGTTTTAACCATCTCTTGTATGATAAGTCGAATCGTAAACCCCGCAAAATAAGCGAACAGTTTATGAAACTTCAATGTTTAACGCATGCCCCTTTAGTTATACGAAAGTGTGCATTTATTTCCGAAACTCGTCTTATCGAAAGAAACATTAAGGGGAAGAAGAAATTAGGGGTACATTATGAACTTGTTTACGAGGTAAAAGCGGGAGAAAAAATAAGAGTAATTGTTGAAAAAATCGGAACTGGGAAACATAAATTTCTAAGCGTAATGCGTCACAATGGAAGACGTAAAAACAAAAAGCACCGGTAAGGTGCTCTTTGGTGTGCTAGTTTCTCGGCTTTGATATATCTCAGCCGAAGAAGGGCTTTCGCCCAACTAACACATCATGAGTATACGATATAATTATTTATATGTCAATGTTTAGTCTTACTTTCAAAATAGAGCCGCGGGCTGTTACCCGCCAGCCCTTGATGGGGATAGTAATGGTTTGATATAATTACCCAATGGCTCATGCCGAAAGATATCCTGTTCAAGAAGCACCGGTTGGCGGCGATAATATGCGTCTTGAGAATTTCGTGGGAAGACTCTTAGATAAAGTTAATGGAATTCCCTACCGCCATCCGATCCTTACCAGACTTTCCAGACTCCCGCTGATTGGGCATAGTGATTCAAGAGCCGTACTCAACCCCTTTTTTAAAATAGGAAAAGACATAGGTGTGGAGCTTGGAATGTCTCCTGACGAAGCGGAATTATTTAGCTACGCCATGGCCGCAAGAATAACGATAAATAATTCTCGGAGATTGCTTCCGGACGTATCCAAGGAAGATGCCAAAGAATATTTTGAAGATAATACTAGGTCTTTGGCAGAGAGAATAGGCAGAGCATATCAAAGGACTAATCCCAATGTTGATTCGGGCAGGCTTAAAGACTGGTTAGAAACAACGATAAGGATGGGTTATTTAATGGGAACAATGTTTTCCCAAAATTTAGATCCTGACCAGGTTTCTTACGCGGAAATATTAAAGAAAAAAGCTCAAGAAATCAAGGCGCTTCGGCCAAACAATGTAATTTTTTACTGATTTGCCTGCTGATTTTTATTTTAGCTCCACTGCCGCCCCGGCAGCTGTCAGTTTCTCCTTGGCCTCTTCCGCTGTTTTTTTATTGACTTGAGTCATTACCTCTTTTGGCGCCGCGTCTACCAGGTCTTTTGCTTCTTTAAGTCCGAGAGTGGGAACAAGTTCCCGCAAGGCCTTGATGACCGCGATTTTGTTTGCTCCTGAGTTCGCGATAACAACATTAAAGACTGTTTGTTCTTCCTTTGCTTCGCCTGCGTCCTGGGCTGCGCCGTTTGCCGGAGCCGAGGCCGCCATAAGCTGAGCGGAAACTCCAAATTTTTCTTCCAGAGCTTTGACTAAATCAGACAGTTCCAAAACAGACATTTCCTCAACTGCTTTTAAAAATTCATCTTTGGTTAATTTTGCCATTTTCTATATACACCCCCCTTCGTTTAGTAATTTTGAGCCTGCAATTATCGCTTTTCAATCAATTTTAATCTCTTTTTATTTAAAATTAAGCTTTTTTTGTCTCTATAGCTTTTAAAGTCAAAACCAATTTCTGCATATTCCAATTAAGCGCCCGATGCAAGCCAAAAATAGGCGACTTCATGCCGAGGGCAAGCCGGGTCAGCAGCACGTCGCGGCTGGGGAGGGCGGATAGTTTTAGCACTTCTTCCCCTGTTAGCGCTTTGTTTTCCAGAATGCCAAGTTTAATAGCGGGCAGACTGATTGATTTAATTATTTTTGCCAGCTCTTTTAAGGCCGCCACCTCATCTTCAAAGGAGAACAGGACAGAGGTTGGGCCTGTGAGATCAATCTTAAGGGTGCTGTTCTGCGATTTTCCCAGGGCAATTTTAATAAGCGTGTTTTTAGCGGTAAACGTTTCCGCCTTTAACGGCCTGAGGGATTTTTTAAGTTCCTCAATCTGCTTGTGGGTCATGCCTGTAAAATCAAGAAAGACAATAGATTTTGCCTTATTGGTTTTATCCAGGAGCCTGGCTACAATCTGTTCCTTTTTTTCCCTGTTGGAACTGATCTTTTTATTCATAAAAAAACCTCGGTTTACCGAGGCTATACACTTAATAATACTTTTTATCGCAAAGTATTCTATGACTTAAGTTTTTCCTCGGTAGGATTTATCGCGTCCAACGCGGCCTACTGTCTTAGGTAAGGGGATGTTATCAGATTTTAGCGGTCAAGTCAACCGTAATTTTACTATAAGTTACAGAGTTTTCCAGATTAAAATGTGGATAAGTTTTTTGATTTCTTGCTATAAGATAAAAGAGAGCTCCGGTAGGCATTTGTGAGTTTATGGATTTTTATTGGTAAATAATTGAGCGGTGTCCAACAGTCAAAATATAGACAATGCCGTCATCCTTATTTATTTTATAAATAATTCTATAAACCCCGATTTTATAAGAATATCGTTTTGTAAGTTCTCTTGCCAGACCTTTCCCAAGATACGGTTCATCTTTTAGGTCTTCTAATATCCGTCCAATTGAGACTTGATTTGTTCTGGAGAGATTTTTTAATTCTTTTTTTGCTCTTGCGGTGAGTTTAATCCTAAACATCTAATTGCAGTTCTTTTTTTACTTCTTCCCAATCGTAAACCCTTCCTTTTCCAAGATCCTTTTCTCCGGCCGCTATAGCCTTGATTAATACGGGATCCGATAGTATATCGTTTGTTTCTTTCCAGGATTCGTATTCAATGCTCGAGATGAGCGCCGCGGCCGGAGAACCGTTAACAGTAATAACATACTCGTCTAATTTTTTGTTTGCGTTTTGAACAAGTGTTGTAAGTTTCTCTCTTACTTTGGTAATCGGTAATGTTTTTACCATAATTGCATAATACATAATTCTGTACAGATTGTCAAGATTGCCCGGGCAATATCATAGATTAGAAGATCAGACGTTTGTTTACGGAAGGGTTTTCTGCTAAAATGTGTTTTCTATGACCGAGCAAAAATATTCCTCTTTTTGTGAAGAGGAGACAGAAAACGGCTTAAAACCCGAGATTATCGAAGAATCGGTTTTCACGCAGTTTTTTAAGGGAAAGGCAAGTGAGGTAAGCGGCCTGGTTGTTCTCAATGGCCTGCCTTTCCTTTTCCGTGCCCGGAAGATAAGGGATTCCCGTCCCTGGCTTGTTCACGCGCCCTACCTTCCAGGTGGGTTTTATGTTCAGAGTGCGGGAGCGGATGATCAAATTTCCGCCTTAGCGGCAAACTTTGGATTCAGCAGGGAAGTGCTTTCTGTTCAGCAAGAGGGGGAAGAAGCCATTGACTTTTTATTTAGCGCGAAAATCCGCGAAAAGCAAGAGGCGGACGCAATAACCCTTCTGCGGCTTCTTGGCGCGCAGGAACGGCAAATAGAAGAGGCGCAAAGAAGCTGCGGGCTGATCCAATTTCTCAATCAGACAGTTGCCGATCACCAAAAGGAATACGAAAGAGTAAGAAGGCGATACGAAGAAGAAAAGCCGTTGAGAACCCGCTTTGCGGAGATGGTAAAGGCTGTTTCCAACCGGCGCGCGGGTGGGTTGATCTAGCGATTTTGGGTCTTACTTTTTGTGGTATAATTTATGTTGTTATGAATCGGGAAAGAGGATCGGCGGTAAAATCTTTAGTCTTACATCAATGGCTTAAGATTATCCTGATTGCTCTTTTTATTTTAGGTCTTGCCGGCCTTGTTAAGCGAGAGCACCATACTAATGTATCCTCTGTTTCCGGCTCCAGCATCCACAAGATAAAGCATATTGTCGTCATTTTCCAGGAAAACAGATCATTTGATTCATATTTTGGCACTTTTCCGGGGGCACTGGGTATTCCCATGAAAGAGGGTATCCCGACTGTTTGCGTTCCCAACCCTCAAACAGGCAGCTGCGTAAAGCCCTATCCCGACCATAACGACGTCAACGGAGGCGGGCCCCACAACGCCAGGGCATCGGAGGCGGATATTAACGGAGGGAAAATGTCGGGCTTTATCAAAGAGGCCGAAAGGGGCAAGAGAAAATGCGCTGACCCGACAGATCCCAAATGCACCAACGCTAGAAAAACCGATGTGATGGGTTACCACAGCGAAGGCGACATACCAAACTACTGGGCTTACGCCAAAGACTTTGTCCTGCAGGACCATATGTACGAATCCGTCCATTCCTGGAGTTTTCCGTCCCACCTTTTTCTCGTCTCCGGCTGGTCCGCTGACTGCGCGTCTTCCGGGGATCCGACAAGCTGTGTTGGTTCCCTTATGCCTAAAAACAGAACCCCCAAAGACCCCACTCCCTTTGCCTGGACGGACATAACCTATCTTTTGAACAAAGCGCATGTAAGCTGGGTTAATTACTTGGACCATGGCGCGGCACCCAAGGGCGCGTGGGCCGGAAAAAGTAAATCGGGAGTGCCGAAAATTTGGAATGTCCTGCCCGGTTTTAGCGATGTTCACGAGGATCGTCAGCTTAAAAACATCCAAAACCTTTCCAATTTTTATTCTGCCGCCAAGTCCGGCACCCTTCCTTCGGTATCCTGGATTTTTCCTAATCCTTCAGACAGCGAACATCCGCCCGCCAAGGTAAGCGTTGGGCAAAGTTATGTCACAAGGCTTGTCAACGCGGTGATGCAAAGCCCCAATTGGAAAACAACGGCAATATTTATCACCTGGGACGACTGGGGAGGATTTTATGATAATGTACTGCCCCCTCGGGCAGATAGCCTGGGGTACGGAATAAGAGTGCCGGGTATTGTTATCAGTCCGTACGCTAAGAAAGGCTATATTGATCATCAGACATTAAGTTTTGACGCTTATCTTAAATTTATCGAGGATGATTTCCTGAACGGGCAAAGAATTGATCCCAAAACCGACGGCAGGCCGGACAGCCGGCCAAACGTTCGTGAAAACTCACCAATACTCGGCAATCTCGTCAATGACTTTGATTTTTCAATGCCGCCTAGGCCTCCTTTGATTTTGCCTGTCAATCCGAAAACTACCCTTATCGAAAATGCCAAGCCTAAGGCATTACAAAAGAGAAAGGCAAAAAAGGCGGAAAAGCTGCATAATTCTTCGAAATGATCCCCGGCTAATTAAAAAGTCGTACCTAATTGAAGAATGATACTGAAAACGGAGCTATATATTTAAGAAAACGAATCGCTTTTTCTATTGTATTGATTAATTTTTAGAAATAATTTTCTTTCTTCTCCTCGCATAATTGTAGCA
>JAMCTM010000017.1 GCA_023379465.1 Patescibacteria group bacterium
TGCTACAATTATGCGAGGAGAAGAAAGAAAATTATTTCTAAAAATTAATCAATACAATAGAAAAAGCGATTCGTTTTCTTAAATATATAGCTCCGTTTTCAGTATCATTCTTCAATTAGGTACGACTAATTAAATTACGGAGAGTGGGGCGGGGGAGTAATTCCCTCCAAACGCAAGGAGTAATCAAGTAAATCCTTCATTTCCTCCCGTCTGTTATCGCTCCCCAAAAGTACCCCGATAATCTTATGGCCTTTATAATCAAGATAGGTAACAAGGCAAAGCCCGGCCTCCGGGGTGTAGCCTGTTTTTACCCCTTTAACCCCGGGGTAGCTTGTTAAAAGATTTGTTTCATTCTGCAAAATGTATTCTTTGTGGGCAAAAGAGTAGGGAATAGTGTAATCAAAAGTCGCGGCTACCTTGGCAAACAAAGGAAAATTAGTCAAGGCATAATTTGTCATCACCAAAAGATCGTAAGAGGTTGTGTATTGATCCCCGTCGCCCTCCAGTCCTGTCGGATTGGTAAAATGGGTATCGGATAAACCCAGGGATTTTGCCTTGTCATTCATTGCCTTAATAAAAGCGCTTCTTCCCAGGGGATAATTGTCAGCCAACGTTTCGGCGGCATCATTGCCGCTGTGAAGCACCAAACCATAAAGAAGATCTTTTAAGGACAACACCTCGCCCGCGCTTAGGCCCATGCTGTCTTCTCCAACCAGGGCCTGTTTCGGCACCGTGTATTGATCGTTCTTTTTCGGATGCTCCAAAGCAATAATTGCCGTCATTATCTTGGTAAGGGAAGCCATAGGGAGTTTTTTCTTTGGGTTTTTCGCGAAAAGGGTTTTCCGAGAAGTCAAATCGTAGATTAGCGCGGACGAAGCAGAAATAGAAGGTTTCTTAAGTGAACTATCCTCGGCAAAAATCTTAGGCAGCCACAGGAAAAGAGTCGAAACCTCCGAATTTTTTTGAAGCATCAGAAAATCCGGAATCGGAGAGGAGGGAGCCGTCTTTCCCCAAAAAAATTGGATAGATAAACCACAACTAGCCGAAAACAAAAGAAGACCCAAAAAAACCGACAGAAAATAAGAGAGATTAAAACCTTTCATAGGAATTAAGATTTAATTATAAAACCTTGAAATTATGGATGTAAAGGAATATATTTAACTAAATGGCAAAAATTGTGGTTTTAGGCGGAGGGTTTGCCGGGATCGGCGCGATTCTAACCTTGCTAAAGAAAAACCCCAACCTCAAAGTCGAAATAACGCTAATTGACAGAAACAGCTATCACCTCTTTACCCCGTCACTCTACGAAGTGGCAACAGAGGAGGAAAACCAAAAAAATATCGCCATTCCTTTTGGGGAAATCTTCAAAAACAAAATAAATTTAGTAAAAGGCAGTATTAAAAAAATAGACACAAAGGGCAAAAAGGTACTGCTTGGCAAAGATGCCTTTTATAATTTTGATTACTTAATCATTGCCCTGGGAAGTGAGCCGGCCTACTTTGGCATAGAAGGCCTGGAGGAATACGCCTTACCGCTTAAAAGACTGAATGACGCGGTAAAAATAAAAGAGGTTATTGCTAAAAACATAAACGAAAAAACAGAAAACAAAAAATGCGTAAAGGTGGTCATCGCCGGCGCAGGATCCTGCGGTACGGAACTGGCAGGAGAACTTCTTAACCGCGAAGAAAAATTAGTAAGTGAAGGAATATCTCCCGAATGTATCAAACTAACAATCGTGCAGGGGTCGGACAGGGTTTTAAAAGAGCTGGATAAAAAAGCGTCGGAGACCGCCGCCAAAAGACTAAAAGAGGGCGGTGTTGATTTTCTTTTTGGCGGACATATTCAAAAAGTTGATGGCCAAAAAATTTATATAGATAACGGCAAGGCCTATGACTACGATGTTTTAATCTGGACAGGGGGAGTAAAGGCATCAGGCGTTTTGGTGCAAAGCGGGTTTGAGGTCAACAAAAGGGGACAGGTAAAAGTTGATGAAAATCTGCGAATTATCGGTTTTTCCAATATCTTTGCTGTCGGCGACGCGGCTTGTTTCATTGACCCCAAAACACAAAAAACCGCCCCGGGCGTAGCCCAGGTTGCACAGGATCAGGGAAAGATTGCCGGCGAAAATGTTTATAACAGCCTGGAAGGAAAACCTCTTGTAAAATACCGCTTCCGCCATTTTGGCTATATCGTACCGGTAAAAGGAAGGTTTGCCTTGGCACGCCTAAAGTTTTTTACAACCGCCGGATTCTTGGGATGGATCATCCAGCAGTTGGTCTTTCTCCGCTACCTTTTAGAGATATTACCCATAACTAAGGCATTCGCGAAATGGAATAAATTCGAGAAGGAGCTCTCCCGCGCTTAGGCCCTTAATCCTTGACAGGATTATTCCTCTTCTGTTATAATCTCTAATAATTAGATAACCTAAGTATTTATGGATAAGGATATGAATGACCAGATCATAGAGCTATTGTTTTCAATCTTTCGCCAGATGAGAGAGAAAATTAGTTTTTATAGCAAAACGGCCCATCTGTCGCTTCTGCAGATTCAGGCCCTGCATTTTATAAGCAAAGAAAACGGGGTCAAGATGAAGGAATTGGCGGATAATTTCTCAATCACCCTGCCAACGGCAACGGCCCTATCCGATAATTTACTAAAGTTAGGCTTTGTAAAAAGAGCAAGAAAAGAAAAAGACAGACGGATAGTCAGGGTAAGGTTAAGCGCTTCGGGCGCGAGACTGCTTAAAAAGGCAATGAGGGAAAGAAAAGCAAAAATAGAAACCATGGTTTCCTATCTTTCGGCAAAAGATAAGAAAAATCTGGTATCCATTCTCTCATCCCTTTTGGAAAATATCAAAAAAGTCAATGAAAAATAAGATTCTTGCAAAAGCGAATTTAATTGTTTTTTTTGTTGTTTTAATTTCGGTTATCGCCGTGATTAAAATATTGCCCCCCTTTTTAAAAGGGGATGCGTCTGAGAAAGCAAAAGAGGTCTTTCCCCAAGCGGCTTCTTCAAGAATTCAGGCCGAGGGCAGCGTGGTCTCGCAAAACGAAGCGGTTTTGCATTTTCAAACAGCGGGAAAACTTGTCTATCTCCCCCTTAAAGAAGGGGACAGGGTTTATCAAGGCGAAACAATTGCCCAGCTTGACACCTACGAACTTAAAAGGGAGCTAACCGAGGCTTTAAATAACTACCGATCCGCCCGCGACACCTTTGACCAAACCCGGGAAAATAGCAAAACAGGGGTTTTACAAGGCTCGCAGGAGTATTCACTTGACACCTTAAATAAAGCGGGATTATCCGGACAAAGTCAGGCTGATGTTATCAATAACATCGTTAAGAGAATTCTTGATCAAAATCAGGCAAGCCTGGATAACTCGGTGATCCAGGTTGAACTGGCAAACTACGCTTTGAGACTCGCTGTCCTGACTTCTCCCATTAACGGCATCCTTACCCACGAAGACGTAACAGTCAATGGCCTAAATATTACCCCCGCCGCCTCTTTTACCATTGAGGATCCGAATAGTTTGGTTTTTAGGGCGGATGTTCCGGAAAACGAGATTGACTATGTTTCGCCCGGGCAGAAGGCGATAATCCAAACATCGGGCGGCCAAACGTTTACGGGAGTAGTTAGCAAAATATATCCGCGGCAAATAACACTTGCCAACGGCAGTAAGGCGTATAAGGCAGATATCGCATCAGGTGGACTGGTTGGAAAAACTCAAATCGGAGAAACAGGATCTGTTCTGATCAATAACGTTAAAGGGAAAGACGTCATTCTGGTCCCCACCTGGATTGTTCTTAACAAAAGCTATCTTTGGGTCAACGACAATGGTAAACCGGTCTTAAAAAAAGTAATTGTCGGCCCGGAGCACGGCTCCTTTACCGAGATAGAAAGCGGGCTTTCCGGAAGAGACAAAATTATTGAAAATCCAAAATCAATAATAAGCAACAGATACCAAGTTTTATAAGCATGAAGAATTTTCTTGCCAAATTTAAAAACCCAACTGTTATCAGGATAGCAATAGGCGTTTTGCTTTTTATGCTCCTCTCGGGCGGATATTTGTTTTATCAGTTTAGAGAAGGAAGGGTAGAGATCGAAGATTCCTTAATAGAAGCGCCTGTTATTTCGGTGGCGCCGCGGTCATCCGGCAGGCTTATCAGCCTAATCGCGCACCGGGGAGAATTCGTAACCAAAGGCCAGGCCCTAGCTGTTGTTGACTCAGACACCATAAGGGCGGATTCCGACGGGATTGTAACAGGCATTAACCAAGACGTCGGCAGTTCCGTAAGTCCTCAAGCGCCTATAATGCAGTTAATTAACCCAAATCATCTGCGAGCCACCGGAACGATTGACGAAAATAAAGGCTTAAATCTTATAAAAATAGGGCAGGCGGCCTCCTTTACCGTTGATGCCTTTCCAGGCAAAACTTTCTGGGGATATGTTGATGCCATCTCCGAAAGCGCGAAACAAACCCAGGCCGCCTTTTCTATCTCGAGTCAGAGGCCAACCCAGCAGTTCGAAGTTTATGTAAACTACAATACGCGAAAATACCCCCGGCTTAAAGACGGCATGTCGGCCAGGATAACGGTCTACACCAACTAAAGCCTTCTCTAATTTATGAATAAATCCCCGAAAGAAAACAAAAAAAGTTTTACAAGCAGGCAGTGGCTGGTTCTTGCCACAGTAATGATAGCCAGTTTCTTGGGAAGACTGGATGGAACAATTGTCAATCTGGCAATTCCCCATATTATAACCGACTTCGCGATAACGGTTTCCCAGGCAGGCTGGATATCAACAGCCTATATTATCGCCAACGCTATTTTTGTGCCTATCTTTGGCAAGCTGGGAGATTTAATAGGCAGAAAACCTTTATATCTTTTTGGCATTATCGGCTTCGTCCTAACCTCGGCTTTGGCCGGACTATCCTTTAACCTTTCTTCCCTGATTTTTTTTCGGGTACTGCAGGCAATTACGGTTTCCATTGATTATCCGCTGGCCCTCTCGATTCTGGCTTTTGAATTTCGCGATATGGATAAAAGGGCCAGGGCCATGGGAATTTGGTCCGCGATCTTTGCCGGAGCGCAGATTTTCGGTCCGATTTTGGGAGGGCCGCTCATAGATAATTTTTCCTGGAGGGCGGTTTTTTACGTCAATGTTCCGCTTGGCGCGATTGGCACCCTGATGGCTTGGAAGTTTATCAGGGAACCGGTTGAAAAAATAAAAGGCGTTAAAAATTTTGATGTTTTGGGATCCCTGCTGTTAGGATTTTCTCTGGGTATTTTAGTTTTAGTCCTGGAGCAAGGACAGGACTGGGGATGGATCTCGCTAAAAAGCCTTTTGTCTTATATGGCATCCCTAATCTCGCTTGCCGTTTTTATCCTGCTTGAAAAAAATCAAAAAGAGCCGGTCCTTGACCTCAAGTTTTTCAAGATTCAAACCTTTACAATCTCGATTATCGCCTCCTTTTTTTCTTTTATGGGAATGGTAGGCAGCATTTTTCTAATTCCTATTTTTGTCCAGAATTTTCTTGGCTATTCGGTAACCAAATCAGGCTATGTCTTCATACCGATGGCGATTAGTATTCTTATCGCCGCGCAGGCAGGGGCAAAATTGTCAGCTAAAATTCCTTCAAGGTATGTCATAACCGCGGGAATGCTTTGGTCAACCTTGGCAATGTGTCTGTTTATCGGCATTGACGTTTCCTGGACTTTTTGGGATATAGCAGAGCGTCTTGCCCTGTTTGCTTTTGGCTTGGGACTCGGACTCGCGCCTTTAACCAGGGCCGCGACTTCAACGGTCCCGATATCGGAAGTCGGCATTGCCTCATCCGTTCTGGCCTTGGCAAGAAATCTTTCCGGGGCATTCGGGATCGCGATTTTTGCCACAATTCTTACCAACAATACCGCCTCAAGCCTTAACGCCATAAAACAATACTCTGTTATTAACACCCTTAACCCGGAGATGATAAAACAGGCGGCCTATCTAATCTCTGTTAAGGCAACTATTCTTGCCTACAGCAATGTTTTTAAACTGTCGGTTGCCATAATGGCAGTCGGGGCACTGGTATCCCTTTTCATCAAAGAAGACAGAAAAAAGGAAAACCTCGCCGCCTTCGCTATGGGGATAGGGGAGTAGGTTTCGCTCGGATTTTAGATTTCCGTCTCCGCCAATAGAGGCAGGTGATCCGAAGCACCGGATTTGCCAAGCCAAAATTTTCTAATCTTTACACCTCTTCCCATAAACATATGATCAATCCTGTATTTCAAGCCATCCACCTTAAATCCTTTATAGTCAGCGGGGTAAACGCTCCAGGTAGGCAGAAACGAACCCTGATCAGCGTTTTTTAAAATCTTTGCTATTGATTTTACCTCCGGGCTTTCCGGTGCGGCATTAAAATCACCAAGAAGTATTGTGTTTTGGCTTTTTAAAAGCCCAATGAGTTTCTCTGTCTGTTTTTTTCTGATGTTTGAGACGGCCAGCTTATCCGAATAGGATAAATGGGTGTTAAAAACAGTCAAAGATTTGCCGCCGATAGAAAATTGTGTTTCAACCGCGATCCTTGGTTCTGTCTGGGAGTCGCCTTTATATTCCTCAATCCCGCTTAAAAATATACATTTTGATTTTAAAGGCTTAATTCTCGACAGGGTGGCGTTGCCGATATCAAAAACGGGCACATGCCTATCCGTCGTGAAAGCCTTACAGTATGTTAAAAAGTATCCAAGTTTATCGGCGATAAAAGATCCTATGTTTATCCCTCCCTTAACAGCGTCTTTCTCTATAACCTCCTGAAGACCGATAATATCGGCATTTTCCCTTTCCAGAAAATCTATAATCCTGTCTAAATTTTTTCCCTTCCAGATATTCCAGGAAATAATCTTTATCCGCATGCCTTAATTATACCACCGAACCGGGCATTAAAAAATTAAATTCGTCAAAATTACCCCATGGTTGATTATTATATAAAAGTTTGTTATATTCCTGTTTAAAACATGGCAAAAAAAATATTGTGCTGCTCAGATGATGCTACAGGAGCCTTAGACGCAGGAGGCGCTTTCCATTCAAGAGGATACGAAACTGTTATTAGGCTTCAACAAGATAAACCGGAAATCTCCCAAATTGAATGTCTGATTCTAGATCTTAATTCCAGATATAATAATCCAAAAGTAAGCAGAAATAAACTTGGCCGAGCAATTGAGATGAATGGCCTGGGATCAACGATACCTCTGTTTTTAAAAATTGATTCTACTTTACGAGGCAATTTTTTAAGCGATATAGACATATTGCAACAATTTAACACTAATAAACCAATATTTATAGCACCCGCATTCCCATTTCATGGTAGGCTTTGCGTTAACGGGGTGTATCTTATAAAAGAAAGGCCGGTTATGGAAACAGAATTTGTAAGGGACAGGGCCTTTCATAAAACTAGCTCATTAATTCATGAGAACAGAACCGATACGGAGCATATCAACTGGAGATTGTTGGATAAAGGAATAGGCAATATTCTAAGAATAACAGCAAAGTCAAAAAAAAGAAAATTCACATTTGACACTCGTGATCAAACTGATTTAGAACTCATAGTAAAGGCGGGAATATCTATAGGAGCATCAATGGCTGGCTCGTCAGGTTTAGCAAGCGCGTTACCAAAGATTTCCGATAAGCAAGTTGGCTTTGCGATCGACAAAACGAAACCAACACTTTTTGTTATTGGCAGTATTAATCAAGTTTCAAGATTACAGAGAGATGCCTTTAAAAATCTGGGAACTCCAGGCGTGGAATTATCAAGCAAGGACATTGGTAATAGCAAATCTCTGCAAGCTGTAAAAGACTATCTGCAAAAGCAATTGAAAAAAAGTAAAGCGGTGTACATTTCCGGCCCAAATGAAATCGTGAATAATGAAGTAATGCGGCGTAAAATTGAACAGTCTATTTCTGAAGTAACAAATATTTCAAAAGTTATGCATAATCTGGTTATCGTTGGCGGGAAAACTACTAGAGCGACCCTAAGCGGAAGAAATATAGATAAATTACTGATACAATCAGAGTATGAGTCGGGAATACCAATTTCTGCCCACCCTAATAGACCCGAGCTAATTCTTACCAAAGCCGGTGGGTTCGGTCACCAAAATACCTTGGTATTTTGGTGACCGAAC